>DATMDS010000244.1:0-9757 GCA_035557575.1 Pseudonocardia sp. | reverse complement strand
AGGGCGCGGACCTGCTGGTCAGCGCGAAGGTGGGGGCCGACGCGGCGCCGGTGTGGAGCGCCTACGCCCAGCGGGTGCCGGTGGGCGACTGGTCGACGGCCGCGTACGCGATCACCCGTTACCGGGGCTTCGCCCGCGCGGCGTTGCGCCGCAAGGGGGTTCCGCTGGCCGGGGCGCTGGCTGCCCCGGTGGCCTCGGCACTGCTGCTGCGCGACGCCGTGACCGCTGCGGCGCTGCCGGACGATCCGCCGTCGGTGGAGTTCGGCGAGGTCGACGGCTTCGACGAGCGGTTCGACGCGTTCTGGCGTGAGCTGGTCGCGCAACAGCCGGGCACCCTGCTCGGCGTCCGGGACGCGGCGTCGCTGCGCTGGCACTACGGGGTTGCGGCGCGAGCCGGGCGGCTGTGGACCGTCACCGCCGTGCGCGCCGGCCTGATCCGGGCCTACGGCGTGCTGAAGATCCATCTGCGCCCGCAGGGCCTGCGCACCATGAAGCTGGTCGACTTCCAGACGCTCGAACCCGACGTGGACCTGCTGCCCGGCCTGGTGAAGCTCGCCCTGCGCCGCGCGGCCGCCGAGAACTGCCCGTTCCTGGAACACCACGGGTGCGGGCTGCCGAAGTTGCGGGCCTTCGACGCGATCGCCGGCTACCGCACAGCCAAACCCAGCTGGTCCTTCTACTACTACACCGAGGATCCGATGCTGGAGCAACGGCTGGCCGACCCGGCGACGTGGGACCCCTCGGAGTACGACGGGGACTCCAGCTACAAGTGACGTCCCGGCGTCGGAAGACCGTCGTCGGCGGTGCCGACCGCTTCCCCACCAGCGGCACCCGTCGCGGCGTACGTTAGGTCGGCGGAGGGCCCGAATTGGACGATGCCGGGGTACGACCCGCACGAACGGCACAGTGCGCATGTGTCCTGCTGGGCGCATGTGTCCTGCTGGGTGTCCTGCTGCTCACCGTGGCCTGCGCCAGCAGCGGATCGAGCCCAGCTCCCGGCTCGGCACCGCAGGTGACGAGCCGGCCGCTGGGCAGCTCGTTCGTGGCGGTCGACGGCTCCGGATTCCCGGCGGGATCTGCGGCCACGGTGACCGGCACGACTCCCCAGGGATCCACGACCGTCACCGTCACGACCGACGGCGACGGGGGTCTGCGCACCAGCGTCCCGGTTCCCGACGGCTACCAGGGCCCGATGACCGTGCGGGCCACGGCGGGCGAAGCGGTGGGGACGACGACGGCGGCCGCGGGCACGCAGTCCGGTGAACCCGCGGCGGATGCGGGTGTCCAGCCGCTGGGCGACATCTCGTGCACCACCACCGCCGACGTGGGATCCGTCCGTCCCGCCGCGCCCGGCGAGGTGCTGTGCCTCACCGGAGACTCGTCGGACCGGTTGACCATCACCGGCGGCGGCACCCCCGGCTCGCCGGCCGTCTATTCGGGCGGCGGAAAGTCGACCGTCAAGGGCATCGATGTCACCGCGGACAACGTCGTGGTGGAGGGTTTCCTCTCCACGGACGGCAACAACATGGGCGCGAAACTCGTGGGGAACAACATCACGTTCCGGAACAACACGATCACCCATCCGGTGTACGACGGCGACGACACCGACGGAATCCGCTTCTTCGGCAACGACATCACGATCCTGCACAACTCCATCAAGGATGTGAGCGACGGCTCGGACTGCAACCAGGACGGCTGCGGGGACGGGCCGCACCCCGACTGCCTGCAGACCTTCTACAGCAACCAGTATCCGACCAGCAGCCGCGTCACCATCGAGGGCAACCGTTGCGAGGACATCGCCGCGCAATGCCTGATCGCCGAGGGCCCGGTGCTGCCCGGCGAGGGCGTCAACGGGCCGGGACAGAGCGCTGACTGGATCTTCTTCGACAACTACTGCGATGCCGGCGCCGCCCAGGCCGTCCAGCTCAAGGACATCAAGAACACCACGATCGCCGGCAACTTCTTCGACGGCTCGAACAACAACAAGGCCATCGCGCTGTCCGACGCCTCGACCGGCACGCACGTCGGTGGCAACAAGCTGAACTCGCAGATCCCCAAGCTGATCACGTTCGACGACGACAACGAGGCAGCGGGCTACGTCGGACCGCCGCCCGATCACTAGGGAGTAGGTCGGTTGCCGCCGCCATGATCTGTCCGGGTGCCTGCACGCCCGCGGGGGCCAGCACCCCGATTCGGCCGGCGCCGATGAGTTCGTCGCGTGCGCTCGGTCAGAGCGGGGACCAACCAACAAGGAGGTTCCGATGGGCAAGCTCGTGTCCAACTTCTTCATCTCGCTCGACGGCGTCGTGGAGTCGCCCGACAAGTGGCACTTCCCCTACTTCGACGACGAGATGGGCGCGGCCATCGGGAAGGGCATGGCGACCGCCGGGGCGTTCCTGATGGGCCGCCGGCTCTACGACGAGTGGTCGGAGTACTGGCCACAGCAGGGGCCCGAGGTGCCGTTCAGCGAGTTCATCAACTCGGTCCCGAAGTTCGTGGTGTCCAGCTCGCTGACCGACCCGACCTGGGCCAACACCACCGCGGTTCCGGGTGACCCCGACCGGATCCGAGCCATCAAGGAGCAGACCGCGGGTGACGTGACGATGTCCGGCAGCGCCACCACGGTGCGCTGGCTGCTGGCCAACGGGCTGCTCGACGAGCTCACCCTGCTGGTGCACCCGGTCGCCGTGGGCTCCGGGCAGCGGCTGTTCGAGGAGACCGCGCAGCCGCTGCGGCTGGTCGACCAGCAGACGTTCCGGACCGGGGTGCTGCACCTGACCTACGCCCCCGCGTAGCACGATGGCCGGATGATCGATCACTTCGGCATCAACTGCGCGGACCTCGACGCCGCGAAGGCGTTCTACGACGCCGTGCTCGCCCCGCTCGGCTTCTCCCGGCAGATGGACTTCGGCGTCGCCGTCGGCTACGGCACCCAGGGTCACCCGGCGTTCTGGATCGGCACCTTCGACGGTGTCGGGCCGAACCGGGAGACCCACGTCGCCTTCGTCGCCGAGAGCGCCGAGCGGGTGCGCGCCTTCCACCAGGCGGCGCTCGGGCAGGGCGCGGAGACCCTGCACGAGCCGCGGATCTGGCCCGAGTACCACGACCACTACTACGGCGCGTTCGTCCGCGACCCGGACGGCAACAACGTCGAGGCGGTGTGTCACACCGCGGACGCCGGGGACTGACGCCACCGGCCGAGCTACTCGTGCGGCAGCAGCTCGGCCGGGGCGCGCATGTGCCAGGCGTCCGTGACCAGCTCGGTGAGCCGGGCGACGTCTACGGCGGCGAGCCGCAGCATGACCAGCGGCATGACGTCGTAGTCGGGGGTGGTGAAGAACAGGTCCGGCTCACCGAGCAGCAGCGCCTGCTTCTCGGCCTCGTCCCCGACGTACAGCACCGCGATGTCGGTGCGGATCACCCGGCGCCGGCCCGGCTCCCGCTCCGGGTAGGACCAGACGAACCCCTTGTTGCCCACCCGGAAGTCGAAGCCCTCGCTCGGCATCTCCACCACGTGCGGCAGCGCGAGCGCGATCCGCCGGACGTCCTCCGCGTCGGCCACCTCGGGCCTACCGTCGCTGCGCCGGGCTCACGAACGCGCCAGTTCGATGAAGGGGGCCAACGCCTCCGGGTTCTGCAGGGCACCGCGGCTGACCGCCGTGTCCGGGTCGACGCCGGCCAGGATCTTCTTCACCGGCACCTCGCACTTCTTGCCGTTCAGCGTGCGTGGGATGGCGTCCACCACCACGAACCGGTCCGGGACGTGTCGCGGGGAGAGCTCCGAGCGCAGCGCCTTCCGCAGCGCGGGCTCCACGTCGGACAGCTCTGCCCCTGCGGACAGCACCAGGAAGCAGAGCAGCGCGCCCTCGTCCCGCGCGGCGAGTGCGGTGGTGTCGATGACCAGCGAGTCGGCCACCTCGTCGATGCCCTCGACCACGGCGTAGAAGTCGGCGGTGCCCATCCGGACCCCGCCCCGGTTGAGGGTCGAGTCGCTGCGGCCGTAGATCACGAACGAGTCGCGCGGGGTGCGCCGGACCCAGTCGCCGTGCCGCCACCGGCCCGGGTAGTCCTCGTAGTACGCCTCACGCAGCCGGCTGCCGTCCGGGTCGTCCCAGAACATCACCGGCATCGACGGCATCGGCTGGGTGATGATCAGCTCGCCCACCTCGTCGTACAGGTCGCCGCCCTGCTCGTCGTACGCGTGCACGTCGGCGCCCAGTGCCGCGCAGGACAGCTCCCCCAGCCACACCGGCACCGTCGGCGCCGAGGACAGGAACGCGGCGCACATGTCGGTGCCGCCGGACACCGAGCAGATCTGGATGTGCTCGCCGGCGGCGTCGGCCACCCAGCGGAATCCCTCCTCCGACAGCGGCGCGCCGGTCGAGCCCAGCGCCCGTATCCGGGACAGGTCGGAACGCTCCCTCGGCCGGAGCCCGGCCTTCAGGCAGGACTGGATGAGCGGTGCCGACACCCCGAAGTACGTCACGCCGTGCCGGTCGGCGAGGTCCCACAGCGTGCCCAGGTCGGGGTAGCCCGGGTTGCCGTCGAACAGCACCACGGTCGACCCGACCAGCAGCCCGCCGATCAGCAGGTTCCACATCATCCAGCCGGTGGTGGTGAACCAGAAGAACCGCTCGCCGGGGCCGAGGTCCTTCTGCAGCCGCAGCGCCTTCATGTGCTCGATCACGATCCCGCCGTGCCCGTGCACGATGCCCTTCGGCAGTCCCGTGGTGCCCGACGAGTAGAGCACCCACAACGGGTGGTCGAACGGCACCGGTTCGAACTCCAGCGGGCCCGCGGTCGCGGTGAACTCGGCCCACGGCGTCGTCCCGTCCAGGGTGGCGCCCTCGTCGAGATAGCCCAGCAGCACGGTGGTGCGCACGGTCGGCAGCTGCTGCCGCAGGGCGGTCACGTTGGCCCGGATGTCGAACCGCTTCCCGCCGTAGCAGTACCCGTCGACGGCCAGCAGCACGGACGGCTCGATCTGGGCGAAGCGGTCGTGCACCGCGCGGGCGCCGAAGTCCGGGGAGCAGGACGACCAGATCGCCCCCAGCGACGCGGCGGCCAGGAACATGACCAGGGTCTCCGGGCAGTTCGGGGCCAGCGCCACCACCCGGTCGCCGCGACCCACTCCGGCCGCCACCAACCCGGCCCGGGCCCGCCGGACCTGCTCGCGCAGCTCGGCGTGGGTGACGTCGCGGCCCACCCCGTCCTCACGGGCGAAGACCAGCGCGACGTCGTCGTCGGCCCGCCCCGGCCCGGGGGTCAGGGCGTGCTCGGCATAGTTGAGCGTCGCGCCCGGGAACCACTGCGCGCCCGGCATCTCCCGGGAGCCCAGCGTCGCCGTCGGCGGGTCGTGGAAGATCACTCCCAGGTACTCGGCGACCGCGGACCAGAACCCCTCCAGGTCGCCCACCGACCACTCGTGCAGCGCGGCGTAGTCCAGCTCGCCGACCTCGACCCCGCGATGCTCCTCGATCCACCGGGTGAAGTCCGCGATCGCCGTGTCGGCCGCCGTCTTCGGGTCGGGCCGCCACAGCACCTCGATGGCGTCGGTGGTCTCCGCGTCAGTCACGAGTGCCTCCCTCTTCCCTGTCTGCCGGGAGAAGGCTACTTTTCGACGGTCGCCGGCGCTCCCCCTTGCGACCTCCGCATCACTCCTCGTCGAGCGGTCCGGTGCCGGTGCGCGCCGCCCGCACCCCATCCAGCTCGGTCAGCTCGGCGGCCAACGCGCTCAGGTCGCCGCGACCGGCGAGCTGCAGGGTGACTGCGGCGATCCGGGCGCGGTCGGCGGTCAGCGCTTCCCGGTCGACCTCCAGGCGGCGCACGGCCCATCCGCGGCCGGTGCAGCTGGCGAGCACGGTGCGCAGCACCCCACGGCCGCCGAAGTAGCTCAGCTGCAACACCGGTGGATCGCGGCGGCGCCGGTCCAGCCAGCGGCCGAGCGGTGGGAACCCGACCGTGATCAGGTAGTGCCCGGCGGTGGCGGCCACGGCGAGGACCGGCAGCCCGGCCCCGGCGGCCATCCCCACCGCGGCGGCCAGCCAGATCGCGCGGCAGTGGTCAGGCCGCGCACGATGTCCTGCCGGACGAAGATCAGGCCGCCTCCGATGAAGCCGATCCCGGACACGACCTGGGCGGCGATCCGGGACGGATCGAGTGCGATGTGGTCGATACCGAGCAGGTCGGCGAAACCGTACTTCGAGATGATCATGATCACCGCGGCGCCGAACCCGACCAGGGTGTGGGTCCGCAACCCGGCGCTCTTCGCCCTGGCCTCCCGCTCGATGCCGATCAGCGCGGTGAGCAGCAACGCGAGCAGCACCGGAGGCAGCACCGCCCACTGGTCACCGGTCGAGAGGAAGGCGGAGGCGAGCATCACCGCATCCTGGTCGCGGTGACCGCCCGTCGCCCGCGCTGGCCCCGACACGCGGACGGCCCGGATCGGCGACGCAACACACGCGCTACCCGCCGTCGCCCGGGCCGCCCTGCGGCTCGTTGGGATCGAAGGTCACGGTGGCCTGCGGCAGCCGGACGTCCTGGCCCGACTGCAGCCCGGAGCGAACCTCGGTGAAATCGTTGCCGACCAGTCCCGGCTCGAACGGCACCGTCACCGGGTCCCCGTCCGGGCCGGTGATCGTCACGCTGGGCCGGCCGTCGGGCGCCCGGCCGACGGCGGAGTTCGGCACCCGCAGCACGTTCTCCGCGACCTGAGTGCGCACCGAGGCCTCCGCGGTCATGCCGTTGCGCAACCGAGTGCCGGGGGCCTCGATGGAGATCGTGACGTAGAAGCTGACGATCCCGTTCAGCTGCGTTCCGGTCGGGGCGATGGCCAGCACCCGCCCACGCAGCACCGGATCCGGCACCGCGTCCACGGTGATGTCCACCTGCTGCCCGACGACCAGTTGCACCGCGTCGGACTCCTCGAACGGCACCACCAGCTCGAAGGCGTCGGCCGCGGTCAGCACCACGAAGGCGCCGGACCCCGGTGGACCGGTCGTGGTGGCGGTGGCGGTGGCGCTGTCCGGGATCGAGGCCCGGCCACCCGGGGCCTGCGCGGTCACCGCCGACGGCGCCGGCACGAACTCGCCCGGCACCCCGTTGATGGCGGACACCACTCCGCCGACCGGTGCGGTGAGCACGGATTCCGCCACGTCCCGGCCGGCGGCGGCCACCCCGGCGCGGGCGTCGGCGACCAGGGCCTCCTGCTCGTCGACGTCGAAGGGCCGGTCGCTCGCGGCCGCGTCGCGCTCGTTCTGCGCGGAGACCACGCCCTGCCGGGCGTTCTCGACCGACACGTCGCCGGCCGCCGCGCCGGTGCGTTCCTGCTGCTCGGCCGCCTCGACCTGGGTCCGGGCCGACACGACGGCGCCCTCGGCCTGCTGCACGGCGGACTCGGCCGCGCTGGTGTCGCAGGTCCCGGTGGGCGGGCAGGCGGCGCGGGCCGCCCGCAGCTGGTCCTCGGCGAGCCGGCGGGCGTCCTGCTCGACGTCGAGCTGGGCGCGGGCCCGCTCGCTGGCCGACCGGTTGGACCGGTTGGTCTCCTCCGCCTCGTCCTCGGTGGCCTCCAGGATCTCCCGGGCCTGCCCCAGCGAGTCCCCGGCTTCCCCGACGGCGTTGTCCCCCCGGATCCGGCCGAGCACCGCCTGCTGCTCGGCCAGCGAGGCCTGCCGCTCGGCCAGGGTGTCGCGCAGCGCGCGGTCGTCCAGCCGGGCCAGCACCTGGCCCGGCTCGACCCGGTCCCCGACCCTGACCAGCACCTCGGTCACCCGGCCGCCGTCGCCGAAGCCGAGCTTCTGCTCGTTCACCGCCACCAGGGAACCGGAGGCGTCGACCGCGCTGATGACCTCGCCGCGGTCCACCCGCACGGTGGGTGGCGGTGGCCCGGAACCGCCGCACCCGGTGGCGACCAGCGCCACCACCGCCAGCGTGCCGAACCAGCGGCTCACTGGTAGCGCAGCGCTTCGATCGGACGCAGCCGGGCCGCGCGGTTGGCCGGGTAGCCACCCGCGACCAGGCCGATCACCAGACTGATCGACAGCGACAGGATGATCGAGCCGATCGAGACCACCGGCGGCGGGAAATCCGGAACGGCGTCCGGCAGGAACTCGCCGGCGGCGATCGAGATGCTGATCCCGATCACCACCCCGATCAGCCCGCCGAGCCCGGCGAGCACGCACGACTCCAGCAGGAACTGTTGCAGGATCGCCCGCCGGGTGGCCCCGATGGCCTTCCGGATCCCGATCTCCCTGGTCCGTTCGGTGACCGAGACCAGCATGATGTTGGCCACCCCGATACCGCCCACGACCAGCGAGATCCCGGCGACGGCCGTGGTGAACAGGGTGAGGAAGTCGAGGAACTGGGTGGCGTTGTCGAGCAGCTCCTGCTGCGCCCTGGCGTCGAAGTCGCGCTCGGTCGGCTCGTCGATCTGGTGCCGGGCGGACAGGATCGCGTTCACCTCGTCCAGCGCCGCCGGCACCGCGCCGGCCGAGACGGCCTGCACCAGCACGCTGTCCACCGAGTCCTCGCCGCCCAGCACGTAGCTGCGGGCCGCATCGATCGGCATGATCACCAGGTCGTTCTGCTGGGCCGCCTCGGTCACCCCGATCACCTGGAAGGAGGAGCGCCCGATCCGCACGTCCCGCCCGATCGCGGCGCCCGCGTCGCCGCCGAAGAGCTCGGTGACCGGGCCCGGCCCGAGCACCACCACCTTCGCCTTGGTGCGCTCCTGCTGGTCGTTGAAGAACGTGCCGACCAGCATGTCGATGCCGGTGACGTCGATGTAGCGGGCGGTGGTACCGGTGATCGCGGTGCGGTAGCGCACGCCGCCGGGCTGCTGCAGCAGGCCGGCGCCGGTGACCACCGGGACCACCGCGGCGATGTCCGGGGCCTGGTTGCGGTCGGCCAGCGCCTCGACGTCGTTGTCGGTGATCTCCCGCGCGG
This sequence comes from Pseudonocardia sp., assembly GCA_035557575.1. Lineage (GTDB taxonomy): Bacteria > Actinomycetota > Actinomycetes > Mycobacteriales > Pseudonocardiaceae > Pseudonocardia. The sequence goes on along the minus strand of DATMDS010000244.1, from coordinate 814 downwards.
TCCGGTCCCCCTGCGAGGGGGTGACGGTGATCTGCGTGGTCAGCGCGGCGAACTGGTCGTTGAAGCCGGCCTGGATGCCGTTGCCCAGCGCGACCAGCACGATCACCGCGGCCACGCCGATCACGATGCCCAGCGTGGTCAGCACCGAGCGCAGCCGGTTGGCCCGCAGCCCGCGCAGCGCGATGCGGAACGCCTCGTAGAGATTCACGACCCGGTCTTCGAGCCGCCGGGCCGGGCCTCGATCGGTCCGGTCTGCGGATCCGGTGCGCCGTCGACCGCGGCGCCGGCGACCGGGCGGGCGTCGACCGGGCGTGCGTCGACCGGGCGTGCGTCGACCGGGCCGGCGTCGATCGGGCCGGTCCGGGGCTCGGGCCGGGGCTCGATCGGGCCGGTGACCGGATCGGCGTCGAGCACCCGGCGCTGCTGCGTCTCGTCGCTGATGATCCGGCCGTCTTCCAGCCGCACCACCCGGGTGGCGAAGCTGGCCACGTCGTCCTCGTGGGTGATCAGCACGATGGTCCGGCCGGACTCGTTGAGCTGCACGAGCAGCTTCATCACGTCCGCGGTCGACACGCTGTCCAGTGCACCGGTCGGCTCGTCGGCCAGGATCATCGACGGGTCGGTGACCAGGGCGCGCGCGATGGCCACCCGCTGCTGCTGCCCACCGGACAGCTCGTTGGGCTGGTGGGTCTCCCGGTTGGCCAGCCCGACCTGGTCCAGGGCGGCCCTGGCCCGGGCCCGCCGGTGCCGCTCCCCCGCGTAGGCCAGCGGCAGCTCCACGTTGCGCACGGCGGTGGTGCGGGGCAGCAGGTTG
>DATMDS010000243.1:0-37671 GCA_035557575.1 Pseudonocardia sp. | reverse complement strand
CTCGGCGTTGCCGGCCGCCCTCGCCTCGTTCTGCGCGGACACCACGACGTTGCGGGCCCGCGGCGTGAACCTGCTGAACCCCTGACCCGGGTCGAGGTCGGACGGTACGCCCGGATCCTTGGGTACGAAGCGCTTCTGCGCGGCCTGCTTGCTGACGCCCATGCTGCGCCCGATCTCGGTCCAGGATGCGCCGGAACGTCGGGCCTGGTCCACGAAGTGACCGATCAGGTGGTCGGCCACCTCACCGAGATGGTCAGCGGCCAGCACCGCGCTGGACAGCTGCTCGAGGGCGTCGGTGTGCACCTTCTTGATCACCTCGATCAGATCGTCGAGGCGGACCGGGGGGGTGACGGTGGCAGGTTCGGTCATGCGTCAACTCTAGGTTGACGATAGTTCTCCGTCAACCTGGGGTTGACGTGGTCAGGGCATGGAGCGAGCGGTGCCGCCGACGGCAGTCGTCGCGTTCAACGACCGCTGTGCAACGGGAGCGCTGGACGTGCAGCGGGCGACGACCGGCCCTCCGCTCCCGGTCGTGAGTGCTGAGCCGTGCTCTAACACGGCGCAGCACTCACAGGGCCGTTCAGATGCAGGCGCGCAGGCCGTTGTTGGCCCCGGCCTCGAAGGCCGCGGTGCGCTGCGCGGCGTTGCCGTGGCTGCTCTGGTCGGTCCACGGGAAGTCGTCGGCCACCACGGCCAGCGTCCGCGCGATCTCCTCCTCGTCGCCCGGCTCGAGGCGCAGCTCCCCGTCGGCCACGGCCCCGAGCAGGGACGCCCCGGCCAGGCAGTCGGCCTGCAGCTCGGCGGCCACCGACACCTGCCCGCGCCGCAGCCGTGCCTGGATCGCGTGCCCCCACTCGTGCGCGATGATCAAGTAGACCCAGGCGTCACCGATGCGGTCGTAGCCGGCTCGCATCAGGTCCTCGTCCCAGGCCAGGAAGTCGCCGGACGGGCAGTAGAAGGCGTTGCCCGGCACCGAGGCCTGGCCGCCGCAGCGTGGGCCGGACGTCCCGGTGTACGGCCCGGCCACCTGTGGCGAGTCGTAACGGCGCCCGGTCAGCTCGGGGAAGTGCCGCTGCCAGTAGCGGTCGACCACGCCGACCGCGACGCGTTCGTCGTCGCTGCGCTGGTCGGTCTCGGTGCTGGCTGGCCGGTCCACCCCGCCGTCGGGCGCCGGAGCCGAGCCGGGGGAGGACGAGGACACCGAGATCGTGCACCCGGACACCGCCAGGACGACGCCGAGCAGCAGGGCGACCACGCTGCGACCCCGGGTCGGTGCGGGACCGGAGCCGTGCCAGCGCGGGACCATTCGGGCAGCGTCCCACGGGGCACCGGCCTCCGCACGGCGTTCGGGCGCGGCCGGCCGTCCCGGCCGGTGCTCAGCCCGGCGTGGTGATCTCGACTCCGCAGCGGAAGTCGCGGCGCGCCCCCGGTTCCAGGGTGATCGCCTGCCGGCAGTCCGGCCGGTTGAACGCATCGGTCATCAGCTCGACGGGTTCCAGCGCGATCGACGTCCGCGGTTCGCGGTCGAGGGTGTCGCCGGTGAACACGTGCATCAACCCGGTGTGCTGGGAGACGACCAGCGTGCGCCCGGTCCGCGGGTCGCGCAGCCGGGTCCTGATGATCCCGTCCGGCTCGGCGACCAAGTTGGCGAACGCGACGTCGAGCACCGCGTCACCGATGGCTGCGGCACCGGCGAAACCGGCATGTTCTGTGTCGGCGAGCGGCACGAACGCCTGCGTGTCCGCGAGCGGGATCAGGTCGGGGTCGGTGCGGATCATGGTCCGCGCCGGCACCTGCAGCTCCAGCAGGTCCACGTCGCGGGTGCCGAGCCGGAAGTAGGGGTGCCAGCCGCAACCGTAGGGTGCCACCCGGTCTCCGACGTTGTGGCCGCTGATGTCCAGGGCCAATCCGGTCGCGGTGAGCGTGTAGCCCACCTCCAGGTCGATCGCGAACGGGTAGCCGGCGAACGCGCCGGGCCGGATCGCGTCGGTGGCCAGCCGCAGCCGAGCCTCGGAGTCTCCGGTCCCGACGTCGACGACCGTGCAGTCGATCTCCCGGAGGAAGCCGTGGTAGGCCGTCCGCTGCGGTTCGGGAACGCCGGGCAGCAGGTCGTGCGTCTCGCCGTCGAACGGGTAACGGCCAACGCGGATCCGGTTGGAGAAGGGCGCCATCACGCCGCTGCGCACCCCGGCCTGCTCGACCAGCTCGGCCTCGTCGAGGTAGCCGTCCACGTGATCGCTCGGCCGGCCGTCGCCGGGGGCCGGGATCCAGCTCAGCAGCGTTGCCCCGCGGCGGGCGATGACGGCGCTCGCGCCGCTGCCCGGGTCGGTCAGCCGGATGGTGTCCAGGCTGCCGAAGCGGCCCTCGTCGACCGTGAAGCGTGCCATGTTCTGCAGAGGCTAGTAGGGCACCAGTGCCCACGGCCGCCCTCAGTCCCGCAGCGTGTCCAGGATGCGGGCCAGCTCGGTGCGGTCGGCGTCGGTGAGGCGGGCGAAGAAGCCGGCGGCCTCGGCGGCCCGGGTGCTGCGCAGGGACCGGGCGAGGTCGGCCCCGTGCTCGGTCAGCCGGACCAGCGTGGCCCGCCGATCGTGCGGGTCCGGGAGCCGCTCGACGAGCCCACGGTCCTGCAGCGCGTCCACCACCTCGGTGGCCGACCGGGGAGCGATGCGCAAGCGCTCGGACAGATCCGACAGCCGCATCGTGCCGTCCCGCACGAGGGTGCCGAGGGCGCGGAACTGGGACGGGGTGATCTCCCATGGCGCCAGCGCCTCGCGGTTGACCTGGCGCAGCCGGCGGGCCACCGCCCAGAACGCCTCGGTCAGGCTCTCGTCCGGCTCGGCTTCCGCCATCGGAATAGCCTAGCAACGGATGGTGTTGCTACCTCATGTTGAGGTTACCTCAGCATATTGTCCGACCGAGGGGAGTACTTCTTGGACCCCGAGATCCAGCATCGACTCAGCGACCGGCCGAGCCGGTCGGACCGCCGCAGGACGGTCTCCGCCGCCGAGAAGGCGCAGGCCCGTGAGGTCTCGCTGCGCCGCATCGGCCTGCTGTTCCTGCCCTACCGCTGGCCGCTGGCCGCCGTCGTCGCGATCATCGTCGCGTCCTCGGCGGTCGCCATGGCCAGCCCGTTCCTGCTCCGCGCGGTGATCGATGTCGCGCTGCCGGAGCGCGACGTCGCGCTGCTGGCCTGGCTGACCGCCGGCATGGTCGCGGTGGCCGCGCTGACCTCGGCGTTCGGCGTGATCCAGACCTGGATCAGCACCACCGTGGGTCAGCGGGTGATGCACCGGCTGCGCACCGACGTGTTCGCGCACCTGCAGCGCCAGTCCGTCGCCTTCTTCACCCGCACCCGCACCGGCGAGGTGCAGTCCCGGATCACCAACGACATCGGCGGCATGCAGGCCGTGGTCACCTCGACCGCGACGTCGGTCGCGTCCAACCTGACCACCGCGGTGGCCACCGCCATCGCCATGCTCGCGCTGTCCTGGCAGCTCACCCTGATCTCGCTGGTCGTGATGCCGCCGGCCTTCTACCTGACCCGCCGGGTGGCACGGATGCGCCGCGCGATCACCGCGGCGCAGCAGCGCGAGCTGGCCGACCTCAACGTCACCGTGGAGGAGGGCCTGTCCATCAGCGGCATCCAGCTGAGCAAGACCATGGGTGCCGGGCCGGCGGTGATCGCCCGGTTCACCGAGTCCTCGTCGCGCCTGATCGACCTGGAGCTGCGCTCGCAGCTGGCCGGCCGCTGGCGGATGGCCACCCTGAGCGTGATCTTCGCCGCGATCCCGGCGGTCATCTACCTGTCCGCGGGGCTGCCGGTGACCGCCGGCACGATGACCATCGGCACCCTGATCGCCTTCACCACGCTGCAGGCCGGCCTGTTCCGCCCGGTCACCGGGCTGCTCAACGTGGGCGTGTCGCTGGTCAGCTCGCTGGCCCTGTTCGCGCGCATCTTCGAGTACCTGGACCTGCCGGTCGAGGTGGACGAGCCGGCGCACCCGGTCCCGGTCGACCCGACCGCGGTGGCCGGGCACGTGCGGTTCGAGGACGTCACCTTCGCCTACCCGGGCAGCGATACCGCCGCCGTCGCCGGCGTCACCCTGGACGTGCCGGCCGGCAGCACGCTGGCGCTGGTCGGTGAGACGGGTTCCGGCAAGAGCACCCTGGCCGCGCTCACCGCCCGGCTGCACGACCCGGCGGCCGGCCGGATCACCATCGACGGCATCGATCTGCGGGACCTGGCGCTGGCCGACCTGGCCGCGGTGGTCGGTGTGGTCAGCCAGGAGACCTACCTGCTGCACACCACGGTGCGGGAGAACCTGCGCTACGCCAAGCCCGACGCCACCGACGCCGAGATCGAGGCGGCCGCCCAGGCTGCCCGGATCCACGACGTGATCGCCGCGCTGCCCGACGGCTACGACACCGTGGTCGGCTCCCGCGGGCACCGGTTCTCCGGCGGAGAGAAGCAGCGCATCGCGATCGCCCGCACCCTGCTGCGCGACCCGCGGGTGCTGGTCCTCGACGAGGCGACCAGCGCGCTGGACAACGAGACCGAGCGGGCCGTGCAACGCGCCTTCGACGAGGTGGCCCGGGGCCGGACGACGATCACCATCGCGCACCGGCTCTCCACCGTCCGCGGCGCCGACCAGATCGCGGTGCTCGACCACGGCCGGATCGTCGAGTCCGGCAGCCACGCCGGACTGGTCGCCACCGGTGGCCGCTACGCCGCACTCGCCGCCTGATCCCGACGGGGTTGCCGGGATCAGGCGGCGAGGGCGCCCTCGAGCATCCGGGCCATGGTCTCGGTGAGCACGTCGACGCCGGTGCAGAGGTCCTCGTCGCGGGTGAACTCCGCCTCGGCGTGCGAGATGCCGTCCACGCTGGGGATGAACAGCATGACGGTGGGCACCAAGTCCTTCATGTTCGTCGAGTCGTGGCCGGCCCTGGTCTTCACCAGCATCGAGCCGACGCCGAGGTCCGCGGTCACCTGCTCGGCCAGCCGGACGCCTTCGGGCTGGTACACGTGCCCGGACCAGGTGTGCGCGAACCGGCGCTCGATCGCCACGTCGGCCTTCACCTCGATCTCGGCGAGCTGCCGGCGCAGCACCGCGTCGGCCTCGGCGAGCAGCTCGTCGGACTCCGAGCGCAGGTCCAGGTGCAGGTGCACCTCGCGGGCGACCACCACCGGCGAGTTCGGGTAGACGGTCAGCTGCCCGCAGGAGGTGTGCAGGCGCTCGCCGAACCGGTCGGCCAGCTCGCGGGTCGCGACCACGACCAGCGCCGCGCCGTACAGCGCGTCCCGGCGGTCCGCCATCGCGGTGGCGCCGGTGTGCGCCTGCGCGCCGATCACCGAGAGCTGGTACTTGTTCGCCGCCCAGGTCGCGTCGACCAGGCCCAGTGGCAGCCCGGCCTTGTCCAGCTCGCGGCCCTGCTCGATGTGGATCTCCGCGTAGCTGCCGACCTGCCGGGAGGCGTCGAACACGTCGGCGTCGCCGAGGCCGCCGATCGCGGCCAGGGCCTCGCCCGCGGTCACCCCGGCCGTGTCGGCGGTGTCCAGCGCCTGCTGCAGCGGCATCGCCCCGGTGAACACCGCGCTGCCCATCATCGACGGCGGGAACCGGGAGCCCTCCTCGTTGAACCAGTTGACGACGCCGAGGTTGAACCGCGGGGACGCGCCCGAGTCGCGGTAGTACGCGCACAGCCGGTCCGCGGCGTGCGCGGCGGCCAACACCCCGTAGGCGCCGTCGAAGCGGCCACCGCGCGGCTGGCTGTCCAGGTGCGAACCGGCCAGCACGTACGACGCACCCGGCACGAACTCGTGCAGGCCGAACATGTTGCCGATCCGATCGCAGCTCACGCCGAAGCCGCGCGCGGTCAACCAGCCGCCGAGCCACTCCCGGGCCCGGCCGTCCGCGGCGGTCGCGGCCTGGCGCTCCACGCCGCCGGCCGGGGTGGCGCCGATGGCCGAGAGCTCGGCGAAGTCGGCGAGCAGCCGGGCGTCGGCGGCCGGGTCCGGGGGCACGTGCACGGTCATGGACGCAGGCTACGGCGTGCGCGGCGTCGGTTGGGCGGCTCGGCCGACGGCGACGGCCGGCGGATCCGCCCGCGCGCCACCAGCTCCACCGTGACCAGCGCCGCGACGGTCTCGGCGGCCAGCAACCCGGCCAGCACCAGCAGTTGCGCCGCCCCGGCCTGGACCGGGTCACCGCTGCCCAGCAGCACCCCGACGAAGGCGCCGGGCAACGTCACCAGCCCGACCGTGCGGGTCTGGTCCAGCGCGGGACCAGCGCGTCGTGTCCGGCGGACCGGATCACCTCGACCGCGGCGTCCCGCTCGACCAGCCCGAGGGACAACGCGGCCTCGTACTCGCCGCGCCGCTCGGTCAGCCGGTCCAGCGCCCGGCGTCCGGCCAGCGCGGTCGCCGTCATCGCGCCGCCGATCACGATTCCGGCCACCGGAACCACCGCGATGCCGGTCAGTGGCACCGCCCCGGTACCGAGCACCACCGCCACCACCGGCACCGTGCCGGCCAGAAGAGCCAGCCCGGCACCCAGCCCCGAGCGGTCCCGGGTCATCCGGCGGCCCGCGGTCCACGCCGCCACGATCAGCATGACCAGCACGAACGCCACCGTGGCCGGCCACGAGCGGAGCACCGCCACGATCACCAGCGAGACGACCGCCAGCTGCAGCACGGCCCGCCCGACCGCCACCGCGGCTGCCCGACCGGTGCCCAGGCCGCCGGTGGCCCCGACCACCGCGGCGGTCACGGTCAGCAGCAGCACCGCCGCGCCCAGGCCCCAGCCCGGCTCGATGACGTCGTTCATGTGGCCCCCGTTCCTGCGTGACCCAGGTTCTGCTGAGTGAGAGCCGTGGGCGCCCGGGTGGCGAGCGCCCGGCGGCCCGGCAATCATTCGGGTCTGGCGGTGAGGGGGGTTCGAGCGAGTGGACGTGTCGAGCTGGTTGCGGTCGTGGCCGGTCTACCGGCAGCTGACCGGGCCGGACAAGCTCGGGCGCGGAGCGGCCACCCAGTCCGCGCGGTCGAAGGCCCTGGCTCCGCGCACCGCGAGCGCCGACCGGGTGGCCAAGTCGGTCTGCCCGTACTGCGCCGTCGGCTGCGCGCAGCGCGTGTTCGTGCGCGACGAGCAGGTCATCCAGATCGAGGGCGACCCGGCCTCGCCCATCTCCCGTGGTCGGTTGTGTCCCAAGGGATCCGCGAGCACCCAGCTGGTCACCGGCCCGCAGCGGGAGCAGAAGGTCCGCTACCGCGCGCCCGGCGCGACCGAGTGGACCGACCTCGACCTGCACACGGCGATGGAGATGGTGGCCGACCGGGTGCTCGCCGCCCGCGCGAAGGCCTGGCAGGACACCGACGCCGAGGGTCGCATCCTGCGCCGCACCACCGGCTTCGCCGCCCTCGGCGGCGCGACGCTCGACAACGAAGAGAACTACCTGATCAAGAAGCTGTTCACCGCGCTGGGCGCGATCCAGATCGAGAACCAGGCCCGTATTTGACACTCCGCCACCGTTCCCGGTCTGGGAACCTCATTCGGGCGCGGCGGCGCCACCGACGGACCACACGGGCTGGTCCACTCGGACAACATCGTGATCATGGGCTCGAACATGGCCGAGGCGCACCCGGTCGCGTTCCAGTGGGTGGTCGAGGCCAAGGCGCGCGGCGCCAAGGTGCAGCACATCGACCCGCACTTCACCCGGACCAGCGCGCTGGCCGACGCCTACGTGCCGATCCGGGCCGGAAGTGACATCGCCTTCCTCGGCGGCGTGATCAACCACATCCTCACCGAGGAGAAGTACTTCCGCGAGTACGTCGTGGCCTACACCAATGCCTCGTTCCTGGTCGACGAGCGCTACCAGGACACCGAGGACCTGGAGGGCCTGTTCTCCGGCTTCGATCCGGAGACCGCGAGCTACGACCAGAGCAGCTGGCAGTACGAGTCCGCCGGCTCACCGCCGGAGCAGGAGGACCGGGAGGAGCTGTCCGACGAGGCGCAGGCGCACGCGTCCGGGGCCGGCGGCGCCCCGCTGGCCGGGGTGACCAACGGCATCGCCCAGGACCCCACGCTGGAGCACCCGCGCTGCGTGTTCCAGGTCCTGAAGCGGCACTTCGCCCGCTACACCCCGGAGTTCGTCGAGGACGTCTGCGGCACGCCCCGGGAGCAGTTCCTGGCCGTCTGCGCGGCCTGGACCGGCGCGTCCGGCCGGGACCGCACCGGCGCGCTCGTCTACAGCGTGGGCTGGACCCAGCACAGCGTGGGCGCCCAGTACATCCGTGCCGGCGCGATCATCCAGCTGCTGCTGGGCAACATCGGCCGCCCGGGCGGCGGCGTCCTGGCCCTGCGCGGGCACGCCAGCATCCAGGGCTGCACCGACATCCCGACGCTGTTCAACCTGCTGCCCGGCTACCTGCCGATGCCGTCGCCCGCCACTCCCGACCTGGCCGCGTACGTGGCGTCCATCCGGAGCAAGAAGCAGAAGGGATTCTGGTACAACGCGGACGCGTACATGGTGTCGCTGCTGAAGGAGTACTGGGGCGAGAAGGCCCAGCCGGACAACGACTTCTGCTTCGACTACCTGCCGCGCATCGACGGCGACCACGGCGTGTACCGGACCCTCATGGACATGGTCGACGGGAAGATCCCGGGCTACTTCCTGTTCGGGCAGAACCCCGCGGTCGGCATGTCCAACGGCAGGCTGGCCCGGCTCGCGCTGGCCCAGCTGGACTGGCTGGTCGTGCGCGACCTGGTGATGGTCGAGTCCGCCACGTTCTGGCAGAACGCCCCGGAGATCGAGACCGGGGAGATCGACCCAGCCGCCTGCCGCACCGAGGTGTTCTTCTTCCCGGCCGCCTCGCACGTGGAGAAGGAGGGCACCTTCACCCAGACCGAGCGCATGCTGCAGTGGCGGGAGAAGGCCGTCGAGCCGTCCGGGGATCAGACCTCCGAGCTGTGGTTCGCCTACCACCTGGGCCGGATCCTCCGGGAGCGGCTGTCCGCCTCCACGGACGACCGCGACCGGCCGCTGATCGACCTGTCCTGGGACTACGCGAAGGAACACGGCCACGAGGAAGAGCTGTGGGGTGAGCCGAGCGCCGAGGACGTGCTGCGCCGGATCAACGGCTACCACCTGGACACCGGTGAACCGGTCGGCGACTACCGGGAGCTGCGGGCCGACGGCAGCACCTCGGCCGGCTGCTGGATCTACTCCGGGGTGTTCCGGGGCGGGGTGAACCTGTCGGCCCGCCGCGGCGACGGCCCGGACGGCAAGTGGGGCTGGGTCTGGCCACTGGACCGGCGGATCCTCTACAACCGGGCCTCGGCCGACCCCGAGGGGCGCCCGTGGAGCGAGGGCAAGAAGCTGGTCTGGTGGGACGAGGCGGTCGGCCGCTGGGTGGGCGACGACATCGCGGACTTCCCCGACGACCTGCCTCCCGGGCACGTGCCGGAGGCGGAGGCGGTCGGGCCGGCCGCGCTGCGCGGCGACGACGCGTTCGTGTTGCAGGCCGACGGCAAGGCCTGGTTGTTCGCCCCGAACGGGGTGCTCGACGGCCCGCTGCCGACCCACTACGAGCCCGACGAGTCCCCGGTGCCCAATCGGCTGCACGGCCCCCGCGGCAGCCCGATGCGCAGGCACTACAGCCGTCCGGCCAACCCGGCGAACCCGGCGGGGGACACCGAGGTGTTCCCGTTCGTGCTCACCGCGTCCAGGCTCACCGAGCACCTCACCGCGGGCGGGATGAGCCGCTGGCTGCCGTTCCTGGCCGAGCTGCAGCCGGAGCTGTTCGTGGAGGTGTCGCCGGAGCTGGCGGCCGCGCGCGGGCTGGAACACAACGGCTGGTGTCACGTGATCACCAGCCGGACCGCGGTGCAGGCGAAGGTCGTGGTCACCGCGCGGATCCGACCGCTCCGGGTGCAGCAGCAGGTGGTGCACCAGGTGTGGATGCCCTACCACTTCGGACCCGGCGGGCTGGCCACCGGCGACGTGATGAACGACCTGCTCGGCATCGTCGCCGACCCCAACGTGCAGATCCAGGAGGGCAAGGTGGCCACCTGCGACGTGCGGCCGGGCCCGCGTCCGACCGGGCCGGCGCTGTTGGCCTACGTCGAGGACTACCGTCGGCGGGCCGGGATCAGCGCAGGGGGTGAGAGCTCATGAGCAACAGCCTGTTCGGCCCGCTCGACGACGTCGCGGGCGACGCCGGCCACGTCGACCACCCGCCGCGCATGGGGTTCTTCACCGACACCTCGGTCTGCATCGGGTGCAAGGCGTGCGAGGTGGCCTGCAAGCAGTGGAACGGGGTGCCGGCCGGCGCCGAGCTGGACCTGCTCGGGATGTCGCACGACAACACCGGCGAACTGGGGGCCAACTCCTGGCGGCACGTGGCCTTCATCGAGCAGGCTCCGACTTCACCTGTCGACCCCCCGGCCGACCTGGGCATGCCCGGCATGCAGCCGCCGGGCGCCGCGACCGGCGCCGAGACCCGCACCGACTTCCGCTGGTTGATGGCGTCGGACGTCTGCAAGCACTGCACGCACGCCGGCTGCCTGGACGTCTGCCCGACGGGGGCGCTGTTCCGCACCGAGTTCGGCTCGGTGGTGGTGCAGCAGGACATCTGCAACGGCTGCGGTTACTGCGTCTCCGGCTGCCCGTACGGCGTGATCGAGCGCCGGCCCGACGACGGCCGGGCGCAGAAGTGCACGCTGTGCTATGACCGGCTGCACGACGGGCTGGAGCCGGCCTGCGCCAAGGCCTGCCCGACCGATTCCATCCAGTTCGGCGAACTCGACGAGCTGCGCGAACGGGCTGCGGCGCGGGTGGCGACCCTGCACGAGCGGGGGGAGACCAGTGCCCGGCTGTACGGGCACGACCCGGACGACGGCGTCGGCGGCAACGGTGCGTTCTTCCTGCTGCTGGACGAGCCCGAGGTGTACGGCCTGCCGCCGGACCCGGTCGTGCCCACCCGGGACATGGCGCGGATGTGGGGCTTCGTCTGCGCCGCCGCGGTGGGGTTCCTCACCGCCGCGGTCGGCTCCTTCGTCGGCCGGGGGATCCGATGAGCAAGCACGGGAAGCGCGAGAAGTTCACCCCGCGCGCCGACCCGAACTCCTACTACGGCCGCCCCATCCTCAAACCGCCGGCCTGGGACTGGCGGATCCCGGCCTACCTGTTCGCCGGTGGCCTCTCGGCCGGCTCCACGCTGCTCTCCACCGGGGCCGACCTGTCCGGTCGGCCGCTGCTGTGTCGTCGCGGTCGGATCGCGGCGCTGGCCGGGCTGGGCGCCAGCACCTACTTCCTGGTCTCCGACCTGGGCCGCCCGGAACGGTTCCACCACATGCTGCGGGTGGCCAAGCCGACCTCGCCGATGAGCGTCGGGACGTGGATCATCGCCGGCTACAGCCCCGGGATCGGCCTGGCCGCGGTCAGCGAGCTGCTGCCGGCCCGCTGGCGTTCCCGGCTGCTCGGCCGGGTGCTGTGCCGGCTGGCCCGCCCGGCCGCGCTGTCCAGCGCGGCGCTGGCCCCGGCCCTGGCCTCCTACACCGCGGTGCTGCTGTCGCAGACCTCGGTGCCCGCCTGGAACAGCGCGCACCCCTACCTGCCGTTCGTCTTCACCGGCTCGGCCGCGGCCAGCTCCGGTGGGCTGGGGATGCTGCTGGCCCCGGTGGCCGAGGCCGGCCCGGCCCGCACGTTCGCCGCCACCGGGGCGGCGGCCGAGCTGCTGGCCTCACGGGTGATGGACAGCCGGCTCGGGCTGGTCGGCGAGGCCTACGAGCAGGGCTCCGCGCACCGGCTGCGGAAGGCGTCGGAGTACCTCACCGCGGCCGGGCTCGTGGGCACCCTGCTCGGCCGCCACAACCGGACCGCGGCCGCCGCCGCCGGGCTGGCCCTGATGGCCGGCAGCGTCCTGCAGCGGTTCGGCGTGTTCGCCGCGGGCGTCGCCTCCACGCGTGACCCGCGCTTCGTGGTGGCTCCGCAGCGCGAGCGGCTGGCCGCCCGCTCCGGCGAAGACCCTCAGCCCAGCGGGTCGTCCAGCAGCTCCATCACCGCGTCCCAGGCCACCGCGCGCGAGTAGAGCCAGCCCTGGGCGGTGTCGCAGCCGCCGATGCGCAGCCGCTCGGCCTGGTCCTGCGTCTCCACGCCCTCCGCGGTCACCGCGAGGCCGAGTGCGTGGGCCAGCGAGATGAGGCTGGCCACGATCGACTCCGAACCGGTGATGTGCTGGCGCAGCCCGTCGATGAGCACCCCGGCGAGCTTCATGGTGTGCAGCGGCAGCCGCGGCAGGTAGCCCAGGTTGGAGTAGCCGGTGCCGAAGTCGTCGACCGCGATCCGGATGCCCATGGCGGCCAGCGCCGTGATCGCCTCGACCGGCCGCCCGGCCGGCCCGAGCAGCGCGCTCTCGGTCAGCTCCAGCTGGAGCAGCCGGGGCGGCAGCTCGGTCTTGTGCAGGATGTGGGCCACATCGGCGACCAGGTCCGGGTCCTGGGCCTGCCGGACCGCGAGGTTGACGCTGACGAACAGCTCCCGTTCCGGGTGCTCGAGGTTGTACTCGGCGGCCCGCTCGCAGGCCTCGATCAGTACCCGCCGGCCCAGCGGCACGATGGCACCGGTCTCCTCGGCCAGGCTGATGAACTGGTCGGGCCCGAGCAGGCCGAAGCTCGGGTGCGCCCAGCGCACCAGCGCCTCCACACCGCGCATGTTCCGGTCGTCCAGCCCGATGATCGGCTGGTAGAGCACCCGGAACTCCTCGCGTTCCAGGCCGAGGAGCAAGCCTGCGGAGAGCGTGTAGCGGGTCATGTCGCGGGCGTTGCGCTCCGGGTCGAACCAGGCCCACCGGTTGCGGCCGTCGGACTTGGCCCAGTACAGCGTGACGTCGGCGGCCTTGAGGGCCTCGGTCGCGGTCATGTCGTCGACGCCGCACTCCACGACGCCGATGCTCGCCGACACCGCGAGCTGGTGCTCGTCGATCTGCACCGGCTCGGTCAGCGCGGCCAGCACGCTGTCGGCCAGCACGGCCAGCTCGCCGGGGGGCGGATTCTCGACGAGGATCACGAACTCGTCGCCGCCCATCCGGGCGACGAGATGCCCGCGACCGCTGACGCTCTCGTCGAGCCGCTTGGCCACCGCGACCAGCAGGGTGTCCCCGATGTGGTGGCCGAGCCGGTCGTTGACCGCCTTGAAGCGGTCCAGGTCGAGGTAACAGATCCCGACCCGGCTCCCGGGCCGGGCGAAGGCGGCGGTCAGCCGCTCGGTGAACAGGGTGCGGTTGGCCAGCAGGGTCAGCGGATCGTGCAGGGCCTGCCGGCGCAGCCGCTCCTCCAGCTCGTGCCGGGAGGTGATGTCCTCGATCATGGCGACCGTGTAGAGCGGCGCCCCGGTGGCGCTGCGGATCAGGGACAGGGTCAGGCCGGTCCAGACGTTGTGCCCCTCGCGGTGCCGGCAGCGCTTCTCCACCCGGGCGTCCACCCGGCTGCCCGTCACGATGTCCCGGTACAGCCGCCGGACACCGGGCGCGTCCTGCGGATGCACCAGGTCGGAGACCCGGAATCGACGCAGCTCCTCCGCCGAGTAGCCGAGAATGGTCGCGAACGCCGCATTCGCCTCGATGATGCGGCCGCTGGTGTCGGCGATGCCGATCCCGATGGCCGCGCTGGCGAAGATCGTGCTGAACCGGGCCTCGCTGGAGCGCAGCGCGCCGGCCATCTCGCGCCGCACGTGCACCTCGGCCTGCCGCATCATCTCCTGCTCGTCGAGGATCCGGGCCCGCATCCGGGTCAGGTAGCCGTGCACCAGGGCGGCCTGCACGGCCGCGGCCGCCTGCTCGGGCTGGCCGGCCCCGGCGGACCGGGCGAGCTCAGGCAGGTGCCGGGCCAGGGTGGCCACCGTGTTCGGCAGCACCCGGGAGTCGATCAGGTCGGCGTCCACGAGCGAGGTACCGACCCGGTTCGCGCTGCGCAGGTCGATGGCGGGGGCGGCGACGGCCTCGGTCAGCCGGCGGGCCGCGCGCTCCAGGAAGTCGGTCAGCTCCTGTCGGCTCATCGGGACGTAGGCCGCGCGGGCCAGCTCGGCGACCCATGTCGAGACGACTGCCGAGATCGCGGGCTCGACCGTTCTCGGTTCTGCTGCCGATTGGCCGCCGCCCGAGTCCACGGACGGAGCATAGTTGCTGCCGGTCTTATCGACCGGGTGAATGGCGACGCATCGTATTCGTCCGTATTCGGAATCGCCATTATTCTCGTCGTGAATGTCAGGCGAAAGGCGCGCCATGGAGCGGTCGAGCTGGGCCCACCGGGGGATCGATCTCGAGCGCCCCAGCGTGGCCCGGGTCTACGACTACTTCCTGGGCGGGGCGCACAACTTCGCCGTCGACCGCCAGCTCGCGGACGCCATCGACGGCCTGGCCCCGGCGTTCGGCGACACGATGCGGGCCAACCGAGCGTTCCTGCGGCGGGCGGTCCGGTTCCTGGTCGGGGCCGGCATCACCCAGTTCCTGGACATCGGATCCGGCATCCCGACCGTGGGCAACGTGCACGACATCGCCCGCCGGGCCGACCCGACGGCCCGGGTGGTGTACGTCGACATCGACCCGATCGCGGTGTCGCACAGCCGGGTGATCCTGGCCGGCGACCAACGCACGGCGGTGATCGAAGCCGACGCCCGGGACACCGATCGGATCCTGGAGGCCCCGGAGACCCGTCAGCTGCTGGACCTGGCCCGACCCGTCGCGGTCCTGCTGGCCGGGGTGATCGACTACGTCCCGGAAGCGCACGATCCGGTCGGCATCGTCGGCCGGCTGCGGGACGCGGTCTGTCCCGGCAGCCACGTCGTGCTGGTCAACGCGACCGACGAGAACCAGCCGCCCGAGGTGGTGGAGGCCCAGAAGCTGCTCGGGCGCACCGGCACCCCGATTCACCTGCGCTCGCGGGCCCAGCTGCTCGAACAGTTCACCGGGTGGACCCTGGTTCCGCCCGGCCTGGTGTTCCTGCCGCTCTGGCGCCCGGACTCGCCGCTGGACCGCGTACCGAACCCGGAGCGGTTCGGCGCGCTGGCCGGGATCGGCCGCAAGGACGGCCCCTGACGGTCAGTCAGTCAGCGGGGCGCCCAGCGGGAACGTGGCGAGGTCGACCGGTCGCGGCCGGCCCGGGGCCGGACCGGCGGCCACCAGGGCCACGGACCGGGCGATCCAGCGGCCGCCGACCGGGATGTCGGCCAGCTCCGCCGGCGCCGAGCCGGGCCCGGCCGGGAGCGTGCCGGATCAGCCGGCGTTCGGCTCGGCGGGGCTGACGTAGACGGTGCCGCTGTCGCAGGCCTTCACCTGCGCCGGCACGGGTATCGGTGGCGCCGCGTCGGCCAGGGTGAGCAGCAGGCTGGCCGCCTGGACGCAGTCGGTGGCCGGGTCGGCGGTGCGCACGCTGGGCTCGGCGCGCCACTGCAGCCAGAGGATCACCCCGCTCGGGGTCGGGCCGGGTTGCCCGGTCGGTGCCGGCCCGGTGGGCGGCGGCCCGGTCTGCGGGGCGGCTGGTTGCGGCGGCGCGGCCGGGGTCGCGTCGGCTGCGGGCGGGATCGACGTGACCGCGGTGCGTCCGGCCGGCAGCTCGGCGGTCTGTACCTGGGTCGCGAGCGCCGTCCCGGCGGAGTCCAACAGCTCGATGCCGACCGGGTTGGCGACCGTGCACGCCGTCGCGCCCCGGGACCGCAGCAGCAACGGCACCGCACGGCTGTTCGCGTCGGACTGCACCTTGCCGACCTCGACGCTCACCTGGTCCGGACCGCAGGCGGCCGCGGCCGCGGCCGCCGCGGTGGTGACGGCCGCGGTCGGGGTGGGTGGGACCGTGGTGACGGTCGGGCTGGGAGGGGGTGGCGGTGGCGGCCGGTAGGACGCCTCGACCGTGCCGCTGCACGCTCCCGCGCCGAGCAGCGCCGCGACGCCCACGCATCCGGCCAGCCCGCGCCGCCGAAGGCCCCAGGCACTGCTGGGCATGCTGCTCCCTCCGCTGCCGTCGGTCGTCCGCGATGATCGCAGCATGGCCGCGGCCCCCGGCGGTGGCGCGCCGAGGGACGGGAGCCCGCCTCGGCGCGTCCTCAGTGCAGCACGGCCGTGCGGTGCAGCGCGTGCTCGACCAGTGCGACCAGGGTGGCCAGGCAGGAATCGACGCTGCGCGCGTCCATCCACACGATCGGGGTGTCGGCGGCCAGGGCGAGCGCTTCGCGGACCGCGTCCTCGCTGTAGGAGTCGGAGCCGGGGAACCCGTTGACGGCCAGCACGAACGGCATCGTGCGGTCCTCGAAGTAGTCCACCGCGGGGAAGCACTGGTCGATCCGGCGCAGGTCGACCAGCACCACCGCGCCCACCGACCCCCGGGTCAGCTCGTCCCACATGAACCAGAACCGGTCCTGCCCCGGGGTGCCGAACAGGTAGAGGACCAGTGACTCGTCGACCGTGATCCGGCCGAAGTCCATGGCCACCGTGGTGCTGCTCTTGTCCGGGACGGCGGTGGTGTCGTCGACGCCGATCGAGGCCGTGGTCAGGGCGCCCTCGGTGAGCAGCGGCGGGATTTCCGACATGGCCTGCACCAACGTGGTCTTTCCGACGCCGAAGCCACCGGCGATGACGATCTTCAGTGGGATGGGGCGGGGGTCAGCGCGCACGGAGGCCCTCCAGGAGCCGGATCAGGTGTTCGGGGCGCGGGGTGCCGTCGGGGGTGGCCGGCGGCGGCGCGTGCACCTCGAGGTAGCCGGCGTCGGCCAGGTCGCCGACGAGCACCCGCGCCACCCCGAACGGCACCCCGATCCACGCCGCGACCTCCACCAGCGACGCCGGGCGGGTGGCCCTCTCGACGATCACGCGGTACTCCTTCTCCAGGCCGTCCGGCCGGTCCGTTGCGGTGACCAGGGACTCCACGGGCAGGTCACCTCCCAGCGAGCGGGTCCGCCCGCTGGTGACGGCGTAGACCGGGACCACGCGGCCGTCGAGCGCCGCGTCGCGGCGACCGGGTAGCCGACCGGTCACGTGGCGGCGACGTCGGCGCGGGCGGCCGGGCTCACCGCGTGCCCCACCCGGTCGGCGAGCAGGGTCATCTCGTAGCCGACCATCCCGATGTCGCAGTGCCGATCGGAGTGCACGGCGAGCGCGGCCCCGTCGCCGATCGCCGTGACGAACAGGTAACCCCCGGCCATCTCCAGGATCGTCTGCGTGACCGGCCCCGAGCCGAGCAGCGCGGCGGTACCCCTGGACAGGCTGACCAGTCCGGCCGTGGCCGCCGAGAGCTGGTCGGCGAGCGTGTGGCTGGTGCCGGGGGAGTAGGCCATCGGGAGGCCGTCGGCCGACACCACGATCGCGGCCGCGGTCCCGGGTGTGGTGCGGACGAACTCGACCAGCAGCCAGTCCAGCGCGCCGCCGCTCACGAGCTCCACCGCTGACCGTCCTCGACCGCGGTGCGGGCTGCCTGCCGGCTGGCCTGGTAGCGCGACAGCGCGTCCGCGGCGTCCGTGGCGTGCTCCGACAGCCGGCTCCCGACGGTGTCCGCCGCACTCGGAGTGCCGCGCAGCTCGGGAACGAGATGGGCCTGCGGGACGCGTCGGCGCAGTCCGCTGACCGGGTCGACGGGGGCGTCGCCCGTCGAGGTGGCAGCCCGACGATCCGGCTGCGGCGGCAGCTGGGCCGTCGCCGAGCGGGGCCGTGGGCTCGGCACCGCAGGCCCGTCCTGGCCGGGGCCGCCGACCTGGTCGGGATGGGTGGCGCTGCTGGCCCGTGCGGCGTCGGCCGCTGGGGAGCCGCTGCGCGGGTCGGCCGGGGATGCGATGGGCACCGGGTCGCCGCCGTCGGGTGCGGACGGGCCGGTGGTGCCCGCGAGCCGGGCCGGGGTGTCGAAGGGCGCCGGGAACGGCTCGGTGGGCACCGGTTCTGCCGGTGTGCGGGTCGGCACCGGTTCCGGCGCCGCGGTCCGGGCTGCGAGGTCGGGGCGGGTCCCGCCGTTCGCGTCCGGTCCGTGGTCGAACCCGTGCCCGTTCTGCCCGCTTCCGTTCGACCCGGCCGCGTGCCGGGCGGAGCCGGAGCCGCCGTCGGGTTCGCCGTGCCGGGGCCCGAAGGTGGGGGTCGGCACGGCGGCGTCGATTCCGGTACGGCCGGCGTCGATGTCGGCCGCCCACCATCCGAGCCACCGCTGCTCCGGCATGCCCCCCATCGGTTCGGTTGCGGTCGGGCGCAGCGGATGACCGTGTCCCGCCCGTTCGACCCCGTTCCGGTCGCCGGCCCCACTCGCGGACGCCGCGTACGCCGCCGCGTTCTCCTCGGACATCCGTACGGCCGGAAACCCGACGGCCGGGATGCGCACGGCCGGGAACCGCACGGCCGGGAACCCCGTCGCCGGGGAGTCCACCGCCGGGGAAGAGTCCGCTGTCACGGATTCCACCGCCAGGAATCCGATGTGCGAGGCGACCTGGTCGGGCGTCTCGTGGTCGGCCCCCTTCTCGCCGGCAGCTGTGGTCGGTGCCGCGGCACCCGACGGCGACTGCGCCGGGACCGGCTCGGTGACCTCGCGCTCCTCGCCGGTGAACAGCCTGGCCGGCAGCGCGATCGTGGCCGTGATACCCGAGTTCGGGGTCGCGCTGAGCGCGACCTGGACGCGGTGCCGGGCCGCGAGCCGGGCCACGACGTGGAAGCCGAGCCGCGCGGAGACCGACAGATCCACCTCGGGTGGCGCGGCCAGCAGCGCGTTGGCCGCGTCCAGGTCGGCCGGCGGCATCCCGATGCCCCAGTCCTCGACCGTCACGGTGTAGCCGCCTCGCTGATCCGGCCGGGCCCGGATGGACACCGTGCTGTCCGGCGGGGAGAACCGCACCGCGTTCTCGGTCAGCTCGGCGATCAGGTGTGTCAGGTCGGTGACCGTGTGCCCGGCGACGGCCGGTTCCTCGTCGGCGGCGAACACCACGCGCTCGAGATCCTCGGTCTCGGCGATCGCCGCGCGCAGCACGTCGCGCAGCGGCACCGGCTGGCTCCAGGTCCGCGACGGCTGCTCCCCGGACAGCACCAGCAGGCTCTCGGCGTTGCGCCGAACCCGGGTGGCCAGGTGGTCGAGCGTGAACAGCTGGGCCAGCGTGTCCGGGTCGCGCTCCGACTCCTCGAGCTGGTTGATGATTTCCAGCTGGCGGTAGAGCATGCTCTGGTTGCGCCGGGCCAGGTTGACCAGCAGGTCATGGGCGAATGTCCGCTTGCCCAGCTCCGCCTCGGACAGCCGGCCGGCCAGCTCGCTCTTCTCCTGCGCATCCTCCGTGACGTGCCAGAACAGCACGGTCCCGGCGCAGGCGAAGAGCACCGCCACCCCGTGGAGCAGCGACCACAGCCACGGGCTGGCCTGCGCGGCCGGGTGGTTGAAGATCAGGTCCTGCTGCCAGGTGGAGCCCAGGGCGTGGGCTGCCGTGGTGAAGAGGATCATGAACAGGAACGGGACCCAGTCCTGGTACAGCGCGATGAAGCCGATGATGACGAAGAAGTGGAAGTGCGCCTCGATCGCGCCGCCGGTCAACCCGACCAGTGCGGTCGAGCAAGAGACCAGGCCGAGCGTGACCGAGACGGCGGCGAGCCGCCGGTGCCGGCGCAGCAGGTGGCCGAGCAGCATGCACACGGCCGGTCCGGCGAGCGCGGCGAGCAGCGGGCCGATGCCGCGACCGGACAGTCCGGCAACCACGGCGAGGGCAGGGATGTGCCCGATCAGCAGGCCGAGGGCCAGCCGGTGCCGGCGCCGCCAGTCCTGCTCGTCGAGGGTGGAGCCGCGCGGCAGCGTGTCGAGGAAGGCGGTGCGCATCGTCTGGTTCGCACTTTCCCTTCCCGTGCCGTTCGGCGGACGTGGGGAGGGGTGGGCACGTCCGCCGGGTGTCACGGTCAGTGATTTGTAGGGAGCTGTATGGAGTCGCAGGCTATCGCCGGGCAACCCGTCCGTGTCCAGCTCCGCCCACCTCTTCGGCCGGAATGGCTCAGCTCGATCACTGTGTGTGGCGCTCGGAGGAGGTTCGCCGAGGACCGAACGCGTGACGATCGGGCCGGCTCAGGACTCCGTGCTCGCTGAGCGCACCAGGCCGGCCGCGCCGTCCACAGTGACCAGATCACCGGTGGACAGCCGCACCGTGGCGCCGGCCACCCCGACCACCGCCGGGATGCCGTACTCCCTGGCGACCACCGCGCCGTGCGAGTTCGGCCCACCCATCTCCATCACCAGCCCGCCCGCGGTCAGGAACAGCGGCGTCCAGCCCGGGTCCGTCGACGGGGCGACGAGGATCTCGCCGGGCTCCAGGTGGGCGTCCACCGGGTCCAGGATCACCCGGGCGCGGCCGGTGCAGCTGCCGGCCGACGCCGGGGTGCCGATCAGGTCGCCCGGCGCCGCACCGGCGTGCGCCGCGACCAGCGCCTCCGGCTCGGTCCCGTCGGACAGCAGGATCCGCGGCACGTGCCGGCGCCGCAGCTCCAGGCGGTAGTCCGCGCGCCGCTGCGCGACCACCGCCGGCAGGTCCCGCTGCTCGTCGCGCAGCGCGCGGCGGATCTCCCGCAGATCCAGGAAGAACACGTCGTCCGCGGCGGCCAGCCGCCCGCGCGCGACCAGCTCGGCACCGACGGTGCCCACCTCGGACCGCGCCTGCGCGAGCAGCCGGACCAGGTAGTCCTTGTGCGTCTCGCGCAGCCCGACCAGCTGCCGCACCCGGCCCAGCATCCAGCGCAGCAGCGCGGCGCGGGGTCGCGACCGCTGCCGCACCCCGTCGACGATCCGAGCGACGGTGGCGTCCGCAGCCCGGGCGCCGCGGGCGAACTGCACGTCCGGAGCCAGCTCGGGATCGTCCAGGCGCAGGTAGTTGGCCAGCACCCCGAGCACGTAGGTGGGGTCGTCCGACCACCGCGGCAGCCCGAGGTCGATCTCGGCCACGGCGCGGTGCCCGTAGCGGCGCAGGAACGCGCTCAGCCCGTCCTGCAGGACGGGTGGCAGCTGACCCCGGTGGTGACGAGCGGCCAGCTCCGCCGCCGGTGCCCCGCTCAGGACCGCGGAGGCGGCCGCGTCGAGGCGCACCCGGCTGGCCAGTGCCCACAGTTCGAGATCCATCCCGGAGGTGACGTTGTGCGGGAGTGAGCGCAGCACCCCGTCGGAGGCGGTGCCGTCCATCGCGTCGCCGGCCAGCCTGCGGGCCGCTGCGAGCAGCAGCATTCCCGGCAACCAGACCGGGAACATCCGGGGCACCATCGGGAAGGCCTGGCCGATCAGCCACTCGGCGCGGTCCAGCCGCTGCTCCACGGGAGCGCCGGGCGGCAGGTCCGCCGGCTCGCGGGCCGGCCGCCCCAACCGGTCGAGGTAGCGCCGTCCCGCTGCCGGCCACAGTGCCGACAGGAGCGCCACGGGCGGGACCCGGAGCCGGATCAGGGCGCGCAGGAACCCGCGGCCGAACGTCGCGATCGATCCGCCGCGCATCGCGAACGCGGGATCGGTGATCAGGGACCGCAGCACCACCGCGGTGCGCGACTCCATGAGGTCGAGCACCCGGGGCAGCAGCGTCCGGCCGGCCCGGCTGCGCAGCGCCGGCGTGATGTCGACAAAGGCGCGCATCCCCAGCTCGGCGAACGCAGGCGGGCCGGTCCGCGGATCGGGGAGGGGGTGGCCGAACAGTTCGCGGCTGGCACCCGCGGCGATGATACGGAAGGCGGACAGCCCCACCGGAGTGATCGGTCGGACCAGGCCCTGGGCCAGGGTGACGCAGAAGTACGCGCGGGCATCGTTGCCGCGATCGGTCGGGATCGGGTAGAGCGTGGTGATCGGCCGGGACTGGGTGAGCCACAGCGCGCCGGTGCCGTCGATCGCCCACTCGATGTCCTGCGGCGCGCCGAACCGGGCCTGCACCCGCCGCCCCAGCGCGACCAGCTCGCCGATCCGGGCGTCGGTCAGGCTGCGGCCGGCGGTGGTCCCGGCCACGTGCTCGGTACCGCCCCCGGCCCGCGGCCGGATCGCGGTCGCGCGATCGCCGACCCGGTACTCGGCGACCGTGCCGTCGCCCTCGACCACCACGTGGTCCGGGTTCACCGCGCCGGACACCACGGCCTCGCCGAGGCCCGGAGCGGCGTCGATGACGGTGCGGGTGCGCCGGCCGGTCACCGGGTCGGCGGTGAACAACACGCCGGCCAGCTCGGCGTCCACCATGCGTTGCACGACCACCGCGAGCCGCACGTCGTGCTGGTCGATGCCCACCTCGGCCCGGTAGCTCACCGCCCGGTCGGTCCACAGCGATGCCCAGCAGCGGCGCACCGCGTCCAGCACGGCGTCGGCGCCGACCACGTTGAGGAAGGTGTCCTGCTGGCCGGCGAAGCTGGCCGCGGGCAGGTCCTCGGCCGTCGCCGACGAGCGCACGGCCACCGGGACGTCCGCCCCGAGCTGCGCGTAGCCGGCACGGACCGCCTCCGCGATCGCCTCCGGCACGGGTGCGCCGGTCAGCGCCGCGCGGGCCCGCGCGGCCAGCGCGCCGTCCGGTCGCGCGGTGCCCGCTGCGGCCAGCACGTCGTCCAACCCGGTGGCGGCGGCCGCGGCGAGGTAGCCGGTGGTGTCCACGCAGAAGCCCCCGGGTACCGGGAACCCGGCCGCGAGAAGCTCGGCGAGGTTCGCGCCCTTGCCGCCCACCAGCTCCAGCTGCCGGGCGTGCGGGTCGTCGAGGCTGATGATGGCCGACCGCACTGTCGTCATCGCCCGAGTAAACGCCGAAACAGGCCGGAACTCAACAGTCGATGAATAGATTCGGCGTGTGTCCGGTACCACCCGGCCGGATCGACGCGCCGTCTCTACCCTCGGGGTATGAGCGCGCCTCCGGGTCCGGTCCCGTCCGCGGTGATGCGCGAGGTCCTCGGGCACTTCGTGTCCGGCATCGTGGTCATCACGGCGAGCGGGCCGGCGGGGCCGCTCGGCTTCACCTGCCAGTCCTTCGCGTCGCTCTCGCTGGAGCCGCCGCTGGTCAGCTTCGCCGCCGCCCGGTCCTCCAGGACCTGGCCCCGGATCCGCGAGGCCGGTGCGTTCTGCATCAACGTGCTCGCGGCCGGGCACGAGGACCTCTCGGCCGGGTTCGCCCGCTCGGGCGCCGACAAGTTCGCGGGCGTCGACTGGCGGCCGGGGCCGTTCGGCTCGCCGGTGCTGGACGGGGTGAGCGCCTGGATCGAGTGCGCGCTCTGGAACGAGTACGACGGTGGCGATCACACGATCGTGGTGGGCGCGGTCCGGGACCTCGGGGCGCAGCCGGACCGGCTACCGCTGCTCTACTACCGCGGCCGCTACGGCGTCACCGCGGACCCCGGCGGCCAGCACTGAGTGCTGGCCGCCGGGGCAACGCCGGTCACCCGGCCGGAGCTCAGCTCGCGTAGGCGCGCAGCCGATCGGCGCGCTCGCCGATCCGCAGCTTGGCCATGACCTCGCGCTCGATCTGCCGCACCCGCTCCCGGGACAGGCCGAACCGGCGCCCGATCTGGTCCAGGGTGCACGGCTGGCCGTCGTCGAGGCCGTAGCGCATCCGGATGACGTGCTGCTCGCGGTCCTCCAGGGTGGCCAACACCCGGCGCAGGTCGTCGTGCAGCAGGTGCGAGATGACGGCGGTCTCGGCGTCGGTGGCCTCGCCGTCCTCGATGAAGTCGCCGAGCGGCGCCTCCTCCTCGGAGCCCACCGGCATGTCCAGGCTCACCGGGTCGCGGGCGTGGTCGAGCAGGTCGGCGATCTTCGCCTCGGCGATCCCGGATTCGGCGGCGAGCTCCTCGTGGGTGGCGTCGCGGCCGAGCTTCTGGTGCAGGTCCCGCTTGATCCGGGCCAGCTTGTTCACCTGTTCGACCAGGTGCACCGGAAGCCGGATGGTGCGCGCCTGGTCGGCCATGCCACGGGTGATGGCCTGCCGGATCCACCACGTGGCGTAGGTGGAGAATTTGAAGCCCTTGGAGTAGTCGAACTTCTCGACCGCGCGGATCAGACCCAGGTTGCCTTCCTGGATCAGGTCCAGCAGCGGCATGCCACGGCCGGTGTAGCGCTTGGCCAGGCTCACCACCAGCCGCAGGTTGGCCTCGAGCAGGTGGTTGCGGGCCCGGGTCCCGTCCCGCACCACGGCCCGCAGGTCGGTGGCGTACTGGCGGTCCAGCGCGGTGCCGTCGGCCGTGGCCGTGTCCAGCACGTGCTGGGCGAAGACTCCGGCCTCGATGCGCTTGGCCAAATCCACTTCCTGCGCCGCGGTGAGCAGCGCGGTCTTGCCGATACCGTTGAGGTAGACCCGCACCAGGTCGGCGGCGGGGCTCTGCGCGTCCAAGTCCTCGGCGGACATTTCGGCGCGGGTCGACGCGGCTGCGGACTCGACCCGGTCGGAGTCGGTACGCTGGTCCGGGACGGCCACGGGCTCCGGCGCGCTCGGCACTCTCGTGTCGCGCGCCGGTGCTGTGTCGATCTGCACGGTCATGGTGCTGCGTTCCCTCCTGCGCCACCCGGGCGGGCCGCTTCTGGCGCGCTACCGCCGGGATCTCGCTGGATAGAACGCGTTCGCGGCGGCGAACGTTCCCAGTTCGCCATGGTGAGCCAGGGCACTCTCAGCACCCCCTCAGTCCGGGACGGGGACCACCGGGCTTCGTCAGGGGGCGGGTACCCGAGGCGTGCCGGTCGGATCCGCCACCGGCGACCACCGCCGCCGGACCGGGCGTGCGCTGCCGGGCGCCGACCGCGCGTACACCGCAGCCAGCAGTGGCGGCCAGTCCGTGCGCAGCGCGTCCCGGCCCATGAACAGCCCGAGGTGGCCGGCGTCGGCGAGCCGGCAGCTGATGTCGGCCGGCGGGGTGCCGACCGCGTCCCGGGCCGCGAAGACCTGTGCGGCCGGGGTGATGTGGTCGCGCGACCCGGCCAACAGGTACAGCGGGCAGCGGATCGCGCCGAGCTGGGCCGGGCGGCCGGCGACCAGCAGCCGGCCGGTGATCAGCTCGTTGCCCCAGAACAGGTGCTCGACCAGCCAGAGGTAGAAGGCGCCCGGGATGTCCTGGGTGTGCTTGAACCAGTCCTCGAACGCGTGGTAGCGCTCGACGTGGGCGGCGTCGTCGAGGTGCTCCAGCAGTTGCAGCTGGCGCGAGATCTCCGACTGCGGCTGGATCGCGATGAAGTTGCCGAGCACCGCGCAGCCCGGCATGTTGCCGCCGCCGGCCGCCACCAGCGCCCGGTAGGGGGCCAGCCCGAAGGAGGTGGTGAGCGCCCGGGTCGAGGCCGCGATGACGGACTTCCCCGCGTGGAAGTCGATCGGCGCGCCGGCCAGCGTCAGCGTGTGCACCCGCTCCGGGTGCAGCGCGGCGTAGATGGCGGCCAACCAACCGCCCTGGCAGTCCCCGATCAGATTGGCCCGGCCGCCCATCAGCCGCACCGCCCGGTCGATCAGCTCCAGGTAGTCGGTGATGGTGACATCGGTGGTGGCCGCGGTGGCGCCGAGCCATTCCAGCGCGTAGAGCCGGACCAGTCCGGCCGCCCGGATGACGGCCAGCTGGCTCTGCGTGGGGGAGAAGTCGACGACCATCGAGGAGTGTCCGGCCTGCGGGGGCAGCACCAGGGTGGGTATGACGTCCCGGTCGGTGTCGGCCGGTTCGGTGAAGTCGCGCAGGGTGGCGAACGGGGTGCGTATCACGACCTCGTTCGCCAGCTGCCAGCGCGGCGGCCTGCGGTCGCACATCGCGGTCCACCACTGCAGGCCGCGGGTCAGCATCCCGCCGGGTGTCGCTCCGCGGGCCGCACCGGCCCACGCGGAGCCGGCCGCCCTGGTCAGCTCGGTGAGGCTGCGCATCGTGGTGGCCACATTGAACGTCGACAGCTGCAACAGGTCGGACGCGTTGTCGTCCGGCATCGGCAGCTCGACGCTCGCAGTCATGTTCGAACCCCCATCGACGTTGACGGACATCCGACTGTTGGTTGCCGGACGGTAGCCCTGCTTTCTATCCCCAGCAACCCTTCGCCTACTCGCGAGTAGCGCGTGGTTCACCAAGCGTGAGCAGGACGTCGCGTACGGTGTGATCTCCGCTCCCGCGCGCACGTGGAAAGATGGCCCACATGAGCACCGCACAATCCGCTGCGCGGAAGCCGAGGTCGAAGCCGGTGGCAGTTCCCGATCTCGAGCCGGAGCCCGACCACGCCCCCGAGTCCGATGCGGCCGCGGACGACCAGACTGGAGACGTCCAGGCCGGCGACGCCCAGGCCGGCGCCGCCCAGGATGCGGGGGCTGCCGCCGGTGCGCGTCCGAACGCCTGGGCCGCGCCGATGAACGCGCTGGGCGGTTTCATCCGGGCGCAACGGCAGCTGGCCAAGCTGTCGCTGCGGGACATGGCCACCATGACCAGCGTGTCCAACGCCTACCTGAGCCAGGTGGAGCGCGGGTTGCACCAGCCGTCGCTCAAGGTGTTGCACTCCATCGCCGACGCGCTGCAGCTGTCCACCGAGCAGCTGCTCACGCAGGCCGGCTGGGTCACCGGGGCCGCGGAGGCCGCGCGCTCCACGACGGGCAACACCGAGGACGCGATCCGGACCGATCCGCGCCTGACGCCGGAGCAGCGCACTGCCCTGTTGGGCGTCTACCGGAGTTTCATCGACGGGACTGCTTGACATAGTTAACGCGATCGCGCAGTATAGATAGCAGCTCCACAGAACCAAGGAGGTGGAGCCCTATCCGAACCCCAGAAGGGATCTGCACATGACCGCCCCCACCGAGCAGTTCAACGAGATCGCAACCCGGGCGCAGGAGTCGGTGACCACCGCCGTCCGCACCTGGGCCGACGCCATGCAGACCGTTGCCGACGGCTTCACCGCCGACCGCCCGGGCCTGCCGGACGCCAACGTGGTCGTGGACAAGTACTTCGACTTCGCGCAGCAGGTGCTGGACAGCCAGCGGCAGTTCGCGCGCACCGTCCTGTCGGCCGGCACCCAGGCCGCGCAGACCGTGTCCGAGCAGACCGCCGCCGCGGCGAAGACCGTGACCGCGCAGACCGTGTCCGCCGTGGAGAACACCACCGAGAAGGCGACCGCCGCCACCCGTAACGCCGGCGAGAAGGCCACTGCCGCCACCGCCGCGACCGCGCGTGCCGCCCGGGCCCCCAGGGTCTGACGGATCTCCAGCGACTGACGGTTCTTCAGACAACCAGGGCCTCGTCCGGCAGAAGCCGGGCGGGGCCCTCGGTGCGTCCGGGCCGGTTCCGCCCCGGTCCACCGCGGGTGTCAGACCTCGACCAGCACCGTGAAGGGGCCGTCGTTCACCGACTCCACGGCCATCATCGCGCCGAACCGGCCGGTGCCGACCGGTGCACCGCGGGCCCGCAGCGCGGCCACGACCGCCTCGACCAGTGGCTCGGCCCGCTCCGGGCGGGCCGCGGCCGACCACGACGGCCGCCGGCCCTTGCGGGTGTCGCCGTAGAGCGTGAACTGGCTGACCACCAGCAGCCCGGCCCCGGTGTCCGCGCAGGACAGCTCGCCGGCCAGGATCCGCAGCTCGTGCAGCTTGCGGGCCATCGCATCGGCGGTGGCCGCGGTGTCGTCGCGGTGCACGCCGAGCAACACCAGTAGCCCCGGCTCCGCGAGCTCGCCCACCACCCTGCCGTCCACCCGCACCGCGGCCCGCTGGACCCGGGCGGCCACCGCCCTCACGGCGCCGGTACCAGCAGCCCGTGCCGCACCAGCTCCCGCACCGCGGGCAGGGTGGCGGCCACCAGCTGGTCGGTCGGTCGGTCGTGGGCCATGGCGAGCAGCTCCACCAGCTCGCGCAGCGGCAGCGCGCCCCGGCATCCGGCGAGCAGCGCGGCGGCGGGGGAATCGACCTCATGCCGCCAGCGCGGGCCGTCGCGACGGGCCACCGCCGCCCCCACCTCGAGCCAGCCCTCGTCACCGGGTTCGGCGTAGCGCTCCAGCAGCACCGACGGCGCCACCCGCAGGCGGGCGCCGAGCAGGTCGGTGTCCCGGACGTGCGCGCGCAGCCAGTCCACCCGGTCCAGCCAGCCCTCGACCTCGGGCCCGAGCGGGTCGTCCAGCTCACCGGGCAGGTCCTCGACGACCACGCTCGGTTCGCCGCCGGTGCGGCGCAGTGTGATGAATCCGAACCCGACGCCCTCCACCCGTTCCCGGTCCAGCCAGTCCAGCCAGGTCCCGGCCCGCTCCCGGGTGTCCGGTGCGGCCGGGTCCAACCCGGCGTCGCGCAGCCAGGTGCCGACGTGCAGCGCCGGCTCGGCCACCTCGCGCTGCACGATCCAGGCGTCCACACCGGCGGGCAGCCAGCCGCGCACCCGGTCCGGCCAGTCCTCGTCGCGCACGTGCAGCCAGGAACCGAGCAGCTGGGCCACCCCGCCCGGTTCCAGGTGGCCGGGCAGCGCCCGCAGCAGCCCGGCCAGCGCGTCGTCGCCGCCCTGGCCGGAGTCCCGGTAGACGTACTCGACCCGCGGCGGGCCGGGCACGAACGGCGGGTTGGACACGATCTGGTCGAACCGGCGCCCGGCCACCGGTTCCAGCCAGGGGCCGTCCAGCAGTTCGACGTCGAGCCCGTTCAGCACGAAGGTGGCCCGCGCCATGGCCAGCGCGCGCGGCGTCACGTCGGTGGCGGTCACCCGGGCGGCGTGCCGGGCGTGCAGCGCCTGCACGCCGCAACCGGTCCCCAGGTCGAGCAGGGCGCCGACCGGGCGCCGGGCGGTGGCCGCGGCCAGGGTCACCGAGGCGGCGCCGACGCCGGTGACGTGATCGCGCTGCTGGCGGCGCGCATCGAGGTCCGACAGCACCCACCAGTCCGCGCCGGGCTCGCCGTACGGGCGCAGGTCCAGCTCGGCCGTCCAGCCGCCGCCGGTCGGACGGAGCAGCCCGGCGGCGGCCGCGTCGGCCGGGTCGAGCGGGGCCAGCGCGGCCCGCACCGCGGTGTCCGCCTCGACCGCGCCGAGCAGCAGCAGCCGCACCAGCACGCCCAGCTCGGCGCCGTCGCGGCTGGCCCGGAAGGCCGGCTCGGGCTCACCCCGACCCAGTGCGGCGTGCGCGGCCGGCCCGAGCAGCCCGCGGACGCCGTCGGTCGAGTAGTCGACCCGCAGCAGCGCCGTGCGCAGCGCGTCGACGGTGGCGGGGGACAGGTCGGGCAGCACGGGTCAGATCCTCGCGCAGCGGCCGGGGCGCCGGCCGGTCAGGTCATCGAGCCGCGCAGCAGGCTGTTGCGGGAGTGCGACGGGTCGCCGTCCCAGCGCTCCGCGGAGACGTCCACGGTGTTGAACGTGGCCATCGGCAGGTCGGCGGGCACGCTGAACGCGCCCTCGTAGCCGCCGTCGGCGGACCGGGTCAGGGCGCCCAGCGACACCAGCCGGGTGCCGAGCGGGTCGATCAGCCAGGCCTCGAGGTAGTCGCCGCCCTCGGTGCCGGTGACGCCGCTGACGTGGATCACCAGCTCGCGGGCGTCGGGTGCGTTCAGCCCGTCGACGGTGCCGGTGGCCCCGGGGTCGGCCGGGCCGATCGGCCGCAGCTGGGCCAGCAGGGTGGTCGGCGGGGGGGCCGGTGCGGGGGCCGGCGCGCTGTCGGTGGGAGCCAGCCCGAACCCGACCCCCATCCCGATGGCCAGCCCGGCCGCCGCGGCCGCGATCGGCACCGCGAGCGAGCGCCGGCGCCGCGGCTGCCTCGCCGCCGGTGCCTCGAGCACCGCGACCCGCGGGGAGGGCAGCGGATCGGCTCCGGTCGCGGGCTCGGCCGCCGGTTCGGCCGCCGGTTCGTTCAGCTCGTCGAGGATGCCCTGCCAGACGCGGGGCGGTGGCGCGGCGCTGTCGGCGTGGCCGGTGCGGGCCAGCTCGACCGTGCGCTGCAGCGCGGTCAGTCGCCCACGGCACTCGGTGCAGCCGGTCAGGTGCGCCTCGATCTCCGGGTCACGGGGCTCGGCGGGCAGCGCGGCCAGCGCCAACCGCTCCGGGTCGGGATGCTGGCCATTCATCCCTGCCACCGCCTCCGTAACCGGTCCAGTCCGCGCCGCACATGACTCTTCACGGTACCCAGCGGCAAGCCGGTCACCGCGGCGATCTGCTGGTGGGTCAGATCGTCGAAGAACGCCAGCTGCAGGACTGTTCGTACCCGGGGCGGCAGTTGGTTCATCTCGGCCGCCACCACCATCGCGTCGACCACGCCCTGGTCCGGGGCCAGCGCGGCCGGCGGAACGCCGCCGGCCTGACCGACCCGGTCGTGCGCGGTGCGCTCCCGGAAGCGGGCGGAGAGCCGGTCCGCGACCTGCCGGCGGGTGATGCCGACCAGCCAGCCGCCGAGCTCGCCGCGCTCCGGATCGAACGTGGCCCGCCCCCGCCACGCCCGCACGAACACCTGCTGGGCGACGTCCTCGGCGTCATGGTGGGCCCCCAGGCCGCGCAACGCGATGCCGTACACGGTGCTGCCGTGCTTGTCGTAGGCCTCGCGCAGGGCCGCCATGTCGCCCGCGGCGAAGCGCGCGGCGAGCTCCGGCGGCCGGGCCGGCCCCGCGTCGGGAGGCGATGGCCGCAGCCCGGGCGAACCCGGATCGGTCACCGATGCCTCACCGCGAGCGGTTGCTGCACCGGGCCAGCATGGCAGCGTTGTCCGAATTCGGCACGTCGACCCGACCGGGTCGGGCGCGACGAGCGCCGCGTCAGGCCGGGTCGGCACGAACGACGATGTTGTCGCGGAAGCTGCCGGCGGCCCGGTCGAACTCGCCACCGCACGTGATCAGCGTCAGTCGCGGCGCCCCGGCCCGGTCGAAGATCGCCTGCACCGGCAGCTCCGGCTTGCCGATCCGCTCGACCGTGCGCACCCGGAACGTCAGCTCGGTGCCGTCGGCCAGGGTGACCAGCACCGGCTGCCCGGCCTGCAGCTCGACCAGCCGGTAGAACGCGCCGGGCCCCTGGACGCGGTCGTCGACGTGCCCGGCCAGCACGCTCGACCCGGCCGCGGCACCCGGGGCGGGACCGAACCGGTACCAGCCCACGGACGCCACCTCCTCCGGCACGGTCATCTCGCCCGACGGGTCCACCCCGACCGGGACCACCGCGGCGTCCACCCCCAGCCCGGGTAGCCGGATCCGCAGCGGAGCGGCGGGTCCGCCCGGTTCCGATGCGGCAGCCACCGCCCCCGCGGCGGCGGTACCCGCCCCGGCCACGAGGGCCGGTGCGGATGCCGGCGGCCCGCCCGCCGTCGTGCCGGCGGGCGGGCCGGTCCCGGTCAGCCAGAGTCCGACCGGGACGATCACCAGCAGGAGTCCGACGACCAGTCCCGCGCCGCCGGCGCGTCGCCGGTTCAGCGCCCTGCGTGCACCCATCGGCGCACCGACAGCCCGAGAAGCAGTACTCCGGCCGCCGAGCTCAGCAGCAGCCAGCCGGGCAGGCCGGGCTCGTACGGCGCACCGGACGGAGCACCCGACGGCACTCCGGAAGGCGCGCTGTGCAGGTCGGACACGGTGATCGCGACCACGCCCAGCGTGCTGTCCTGCAGCGAGCCGATCGCGTGCACGAATGTCGCGGTGCCCTCCTGCAGGTCCAGGTTGGTGGGCCCGATCACCGGCTGGGTGGTGCCGGCGGCGGCCACCGAAGCCGGGACGGTGCCGGCGGGCACCTCGAGCGCCTTCTCGTTCGGGTTGGTCAGCCCGCTGATCACCGGTGAGCCGGCCGCCAACACGTCGACGGCCGGGGCGGCCGCGGTGTGCCGCACCACGAGCCGCGCCTGCCCGGCCGGCACCGACGACACGTCGTTGACGAACGGGGTGATGGCCGGCTGGCCGGATTCGCTCAGGTGCGCGACCAGCGTGACATTGGCGCCGGCCGGCAGGTCGGCGTTCGCGGAGAGCACCGGCGAGCCGGACCCGTCGGGCGCGTCCGCGGCGAACAGCGCGACCTGGTGGCCGCCGGCCGGCAGCTGCAGCGGGCCCTGGCTGGTGCCCGGGGCGAAGTCGTCGAGAGCGCGCTGGCCGTCCACGTACACGTCGACCGGGGTGTTCGGGATGCCGTGTACGACGTACACCGTCCCGGTCTCCTGGGCCTGCGCGGTGGTGCCGATCGTCAGCGCGGCGACAGTGGCGAGCACGCCACCGAGCGCCAGGCTCATTCGTCGCATCGGAGCTCCTGATCATGTGGGGTACGGCCGGCCGGTCGGTCGATCCGTCTTCTGCACTACCGGTCCAGCAGCCGTGGTGGATGCACCCGGCTCTAGGATCTCCGGTGTGCACCAGGGTCCGGCCGCCTTCCGTGACGCCCGCGTGGTGGACGCCGGCCAGGTCTGCGACGCCCGCACGGTGCTGTCCGACGCCGCCCGGCTGCAGCACGCGGCGGCGGTGCTGGACGCCATCGGCGAGCCGCACCGGCTGGGCATCCTGCTGGCGCTGCGCCACGCCGGCGATCTGTGCGTGTCCGATCTGGCGGTCGCCGTGGGCATGAGCGACAGCGCGGTCTCGCACGCGCTGCGGCTGCTGCGCGGGCACGGCATGGTCTCCGCGCACCGGGAGGGCCGGCTGGTCCGCTACCGCGTCACCGGTGAGCTCACCGCACGG
Organism: Pseudonocardia sp.; assembly: GCA_035557575.1. Taxonomy (GTDB): domain Bacteria; phylum Actinomycetota; class Actinomycetes; order Mycobacteriales; family Pseudonocardiaceae; genus Pseudonocardia. The sequence goes on along the minus strand of DATMDS010000243.1, from coordinate 5,136 downwards.
ATGTTGGACGTGGTCTCCGAGCACGTGGTCGGCGACGTCGTGCTGCACGCGCACGGCCGGGACGGCGAGCACCCACCGTCCTGATGCCGGCGCAAAGCCGGCGCGCACTGCGGGTCAGCGGGTGGCACCATGGGCCCCAGGCGGTTCGAGTGGCAGCAGTCGCGGCCACCGCTCACGAGCGCCGCCGCCGAAGGTGCCACTGCGCGCCGGCGAGGAGAGTTCTGTGGCAGATCCGCAGCCGCCTGCGGAGGATCCGGTTCTGATCACGGATGCCGCCGTCTCCTACGACGAGGAGCTGCGCATCCGCAAGCAGCGGTACACAGTCATGATGGGGATGCGGATCCCGCTGATGGTGCTGGCCGCGTTCTTCTACCAGATCCCGTGGCTGGCGGTCGGCCTGCTGGTGCTGTCCATTCCGCTGCCCTGGATTGCGGTACTGATCGCCAACGACCGGCTGCCGCGCAAGTCCGAGCAGGTCAACCGGTACCGCGGAGACCGCCCGCAGCTCGAGCAGCGGGACCATCCGGTGATCGAGGGCTGAGTTCGGCGTCGCGGACCGCCACCGCGACCCGGGCCGCCAGCCCGGCGTTCGCCGCCACCAGCGCGAGGTTGGCCCGCAGGCTCGCGCCGCCGCTGTGGCGGTGGAAGTGCTCCAGCAGCACCGGGGTGACGTCCTTCCCGGTCACGCCGCGCTGCGCGACCAGCGCCAACCCGTCGGCCAGCAGCTGCTCGTGCAGGTCCGCGCCCAGCTCGTCGGCCGCCGGCACCGGCTGGGCCAACACCGCCCCGGAGCCGGCGCCGAGCGCCCGGTGCGCCCGCCACACGGCCGCGGTCGCGGCCGGCGAGTCGACCCGCCAGCCGACCGGATGCCCCGAGTCCCGCCGGTAGAACCCGGGGAAGGCGTCGGTGCGGTAGCCGAGCACCGGGACGGACAGGGTTTCCAGCACCTCGAGGGTGGCCGCGACGTCCAGGATCGACTTGACCCCGGAGCACACCACCAGCACCGCGGTCGCGGCCAGCGCGGCCAGGTCCGCCGAGACGTCCCAGGTGTCCCGGGCTCCGCGGTGCACGCCGCCGAGCCCGCCGGTCGCGAACACCTCGACCCCGGCCGCCCGGGCCAGCGCGGCGGTGGCGGCCACCGTCGTCGCTCCGTCCCGACCGAGCCCCACCGCGGGCCCCAGGTCGCGCCGGGAGAGCTTGGCCAGCCCGCCGGCGCACACCCGGTCCAGCTCGGGCGCCGACAGCCCCACCCGGGGGACGCCGTCGAGGACCGCGATGGTCGCCGGGACGGCTCCGTGCGCCCGGACGGCCGCCTCCAGCTGGTCGGCGGCGGCCCGGTTGCGCGGCGCCGGAAGCCCGTGCGCGAGCAGCGTGCTCTCCAGCGCGACGACCGCGCGGCCGTCGGCGACGGCCGCCGCCACCTCGGGGGAGCAGACCAGGGGTACCGGCGGGAAGACGGGATGGGACACGTGAGGCATCATGGACGCCATGGCTACCAAGGTGCTGCCCGACGTCGAGACCCGCCCCGAGGGCACCGACACGACCGGCAACGACGAGCCGACGATGTTCCACTACGTCCGCAAGAACAAGATTGCGGAGAGCGCGGTGCTGGGCAACGTCGTGGTGGCACTGTGCGGGGAGACGTTCCCGGTCACCCGCTCGCCCAAGCCGGGTTCACCGGTGTGCCCGGACTGCAAGAAGATCTACGAGTCGCTGCGCCCGGGCGGCGACGACTGAACCGACCCGAATCCGGGTAGAGCACGGCGTGCCAGATGGACGTCGGCGTCGCAGGAGCGCGGTGCCGGTACTGCGTGGGTGGATCTACGACCGACTGGTCGCCGGGATGACCAGCGACTGGTACCGCGTCGTGCTGCAACGACTGCCGGCCGGGGCTCGCGTGCTCGACGTCGGGATCGGGACCGGAGCCGCGCTGGTCCGCTGCGCCGACCTGGTGCGGGACAAGCAGCTGGAGGTCGTGGGCCTGGACATCGACCCCGACTACCTGCGCCGGTGCCGCACCGAGGTGCTGCGGGCCGGCTTGTCGGCGCAGGTGCAACCGGTGTTCAACTCGGTCTACGACCACCGCGGCGGCCCCTACGACGCCGTCTACTTCAGTGCCAGCCTGATGCTGCTGCCCGACCCGGCGGCGGCGATCGCGCACGTGGCCACGCTGCTCGGCCCCGACGGGCTGCTGTTCAGCACCCAGACCTTCCACCACCGCCGCTCGCCGTTGCTGGAGCGGTTCAAGCCGATGGTCCGGCACGTCACCACGATCCACTTCGGGCGGGTGACCTACGAGGAGGAATTCCGGCGCGCGTTCACCGACGCCGGGGTGGACCTCGTGGAGCTGGTGACGATCAAGAGCACCCGGAACTCGTCCTACCGGTTGGCGGTGGCCCGGCCCCGCGACGACGAGAACCGCACCGCGGCCTGACGCTCTCAGCCCGCGCGCAGGAAGCCGTCGATGACCGGGGCCAGCTCGTCGGCGTGGGTGAGCAGCGCGAGGTGGCCGCCGGCGTAGATGTGCGTGCGGGCGTCCGGCAGGGCCCGCTGCATGATCCGGGCGTTGATCGTCGGGATGATCGGGTCGTCGTCGCCGGCGACGATCAGTGTGGGCTGGCGGATCAGGGGCAGCGCAGGCAGGCTGCTCCAGGCGAAGCCGGCCAGCAGCTGGTAGTAGTAGCCGCGGTCGGCCCCGCCGCGCGGCCCGGCGTGCAGCACCGCCGCGGCGTGCTCGGGATGGGTGCGCATGCTGCCGCCGTAGAGGTCGGCTGCCACCCGGCGCGCGTAGTCGCGGTCCCGGTAGCGGCGCGGGGTGAGCATCCTGGCCAGCACCGCCGGCCGGCCCGGCACCATCAGCATTCCGGTGCCGGTGCCCACCAGCACCAGCCGGCGACATCGCTTCGCCTGGGTCGCCGCGAACTGCTGGGCCAGCCCGCCGCCCCACGAGTAGCCCAGCACGTCGACCTGCCGGTACCCGAAGCGATCCAGCAGGTCGGCCACCAGCGGGGCCAGCGTCGTCAGGTGGTAGGGCAGCACCGGCAGCGGGGAGCCGCCGATCCCCGGCACGTCGAAGCGGATCACCTCCAGCTCGGCCGGCAGCTCGTCGACGAAGGGCTGCAGCACCTCGATCCGCGCGCCGATGCCGTTGAGCAGCAGCAGCGGGGTGCGGGCGGGACCGGCGCCGGCCGCGCGTCGGATCGCCACCCGCAGCCGCCGTCCGCGCAGTGCGACGTCGATCACCTCGTCGTCGATCGGCGGACCCACTTCCACCATGCCGGTGCTCGGCACGCCGGGCCTGCACGTGTCGGTCATCCCGGCCCCCTCGTCATCGGTGCTCTCCGCAGAGCATGGGTTGCGCCGCCCGCGCCGGGCAACTCGGAGGCGGGCCGGTCAGCGGCGTTCGACGCCCTGTCCGGACGGTTGTTGGCCCGGCCGGTGACCCGCTCGTGGCTGCGCTTGGCGGCGGCCCGCAGCCGTTCCGAGCGTCGCTCGCCGGGGTCGGTCCGGGACGGCCACACCTCCTCCACGGCGTTGTTCAGGTGCGCCCCCAGCACGATGGCCAGCCCCAGCAGGAACGCGAAGAGCAGGAACGCAATCGGCGTGGCCAGCGCGCCGTAGGTGTAGCCGCTGCTGGTGAGCACCGCGATGTACACCCGCAGCCCGGTGGTGCTGGCGATGAACACCACCATGGCCAGCAGCGCTCCGGGCAGCAGCCGCCGCCACGGCAGGCTGTGCGGCAGCGCCAGCTTGTAGAGCGTGGTCAGCACCCCGACCAGCAACAGCCCGGTCACCGGGTAGTAGGTGGCCTGGATCACCGACTCGGCCACCGGTTGCCAGCTCTCCGGCAGCACGGCGGGCAGCAGATCCGGCCCCAGGGCCAGGATCGGCAGCGTGAACACGGCGACGAACAGCGCGAACAGGTAGAGCAGCAGCGAGAAGATGCGTTGCCAGACCGGGTTGCGCACCAGCTTCTGATCGTGGGCGTGGGTGATGGAGTCGACGATCGAGGCCACCGCCGAGGAGCCGGCCCAGAGCGAGACCACGAACCCCACCGACACCACGTCGGCCCGGCCGCGGGTCAGGATGCTGTCCGCGGTGGGCGCGATGATCTGGTCCACCACCTCCCGGGTGAACACCCGGGAGGAGAAGTCGATGATGGCCGCGTCGATGGTCTGCAACGTCTCCGGCCCGAACCAGCCGCTGACGAAGCCGAGCGAGCCGAGCAGGGCCAGGAACAGCGGCGGCAGCGAGAGCGTCTGCCAGAACGCGGCCTGCGCGGAGTGCGAGAAGATGTCGTCGTCCCAGGCCTTGCCCAGGGTGCGGACCACGACGCGACGCAGCGGAGAAGGGCCGGCGGCGGCCGGACCGGTGCGCTCCGTGGCGGGTTCGGTGTCCATCTCCCCACAAGGATGAACCATCGTGGCCGATTCGACCGGCCATGGCGGCCCGCGGATCGGTCTCCGATGCGGGCCCGTTACGCTGATCGCCGACCCCGCGAGCAGTCCGCCCCCTGGCGGGTCCGCCCTCTCGCCCGTGCCGGGCCCCCTCACCGTGTCGAGTCGTCAGGGAGTTGTGTGTCGCAGGCCCACCGGATGGTCCCTCCTGAGCCCCCTGCTGCGACCCGCCCGCTGCGCGGCTGGCAGCGCAGCGCACTGGCCCGGTACCTGGCCGCGGCGCCGCAGGACTTCCTTGCGGTGGCCACCCCCGGCGCCGGCAAGACCACCTTCGCGCTGCGGGTGGCCGCCGAGCTGCTGGCGGACCGGGTGATCGACGCCATCACCGTGGTGGCACCCACCGAGCATCTCAAGCAGCAGTGGGCCGCCGCGGGCGCCCAGGTCGGCATCGCGATCGACCCGGACTTCCGCAACGCGGCGGGCGGCACCTCCTCGGATTACCGGGGGATCGCGGTGACCTACGCCGGGGTGGCGGCGCACCCGCTGCTGCACCGGGCGCGCACCGAGAACCGGCGCACCCTGGTCGTGCTGGACGAGGTGCACCACGCCGGGGACGCGCGCAGCTGGGGCGACGCGATCAAGGAGGCCTTCGAGCCGGCGGCCCGGCGGCTGACCCTGACCGGCACCCCGTTCCGCAGCGACGACAACCCGATCCCGTTCGTCGACTACCTGCCCGACG
>DATMDS010000242.1:0-23715 GCA_035557575.1 Pseudonocardia sp. | reverse complement strand
CGGGTGGCGCGCTGGCGGCGGTCGGCCAGCAAGCGCTCGTGGCGAATCTCCCCGACACCACCGACGGCGGCAACGTGTTGCGGCTCGGCGTCCAGGAGTTCCTCGGTGCCACGGCGGAGGCGTCGGACGACACCGACGTCGTCACCACCGCTGCTGTGGCCGACGCGGCCGCGACCACCACCTCGACCGCCCGGCCGCTGGTCACGCTGGCCCCGGTGCCGGCCGCTTCCTCCGATCTTTCCGCAGGGTCCGAGGTGGTCGATGCCCGCGACCTGGTGAAGGCCGCTGACATGCAGCGGCGGGCGGTCGAGAACGGTGCCTCCGCCACCGCCCCGAAGAGGAAGTCGGCCGCCGAGCGGGCCGCGGACGCGATCAAGGTCGGATCTGCGGCGGAAGGTGCGCAGCGCGCCGCCGGGGCCGGAACGACGAAGGCGGACGAGGGCAGGTCCGCGGGCAGCGACCGGGCCGCCGCGAAGGACGCCGCCGCGAAGGACACCGCCGCGAAGGACGGGGCAGCAGGGGACAAGGTCGAGGCCGGCCGGACCGCCGGGAAGAAGCCGAAGGCCGACACCAGCTCGCTGTCCGGTGGCGCCATCCAGATGGTCGCCGGGCGGGTGACCTCCGGCTTCGGCGCCCGCTGGGGCACCCGCCACGAGGGACTGGACATCGCGGCCCCGATCGGCACCCCGATCCGGGTGCCGATGCCCGGCACCGTGGTCGACTCCGGTCCGGCCAGCGGCTTCGGGCTCTGGGTCCGGGTCCGACACGGCGACGGCACGGTGACCACCTACGGCCACGTCAACCGGTCGTTCGTGACCACGGGCGAGCAGGTGAGCGCCGGCCAGGAGATCGCCGAGGTCGGCAACCGCGGTCACTCCACCGGCCCGCACCTGCACATCGAGGTGACCACACCCGGTGGCACGAAGATCAACCCGCGGCCGTGGCTGGACCAGCACGGCATCGGCTACTGAGCCGCACGCCCCCGACCGGGACCCGCCCGGTTCGCGTCGGTCACAGGACGTTTCCGTAGGCGTCCAGCGCGCGCATCTTGTTCGACACGTCCAGGGCCGCCACCTTGTAGGCCTCCGACAGGGTCGGATAGTTGAGCACGGTGTCCACCAGGTAGTCCACGGTCCCGCCGCACCCCATGATCGCCTGCCCGATGTGCACCAGGTCGGTGGCGTTGGTGCCGAACACGTGCACGCCGAGCAGGGTCCGGTCCTCGCTGGAGACCAGCAGCTTGAGCATGCCGTAGGAGTCGCCGACGATGGCGCCGCGGGCCAGCTCCCGGTAGCGGGAGATCCCCACCTCGTAGGGCACCGCGGACTCGGTCAGCTCGGCCTCGGTCTTCCCGCAGTAGGAGATCTCGGGGACGGTGTAGATGCCGATCGGCTGCAGCGCCTGCAGCTCGCGGGCCGGTTCGTCGAAGGCGTGCAGGGCGGCGAGGCGGCCCTGGTCCATGCTGGTCGCGGCGAGCGCCGGGAAGCCGATCACGTCGCCGACCGCGAAGATGTGCGGCACCGGGGTGCGGTACTGCGCGTCGACCTGGATGCGTCCCCGCTTGTCCGCCGAGAGACCGGCCTTCTCCAGCTCCAGCTCGTCGGTGACGCCCTGCCGACCGGCCGAGTACATGACCATGTCGGCGGCGATCCGCTTGCCGCTGACCAGGCTGGTCACCGTGCCCTTCGGAGTGACCTCGACCTTCTCCACTTCCTCGCCGAAGCGGAAGGTGACGGCCTGGTCGCGCAGGTGGAACTTCAGCGACTCCACCACCTCGGGGTCGCAGAACTCGAGCATCTGCGGACGCTTCTCCACCACCGTGACCCGGGTGCCGAGCGCGGCGAACATGGAGGCGTACTCGATCCCGATCACGCCGGCACCCACCACGACCAGCGAGTTCGGCACCCGCTGCAGCTTCAGCACCGCGTCGGAGTCGATCACGTGGTCGTCGTCGAACTCGACCTCGGACGGGCGGGCCGGCCGGGTCCCGGTGGCGATCACGATGTTGGCCGCGGTCACGGTGTTGTGGTCGCCGCGGTTCTCCCCGCGCACCACGATGGTGTGCTCGTCCTCGAAGCGTGCGGTGCCGCCGAGGATGTCGACGTGGTTGCGCAGCAGCTGGTTGCGGATCACCTCGATCTCGCGCCCGACCACGTGCGCGGTACGGGCCAGCAGGTCGGCGATGGTGATCTCGGACTTGACCCGGTAGCTGGCGCCGTACATGTCGCGCTGGGCGAACCCGGTCAGGTAGAGCACGGCCTCCCGCAGCGTCTTGGACGGGATGGTGCCGGTGTTGACGCAGACCCCGCCCATCATGTTGCGCCGTTCGGCGACGCACACCCGCTTGCCCAGTTTGGCCGCGGCGATGGCGGCCTTCTGCCCGCCCGGGCCGGAACCGATCACCAGCAGGTCGTAGTCGTACACCGAGCCTCCCGCCCTGTCACGCACGTGTTGCGCCACTCTCGACGACCAGCGTCGCGGGCGCGCGCCCGCCGGGCAAGCGGGCGCGGTGAACAATTGGCGACGACGCCGGGTCGGGCCCGGCACGTCCGGGGCCCTTAGCACACGGGTCCGACCACGACGCGCACAACATCCGGGTTCTCCACAGTTCGGGCGCCGGGGCGTCGAGGGCACGGCCCGACACCGACCTGTGCACAGCCGAACGGAGCAGCCGCTGGTCCCGGCCGGCGAGCCGGCCGACGCTGGGCTCCATGACTCCTGCCGATGAACGTCGCCAGCCGGACGCCCACCGCCCGGGCGCCCCGTCCGGAGCGGATCCGGCGTCGCGAGCCGCGACGCGGGTGCCTGAGATGTGGGGCGGCACCGGGTTGGGCGCGGAATCGGGTGCCGATATGCCGATCCGGGTGCGGGATCCCGGCGAGCTGGTGGCCATCCTCCCAGCGTTGATCGGGTTCCATCCGCGGGAGTCGCTGGTCCTGATCGCGACCGGCGGGCCGTCGGGTCGCCGAATCGGCCTGACGGTGCGGGTCGACCTACCGCCCCCGGAGCACGTCGAAGCGGTCGTCGCGGACGCGGTCCGCGGGCTGCTGCTGGATCATCCGCACGCCGCCGCCGTGGTCGTGCTCAGCGAACGGACGGCCGGCGGTGGTCCACCCTCGGTCGAGCTGGCTGCCGCTGCGGTCGTCGGGCTCGAGCGACAGGGCGTGTCGGTGCACGCGGCCGTCTGGGCCGCGAGCACGACGGCCGGTGCCCACTGGGCCTGCTACGACCCGTGTGGCTGCTCCGGCGTGCTGCCGGATCCGGCGTGCACCGCGTTCGCCGCGGCCGTGGTGGCAGGTGGCCAGGTGATCCATCGCGATCGGGCCGAGCTGGAGCGACTGGTGGCTCCGGAATGTCCCGACCGCATCCGGCGCCGCGAGAGGTTGCTGGTCGCCCGGCTCGACCGAGCCGCACACCGCGCCGACCTCGGCGCCGCGTGCGCGGCGTCGGCGACGGCCGTGCCGGTGGGATCGGCCGTGGTGGACGCAGCCGTCACCGCCGCCGCCGAGGGTCGGCTCGACCTCACCGACGAGAAGGTGGTGGATCTGGCCTGCGCGCTCGGCGATCTCGCGGTCCGGGACGCCGCGTTGCAGCACAACATCGGGCCGCACGCCGCGGCCGCGGAGCAGTTGTGGACGGCACTGGTCCGCACGATGCCCGAGCCGGACGTGGTCGAGCCGGCGGCCCTGCTGGTGGTGTCGGCGTTGCTGCGCGGCGACGGGGGGCTGGCCAACGTGGCGCTCGACCGGGCCGAGCGGGCGTGGCCAGGGCACCGGCTGACCCGGCTGCTGCGCACCGCCGCCGGTGCCGGGATGCGCCCGGCGCAGGTGCGCGCGTGGCTGCTCGGCAGCACGCCCGAGCCGGCATCCCGCAGCGCAGCGGGGGAGGGGCGGAGCACCGGGTCGGTGCCGCCGCACAGCCGATGATCGTCGGCGCGGAGGGGTCAGGCCGGCTGCCGGCTCTGCGCGAACCGCCACGCGTCGCCGACCATGGTGACCAGCTCGGTGCGTTGCGGGCGCCAGCCCAGCTTGGCCCGCGCCGCCTCGCTGGAGGCGATGAGCACCGCAGGATCACCGTCCCGGCGGGGCGCGGTGACCGCCGGGATCGGGTGCCCGGTGACGACGCGGGCGGCGTCGAGCACCTCGCGCACCGAGAAGCCGGTGCCGACGCCCAGGTTGTAGATCGCGTGCCGGTTCGGGAGGGCCTGCTGCAGGGCCAGCAGGTGCGCGTCGGCCAGGTCGTCGACATGGATGTAGTCACGCACGCAGGTTCCATCCGCGGTCGGCCAGTCGTCCCCGAACACCTGCACCGACTCGCGCTGCCCCGCGGCCACCTGCAGCACGAGGGGGATCAGGTGGGTCTCCACGGCGTGCCGCTCGCCGAAGCGACCGTGCGCACCCGCCACGTTGAAGTAGCGCAGGCTCACCGCGGCCAGCCCGTGCGCGACGGCGTAGGAGCTGATCGCGTTGTCGATCGCCAGCTTGCTCGCGCCGTAGGGGTTGGTGGGTCGGGTGGGCGCATCCTCGGTGATCGGCACCCGGTCCGGCTCGCCGTAGGTGGCGGCCGTGGAGGAGAACACCAACCGCGGCGTGCCGTGCGTGCGCATGGCTTCCAGCAACCGGAACGTGGTCACCACGTTGCCCGACCAGTACAGCTCGGGGCGCTGCACGGATTCGCCGACCAGCGAGCGGGCCGCGAAGTGCAGCACCCCGTCGTAGCCGTCGGCGAGCAGGTCCTCGGCCGCGTCGGCCACGTCGGCCCGCACGAACCGGGCCCCGTCCGGCACGGCATCTTCGTGACCGGTGGAGAGGTCGTCGAGCACGGTCACCTCGTGCCCGTTCTCGACCAGGTGTGCCGTGCACACGCTGCCCACATAACCGGCACCGCCGGTGACCAGCAACTTCACGGCAACTCTCCTATGACGAGGGCGTTCGCCGAATCCCGCAGCGTTGGCGCGAGCACCGTTTCATGCCGGTCCGCGGCCTCGCGGGTCGGCCCGCCCGAAGGCCCGTCGAACCGATCAGCGCGGGCGCACCAGCACGGCGTGCGCGACGAGCGGGGCCACCTCGGAGCCGTCTCCGCCGACGATCGGGACGGGCACGCCGAAGCGACTGATCGGACGCACGTCGACGTCCTGGCCGGGCACGATGCCCGCCCCCTTGAGGTCCGACATCAGCCCGGTGTTCACCTGCACGTGCTCGGCGATCCGGCGCACCTCGACCCGACCGCCGCCGCGCCGGGCGAACTCGTCGAGCCGCTGCAGACCGACCTCGAGGGTGGGCGGCGCGAAGATCCCGGGGTGGGCTTCCTCCGGCGGCCGGCGCAGCTCGTCGAGGCCGGGGATCGGGTTGCCGTAGGGGGAGGTCGTCGGGTTGTCCAGCAGCTGCACGAGCTTGCGCTCCACCGCCTCGCTCATCACGTGCTCCCACCGGCACGCCTCGGAGTGCACGAGCTCCCACTCGAGCCCGATGACGTCGACGAGCAGCCGCTCCGCCAGTCGGTGCTTGCGCATCACCGACACGGCGCGGCCGCGGCCGGAGTCGGTGAGTTCGAGGTGCCGGTCCCCGGCCACCACGACCAGCCCGTCCCGCTCCATCCTGGCCACGGTCTGGCTGACCGTGGGCCCGCTCTGCCCCAGGCGCTCGGCGATCCGCGCGCGCAGCGGCACCACACCTTCCTCCTCCAGCTCGTAGATCGTCCGGAGGTACATCTCGGTGGTGTCAATGAGCTCGTTCACGCGCACAGCTCCTTCGGTCGTGCTCCATCGTATCCGCCCAACGCCCCGCCGACCTCGAACCATCCCGGCCGGCAGAGCCCGCACGGGCGGACGTCATCACCTACGGTCGGTGCCGTGCGTGCTCGACCAGTGCGGGGAGCCGATCGGCTCGGGGAGGTAGGCGGATGAGTACCGGCGCAGCGGTCGTCTGGACCCCGGAGTTCCTGGGCTACGACCTGGGCGGGGACCACCCGCTCGATCCCATCCGGCTGGACCTGACCATGCGTCTGGCCACCGGGCTCGGCATCCTCGAGGGGGTCGAGCCGCTGGTGCCCGAGCAGGCGCCCGACGCCGAGATCCAGCGGGTGCACGTGCCGTCCTACCTGGCCGCGGTGAAGGCGGCGCCGGACGCCCCTTACGGCGTCGGGCACGGGCTCGGCACCGAGGACAACCCGATCTTCGAGCGGATGCACGAGGCCAGCGCGCTGGTCTGCGGCGGATCGTTGCTCGCCGCTCGTGAGATCGCCGAGGGCCGGGTGGACCGCGCGGTCAACATCGCCGGCGGGCTGCACCACGCGATGGCCGACCGCGCCGCCGGATTCTGCGTCTACAACGACTGCGCGGTGGCCATCGCCTGGCTGCTCGAGCACGGCTTCGAACGGATCGCCTACGTCGACGTCGACGTGCACCACGGCGACGGCGTGCAGGCCGCGTTCTACTCCGACCCGCGGGTGCTGACGATCTCCTTGCACCAGCACCCGCTGACCCTGTGGCCGAGCACCGGCTGGGCCACGGAGTACGGCGAGGGCCCGGGGGCCGGTTACGCGGTGAACGTCCCGCTGCCGCCGGGCACCGCGGACCCGGGGTGGCTGCGAGCCTTCCACGCGGTCGTCCCGTCGCTGCTCGGCGCGTTCCGGCCGCAGCTGCTGGTCACCCAGTGCGGGGTCGACACGCACATGGAGGACCCGCTGGCCAACCTCGGGCTGTCGGTCGACGGGCACCGCGAGATCTACCGGCGGCTACGCGAGCTCGCCGGTGAGTTCGCCGGCGGCAAGTGGCTGGCCGTGGGCGGTGGCGGGTACGGACTGTTCCGGGTGGTGCCGCGCTCCTGGACGCACCTGCTGGCCACCGTGCTCGACCGCGACGTGCCGGCGAACCGGCCGCTGCCGGCCGACTGGGTGGCGCACACCGCCGGGCTCACCCGCCAGCAGCTGCCCATCGCGATGACCGACGGCCGTGACACCGGCTACGAGCCGTGGACCGAGGGCTCGGACCGCGTCGACTCCGCGGTGATCGACACCCGTCGTGCGGTGTTCCCGTTGCACGGCCTCGACCCGCACGACCCTCGGGACTGATCGCCATGACCGACATCGCGCCCGGCATCCATCCGCCCGAGCCGGTGACCGACCCCGATCCCGGCTACCCGCGGCACTGGGAGGCCGACGTGCTGGCCTCGGACGGGCGCATCGTGCACATCCGGCCGATCCTGCCCCGCGACGCCGACGCGCTGGTGCGGCTGCACAACAACCTCTCCGACCGCACTCGCTACCTGCGCTACTTCGGCCCGCACCCGTACCTGTCGCCGCGCGAGCTGGAGCGGTTCACCAACGTCGACCACCACTACCGGGTCGCGCTGATCTGCCTCGTCGGCGACGAGATCGTCGCGGTCGGCCGCTACGAGGGGCTGCCCGGTGACGGTGGGCCGGGCGGAACCACCGGCACCCCGGAAGCGGACTCGGCCGAGGTGGCCTTCGTCGCCCGAGACGACCATCAGGGCCGCGGGCTCGGCTCGATCCTGCTCGAGCACCTCGCCGCGGCCGCGCAGGAGAACGGTCTGCGGCGCTTCGAGGCCGAGGTGCTCGCCGAGAACCACGCCATGGTGCGGGTCTTCCGGCAGGCCGGCTACCAGGTCAGCCGGGCCTTCGAGGACGGCGTGCTGCACCTGGAGTTCGACATCGACCCCACCGAGCAGTCGATGGCGGTGCGCGACGCCCGCGAACAGCGCGCCGAGGCCCGCAGCGTGCACAACCTGCTGCACCCCCGGTCGGTGGCGGTGATCGGGGCCTCGACCGATCCGACCAAGATCGGGAACGCCGTGTTCGGCAACCTGCTGCGCGGCAACTTCGCCGGCCCGGTGTACCCGGTCAACCCGGACACCCGGTCGGTGCGCGGGGTCCGGGCCTACGCTTCGGTCACCGACATCCCGGACGAGGTCGACCTCGCCGTCGTCGCGGTGCCCGCCGACGGGATCGACGCGGTCATGGACTCCTGCCGCGAGAAGGGCGTGGCCGCGCTGCTCGTGCTCAGCTCCGGCTTCGCCGAGGCCGGCGCCGACGGCCGGGACGCGCAACGCCGTCTGGTCAGCGAGGCCAGAGCGCACGGCATGCGGGTGATCGGGCCCAACGCGCTCGGCGTGGCCAACACCGACCAGCAGGTGCGGCTGAACGCCACGCTGGCGCCGGACGTGCCCGGGCGCGGCCGGGTCGGCTTCTTCTCCCAGTCCGGAGCGCTGGGCATCGCCATCCTGGCCGCGGCCAAGGAGCGCGGGCTGGGGCTGTCCACCTTCGTCTCCGCCGGCAACCGGGCCGACGTCTCCGGCAACGACCTGCTGCAGTACTGGCAGACCGACCCCGGCACCGACCTGGTCCTGCTCTACCTGGAGACGTTCGGGAACCCGCGCAAGTTCGGCAGGCTGGCCAGCAGACTGGCCCGCACCAAGCCGATCGTGGCGGTGAAGAGCGGGCGGCACGCCGCGCCGGACGCCGCGATCGCCGCCGATGCCTCGCCGATCGACGACTCCGGGGTCAAGGTGCTGTTCGAGCAGGCCGGGGTGATCCGGGTGGACACGCTCTCGGAGCTGTTCGACACCGCCCTGCTGCTGGCCTACCAACCCCTGCCGCGCGGGAAGCGGGTCGCCGTGGTCGGCAACTCGACCGCCCTGGGCGCGCTGGTCACCGACGCCCTGCTGGACGAGGGCCTGCAGCTCGCCGGCGTCCCGGTCGACGTCGGCGCCGATGCCACCCCCGACCGGTTCGCCGCCGCGGTGCGCGCGGCTCTCGCGGCTGAACCAGCGGCTGAACCAGCGGCTGAAGCCGGGGCTGAACCCGAAGCTGAACCCGCGGCTGAACCCGCCGCGCCGTCGCCCGGCGCCGGCCCCGAGCCCGCCGTCCCGGACGCGGCCGTGCCGGCGGACGGCCGCGTCACCGACCCCCCCGCCGATGCCCTGATCGCGGTGTTCGTCCCCCCGGTGGCCACCCCCGGTGCCGAGTACGCCCGCGCCCTGCGCGGCGCGGTCGCCGGCGTCGGCAAGCCGGTGGTGGCCGTGTTCCTGGCCGCCGAGGGTGTCCCCGCCGAGCTGGCCGCGCCGGGCCCCGACGGAGCCCCCGGCCACGGGTCGATCCCCAGCTACCCGAGCCCGGAGCGCGCGGTCACGGCACTGGCCCGCGTGAGCCGCTACGCCCACTGGCGCTCCCAGCCGGCCGGCGAGCTCGTCAGACCGCCCGATGTGGACCCTGACCGGGCGCGCCGGATGGTCGCCGAGCTGGGTGCCGACCGGCTCCGGATCCTCGACGACAACGCCGCCCTGGAGCTGCTGGGCTGCTACGGGATCGGGGTGACCGAGTTCCGGTTGGCCGGCGGGGCCGACGCCGCACTGGCCGCGGCCGAGGAGCTCGGCTACCCGGTGGCGATCAAGGCGGTCGGCGATCGCTGGCACCACCGCGCCGACCTGGTCGGGGTCCGCCTGGACATCGTGACCGAGACCGGGGTCCGGCGGGCGCACGCCGAGCTGTCCGAGCTCACCGGATCCGAGGACGTCTACGTGCAGCGGATGGCGCCCAAGGGTGTCTCCTGCGTGCTCGAGGTGGTCGACGACCCGTCGTTCGGGTCACTGCTGTCGTTCGGGCTGTCCGGGATGGCCACCGAGCTGCTCGGGGACCGCGCGTTCCGCGCCGTCCCGGTGTCCAACCGGGACGCGGCGGCGCTGGTCAGGGCGCCGCGAGCAGCACCGCTGCTGACCGGCTACCGCGGCAGCGAGCAGGTGCGGCTGGACGCGCTGGAGGACCTCGCGCTGCGACTCGGCTGCATGGCCGAGGACCTCCCGCAGCTGCGGTCGCTGAGCCTGGACCCGGTCCTCGCCTCGGCGCGAGGCGCGTTCGTGACCGGGGTCCGGGTGGTGCTCGGGCCCCCGCCGACCAGCGCCGACACCGGGCCCCGCCGGCTGAGCTGAGCCTGCGCCGAGCCGCGGGCGGGAACCACGACCCGGCAGCGGCGTCAGCGCCGGAACGACACCTGCAGGGTCGGCCGGCTGACGTCGGCGAAGAAGTCGTTGCCCTTGTCGTCGACGACCACGAACGCGGGGAAGTCCTGCACCTCGATCGCCCAGACCGCTTCCATACCCAGCTCGGGGTACTCCAGCACCTCGACCCTGCGGATGCAGTCCTGGGCCAGCCGGGCCGCCGGACCACCGATCGAGCCCAGGTAGAAGCCGCCGTGCGCGGCGCACGACGTGGTCACCTGCGCGGAGCGGTTCCCCTTGGCCAGCATCACCAGCGACCCGCCGGCCGCCTGGAATTGCTCCACGTAGGAGTCCATCCGGCCCGCGGTGGTCGGCCCGAACGACCCGGACGGGTAACCGTCCGGCGTCTTCGCCGGCCCGGCGTAGTACACCGGGTGGTCTCGCAGGTAGGCCGGCATCGGTTCGCCCGCCTCGAGCCGCTCGGCGATCGCGGCGTGGGCGATGTCGCGCGCCACCACCAGCGGCCCGGTCAACGACACCCTGGTCCGCACGGGCAGCGTCGACAGCTGCGCCCTGATCTCGTCCATCGGCCGGTTCAGGTCGACCCGCACCACCTCGGCGGACAGGTCGTCGGCCTCGGTGACATCTGGCAGGAACCGGGCCGGGTCGCGCTCCAGCTGTTCCAGGAAGACCCCGTCCGGAGTGATCTTCGCCCGGGCCTGCCGGTCCGCTGAACACGACACGGCGATCCCGACCGGCAGCGAGGCACCGTGCCGCGGCAACCGGATCACGCGCACGTCGTGGCAGAAGTACTTGCCGCCGAACTGGGCGCCGATCCCGAACTCCCGGGTCAGCTCCAGCACCTGCCGCTCCAGGTCGTGATCCCGGAACGCGTGCCCGAGCTCGGAGCCCGCGGCGGGCAGGGCGTCCAGGTAGTGCGCCGAGGCCAGCTTGGCCACCTTGAGCGTGTACTCCGCCGACATCCCGCCGACCACGATGGCCAGGTGGTAGGGCGGGCAGGCCGCGGTGCCCAGCGAACGCAGCTTGGCGTCCAGGAAGCCGGCCAGCCGCTTCGGGTTCAGCAGCGCCTTCGTCTCCTGGTACAGGAACGTCTTGTTGGCCGAGCCGCCGCCCTTGGCCAGCACCAGGAACTCGTACTTCGGCGCCTGCCCGGGCGCGCTGTAGAGCTCGATCTGCGCCGGCAGGTTGGTGCCGGTGTTGCGCTCCTCCCAGAACGAGGTGGGCGCCATCTGCGAGTAGCGCAGGTTCAGCTCGGCGTACGCGGAGTGGATGCCCCGGGAGATCGCCTCCTCGTCACCGCCTCCCGCACCGCCACCGCCGCCGGTCAGCACGGTCTCGGTGCGCTTGCCGACGACGATCGCGGTTCCGGTGTCCTGGCACATCGGCAACACCCCGCCGGCCGCGACGCAGGCGTTGCGCAGCAGGTCGGTGGCCACGAACCGGTCGTTGGGGGAGGCCTCCGGATCGTCCACGATGGACCGCAGCTGGGCCAGGTGCGCGGGCCGCAGCAGGTGCTGGATGTCGTGCACCGCCTCGTACACGAGCGCGGTGATGGATGCGGGAGGAACCTCGAGGAAGGTCCGGCCCAGTGCCTGGACGGTGGCGCCGGGGTCGAGGTCGAGGCGGCGGTAGTCGGTGTCGTCGGGACCGAGCGGCAGGACGTCGGTGTGGTGGAACTCGGGCACCGACCGAACCTAACAGTGCCCGGCAGCCGTCGAGAGCGCCGAAGCGGACCCCGGGAGCCCGGGCCACGCTGCCACCGCGACCGTCCTGGGGTCCCTAGGTGGTCGCGAGCATCGGCCCGTCGTCGCCCGCTCGGAAGTCGTAGTGTCGTGGTCATGGCCGGATCGATTCTCGGTACCACCGTCCGCCGCGTCGAGGACCTCGAGCTGATCACCGGGGCCAGTACCTACGTCGGCAATCTCGATCTCCAGGGTCTGGCGCACCTCGCCTTCGTCCGCTCACCGCTGGCGCACGCCCGGATCACCGGGATCGACACCGGCCCGGCCGCCGCGGCGCCCGGGGTGATCGCCGTGTTCACCGCGGCCGACCTGGACCTGCCCGCGCACCACGGCCTGATGGTGATCAACCCGGAGCTGCCGCGGCCGCCGCTGGCCACCGACCGGGTGCGGTTCGTGGGCGAGGCCGTCGCCGTCGTCGTGGCCGAGACGAAGGCGGCCGCGGTGGATGCGGTCGAGCTCGTGGAGGTGGACTACGACCCGCTGCCGGCCGTCGTCGACCCGGAGGCCGCGCTCGCCCCGGGCGCCCCGCCCCAGTTCGACGACCGGTCCAACCTCGCGGCCGGAGTGCGCGCAGGCGGCGACGATCCGTTGGCCGACGCCGAGGTCGTGGTCCGGGCCCGGATGGTCAACCAGCGGATCGCGGTGCTGCCCATGGAGGGCAACGCGATCGCCGTGCAGCCCGCGGCCACCCACACCGACGGCGCCGGCGCCCACGGCGCCGGCACCGAGCCCTACGAGTTGACCATCTGGGTCTCCACCCAGATGCCGCACGGCTTTCAGGCCCAGGCGGCCGAGCTCTTCGGGCTGGACAAGGAGCGCGTCCGGGTGATCGCCCCGCACGTCGGCGGGGCCTTCGGCGGCAAGGCCGGGATGCTGGCCGAGCACACCGCGGCGATCGGGGTGGCCCGTCGGCTGGGCCGGGCCGTGAGCTGGGTCGAGACCCGCTCGGAGAACCTGGTGTCGATGCCGCACGGCCGCGCCCAGGTCGGCTACTACGAGCTGGGGCTGACCCGGGACGGTGTGATCACCGGCCTGCGGGCGCGGGTGGTCGCCGACTCCGGGGCCTACGCCGGCTTCGGCGGCGGCCTGGCCATCGGGCCGACCTTCATGATGGCCCAGGGCGTCTACGCCATCCCGAAGATGGGCTTCGACGCCGCGGTGGCGCTGACCAACACCACCCCGATGGGCGCCTTCCGCGGGGCCGGCCGGCCGGAGGCCACGGCCCACCTGGAGCGGATGATGGATCTTGCCGCCGACGAGCTGGGTCTGGACCCGGTGCAGATCCGGCGCCGCAACTTCATCGCCCCGGACGCGTTCCCCTACGACACTCTCTCCGGGATGCGCTACGACAACGGCGACTACGACCTGCCGCTGCGCGAGGCCCTGCGGCTGGCCGACTACGACAAGCTCCGCGAGGAGCAGGCCACGCGGCGCGAGTCCGGCGACCCGGTGCAGCTGGGTATCGGCATCTCCGTCTATGTGGAGATCACCGCCGGCGGTGGGGGCAGCGAGTACGGCTCGGTGACGGTGCACGCCGACGGCTCGGCCACCATCTCGGCCGGCACGTCCGCGCACGGCCAGGGCCACGCCACCGCGTTCGCCATGCTGGTCAACGACCGGCTCGGCATCCCCATCGAGCGGATCCGGTTCGTGCAGTCCGACACCGCGACCGTGCCGCGCGGCTCCGGCACCGGCGGTTCCCGCTCGCTGCAGATGGGCGGCAGCGCCGTGCAGGCCGCCGCCGCCGACGTGCTGACCCAGGCGCGGCGGCGGGCCGCGGAGCTGCTGGAGGCGGCGGAGACCGACGTCGAGCTGACCGACAACGGCGAGTTCGGGGTGGCCGGGGTGCCCACGACCACGCTGACCTGGGCGCAGGTCGCGGGTTCCGCGGTCGAGGACACCGGCCAGGAGCTGCACGCCGGGCTGGACGCCCACCAGGAGGGCGCCACCTTCCCGTTCGGTGCGCACGTGTCCGTGGTCGAGGTCGACACCCTGACCGGGCGGGTCACCCCCCGCCAGCACATCGCCGTGGACGACTGCGGTCGCATCCTCAACCCGCTGCTGGTCGCCGGCCAGCAGCACGGCGGGCTGGCCCAGGGCATGGCGCAGGCCCTCTACGAGGAGATCCTGTTCGACGCCGACGGCCAGCCGATCACCGCGACGCTGGCCGACTACCGGATGCCGACGGCGGCCGACCTGATCGGCTTCGACATCGCCAACACCGAGACGCCCACCCCGCTCAACCCGCTGGGTGCGAAGGGAATCGGCGAGTCCGCGACCGTCGGCTCCACCCCGGCCGTGCAGAACGCCGTGATCGACGCGCTGCGCCCGCTCGGGGTACGGCACCTGGACCTGCCGTGCACCCCGGAGCGGGTCTGGCGGGCTCTCCGGGATGCCGCCGCCGGGCAGTTGCCGCAGCTGTGGCGGGAGCCACCGGCCGTGTTCGCCGACCTTCCGGTGCGTGCGGGCGGGGAGGCCGCGGAGGGCGGCGAGATCTGAGCCGACCGAGCGGTGTCGCAGCGCGATACACCTCGCCCGTAGCCCCGATGCCCGGAGTCGGCATACGGTTCCCGCAGTGCCCGGACCATGACGTCCAGACTGCGAGGAGACCGATGGTGAGCTCGCCGCGAGACCGCATCGACCAGGTCCTGCAGGACGCAGTGGACAGCGGGGCCGTCCCCGGCGTCGCGGCCATCGCCGCCGACCGGAACGGGATCATCTACGAGGGCGCGGCCGGACCGCGGGTGGCCGGCGGCGACGAGCCGCTCACCGTGGACACCCACTTCCGGATCATGTCCATGACCAAGATGGTGGCCACCGTCGCCGCCCTGCAGCTGGTCGAGCGCGGCGACCTGGATCTGGACGCGCCGATCGAGGACTACCGCCCGGAATGGGCCGAGCTGCAGGTGCTCGACGGCTTCGACGGCGACACCCCGCGGCTGCGCCCGCCGGCCTCCCGGGCCACGGTCAGGCAGCTGGTCACCCACACCACGGGGCTGGGCTACTGGTTCTTCAGCGAGGAGCTGATGCGCTGGCAGTCGGTCACCGGCACCCCGAACGTGCTCTCCGGCTCGAACGTGATCTTCACCGCCCCGCTGCTGGCCGACCCCGGGTTCACCTACATCTACGGCATCAACACCGACTGGCTGGGCAAGGTGGTCGAGTCCGCCGGCGGGGTGGGGCTGGACGTCGCGATCAAGGAGGGCATCACCGGACCGCTGGGGATGGACGACACCGAGTTCCGGCTCGCCGAGGGCTGGAAGGAGACCACCACGCCGGTGCACATCAAGGCCGACGACGGCACCTGGAACCCGACCAGCATCGAGCTCGCCCCGAACCCGGAGTACTACGCCGGCGGGCACGGGCTCTACTCGACCCCGCGCGACTACATCCGCTTCGAGCAGGCACTGCTCGGCGAGGGCGAGCTCGACGGCGTCCGGCTCCTGCGCGCGGACACCGTGGACGCCGCGTTCACCAACCAGATCGGCGCCCTGGACTTCCCGGAGGTGTTGCACAGCTACGACCCGGCGTCCTCGCACGACTTCAACGCCGGCCCGGGCTGGAAGTGGGGCTACGGGCTGCTGCTCAACACCGAGGACATTCCGGGCATGCGCCGGGCCGGCAGCGGCGCCTGGGCCGGGCTGTGCAACACCCACTTCTGGGTCGACCGGACCAGCGGCGTCGCCGCCTCCATCTACTCCAACTTCCTGCCGTTCGTGCCGCCGGAGGCGCTGCAGCTGTACGCGGACTTCGAGCGGGCGCTCTACGAGTCGCGGTGAACCCGGCGCACGGCAGTGACCTCCGGATCCGTCGACCGTGACGGCCGACGGGTCGGTTGACGCGGCCGGGTCGAGCGCAGGCAGACTGCATGCTGTGGGCCGGCACGCCTATTCCGCAAACGTTTGCACCCGCGCTACCGAAGGGGACCGATGAAGCTCGCGACGATCCGCACCGCCACCGGACACCGCGCCGTCAGGGTCGACGCGGACGGCGCGGTCGAGACCGGCGACGCCGACGTGCGGGCCCTGCTGGAGCACCCGGACTGGGCCGACCGCGCGGCCGCCGCCGCGGGCCCGGCGCACGGGCTGGGCGAGCTGGACTACGCGCCGCTGGTGCCGGCGCCAGAGAAGATCATCTGCGTCGGGCAGAACTACCGCGACCATGTGCTGGAGATGGGCAACGCGGTGCCCGAGTACCCGACCGTCTTCGCCAAGTACGCGCCGGCGTTGATCGGCGCGCACGACGACATCGTGCTGCCCGTGGTCTCGGACAAGGTCGACTACGAGGCCGAGCTGACCGTGGTCATCGGCCGGCCGGTCCGGCACGCCACCGCGGAGCAGGCCGGCGCGGCGATCGCCGGCTACACCGTGCTCAACGACGTGAGCGTGCGCGACTGGCAGCTGCGCACCCCGCAGTTCCTGCAGGGCAAGACGTTCGAGAGCTCGACCCCGGTCGGACCGTGGCTGGTCACCACGGACGAGTTGCCCGCCGGTGGCTGGGAGATCAGCAGCACCCTGGACGGCGAGACCATGCAGCACTCGAACACCGACCAGCTGCTGTTCTCCGCCATCGACCTGATCTGCTACCTGTCGCAGATCGTCACCCTGAACCCCGGCGACCTGATCGCCACCGGTACACCGGGCGGGGTGGGCCACGCCCGCACGCCGCCCCGCTACCTGACCGACGGCGCGGTGCTGGTCACCGCCGTGGCCGGGATCGGGGAGCTGCGCAACACCTGTCGCCGGGAGAGATAGATGACCCGCAAGCTCACCGACACCCTGGCCTGGACCGGTGACGGTGCCGCCCACCTTCGCGGGTTGATGATGCGGATGGGCGACGACGCGTTCGCCGCCCCGTCGGGCCTGCCCGGCTGGAGCCGGGCGCACGTGCTCACCCACATCGCCCGCAACGCCGACGCCATGGTCAACCTGCTGACCTGGGCGCGTACCGGCGTCCGCACCCCGGCCTACGCCAGCGACGAGCAGCGGGTCGCCGACATCGAGACCGGGGCGCAGCGCAGCCCGGCCGAGATCCGGGCCGACGTGATCTCCTCGTCGGACCGGTTGGGCCAAGCCGTGCGGGAGATGCCGGAACGGGCCTGGTCGGCGCAGGTCACGAACCGGCAGGGGGTGAAGATCCGGGCCGCGGAGATCCCGTGGACGCGGGCCCGCGAGATGTGGATCCACGCCGTGGACCTGGACGTGGGTGCGTCCTTCGCCGACATCCCGCCGCCCATGCTGGCTGAGCTGATCACCGACGTGACGGCGGCGCTGAGCGCCCGCCCGGACTGCCCGGTGCTGCGCCTGGTCGCCACCGACCAGAGCCTGACCTGGGTACTCGGCGACGGCCACGACCCCGACGAGGTGCGCGGCCCGGCGGCCGGGCTGGCCGCCTGGTTGGTCGGCCGATCCCGGGGGCGTGACCTGCGCACCGTCGACGGCGCCCGGCCCCCCGCGCCGCCCCGCTGGCTCTGATCCGACCCGCGATCCGACCCGCCATCCGGCCCGCGACCGGTCCCCCGGGCCCGGCCCACCCGGATGGCAATCGGCTCCGGATCCCGTGCGAAGCTCGCCCGGTGGCAGCGATGCGGCACTCCCGCCCCGACCTCGACCCCGACTTCGCCGGGGTCCGCGCGGAGTTCGAGCTGCCGGTGGGGTTCCCGCCTGCCGTGCTGGCCGAGGCGGAGCGGGCCGCGGCGCGCCCACTGCCCGACGGGCCGGAGCGGATCGACGCCACCGACATCGAGCTGGTGACCATCGACCCGCCCGGTTCGAAGGACCTCGACCAGGCCGTCGGGGTCGCTCGGCACGGCGACGGCTACCGCGTGCACTACGCGATCGCCGACCTGGGCGCGGTGGTGGCGCCGGGCGGGCCGCTGGACACCGAGGTGCGCCGGCGCGGGCAGACGGTCTACCTGCCGGACGGCTCGGTGCCGCTGCACCCCCCGGTGCTGTCCGAGGGCGCAGCCAGCCTGTTGCCCGACGGACCGCGGGCCGCGGCCCTCTGGGTGATCGACCTGGACGCTGCCGCGGAGCCGGTCGCGGTCACCGTGCGGCGGGCCGTCGTGCGCTCCCGGGCGCGGCTGGACTACGCCGGCGTGCAGGCCGACCACGATGCGGGGCGGCTGCACCCGGCGATCGCGGGCCTGCCGGAGCTGGGCCGGCTGCGCCGGCGGCTGGCGGTGCAGCGCGGGGCCGTCGAGCTCGAACTGCCCGAACAGGAGGTGGTGCGCGCGCCCGACGGCGGCTGGACGGTGCAGGTGCGCCGGCGGCTCGACGTCGAGGACTGGAATGCCGAGATCTCCCTGCTCACCGGGATGTCCGCGGCGCAGATCATGCTGGCGGCCGGTATCGGGCTGCTGCGCACGCTACCGGCGCCGGAGCCGTCGGCGGTGGCCGAGCTGCGCGACACCGCCGGCCGGCTCGGGATTCGGTGGCCCGCTGAGATGTCGGCGGCCGAGCTCCTGGCCGGGCTCCCGCTGGACACGCCGCGCGCGCTGGCCCTGCGCCGCGCCGCCACCTCGCTGCTGCGCGGCGCCGGGTACGCGGCGTTCGACCGGGGGGCCGGGACGGTGCCGCCTGCTGACCCCGGGCACGGTGGGATCGGGGCCCCCTACGCGCACGTCACCGCGCCGCTGCGGCGGCTGGCCGACCGGTTCGGCACCGAGGTGTGCGTGGCGGCGACGGCCGGACGGGCGGTGCCGGAGCCGATAGCGGCCGCGCTGCCCGCGTTGCCGGACCTGATGGCGGCCTCCGACGCACTGGCCGGCAAGGTGACCCGGGCCTGTGTGGACCGCACGGAGGCGGCACTGCTGTCCGACCGGGTCGGCGCCGAGCTCGAGGTCGTCGTGCTCCGCTCGAGCGGCCCGAACGGCGAGCCCGGCGAGGTGTACCTGCACGACCCGCCGGTGCTGGCCCGCTGCACCGGCCGGCTGGAGGCCGGCGCGTCGGTGCGGGTCCGACTCGTCGCGGCCGACCCCGCAACCGGCCGAATCGAGTTCGCGGCCGGCCGATGATCGAACCGGACGTGCCAGGGAACTCGGGCCCGGCGTTCCGCTACGGCATCGAGCACGAGTGCGCGCTGCTGCATCTCGACGGCACCTTCGCCGACTTCACCGACACCCCGTTCGAGCTTCTGCAGGCGGTCGTGGACGAGCTGCCCACCGATCCCACCGACTATCCCGAGCTGCGGATCGGCGATCAGGGCATCAAGCGCAAGCGCTGGTACATCGAGGGCTACGAGCGGTTCGGCGAGGACGGCGCGCTGCTGCGCTGCGACCCCAAGGGCATCGAGATCCGGACCCGGATCCACTCCTCGGTGACCGAGGCGGTGACCGCGCTGGACGAGGATCTCGCGCTGCTGGCCGTGCGGGCCCGCGGGCACGGGCTGGTGCCGACCGCGATCGGGTTCAACCCGCTGCGCTCGACCTACGCGATCCTCCCGCCGCTCAACGCGTGGGAGCAGGCGCACCGCCAGGACTCACCCGAGGAGCGCACCGCGCACCTGCACATGACCACCTACGGCCCGGACCTGAACCTGTCCTGCGCCGAGCTGGATCCGCCCGGGCTGGTGGACGTGGGCCGGAAGCTGACGCACTACAGCCCGTGGCTGGTGCCGCTGTCGTTCTCCGCACCGTTCCGCGACGGACGACCGTGGGGCGGGCTGTCGGCCCGCACCCACGTCCGGACCGGCCGACGCCCGGCCGTGCTGGTGTTCCTCGACGCCGACCAACCACAGCTGCAGTCCGACCCGTCGCTCACCCAGGTGGCCCGGATCCCGGCCGAGGTGGGCCGCATCGAGTTCAAGGCGTTCGACGCCTGCCCGGACCCGGGGCTCTACGGCGAGCTGCTCAGCCTGCTCACCGGCCTGGTCCTGGACCGCTCGCTGGCCGGGCGCCGCACCACCCCCGACGCGGCCGCGCACCGGCACGTGGCCCAGCACGGCCTGGACGACGACGCCGTGCACGCCGCGACCGGCGAGCTGCTGGCCGCGGCGACCGCCGCTCTCGCCGGCCGCCCGCACGACCTGGCCCGCCTGGACGGCCTGCGCGCCCGCTGGGCCCGCCGCGAGTGCCCGGCCACCGCGATGCTCGCCGCCTACCACGCCGGCACCCCGGTGGCCGGGCTGCGCCGACCGGACCCGGGGGATCAGGTGTAGGAGTGCTCGGTGTCCGGGTAGGAGCCGCCGCGCACGTCGTCGCCGAACCGCTTCGCCGCGTCCAGCAGGATGCCGCCCAGGTCCGCGTACTGCTTGACGAACTTCGGCTTGCGGCCCCGGTTCATCCCGGCCATGTCCGACCACACCAGTACCTGGGCGTCGGTGTCCGGTCCGGCGCCGATCCCGATCGTCGGGATCACCAGCTCCGCCGTCACCCGCTTGGCCACGTCCGCCGGCACCATCTCCAGCACCACCGCGAAGGCGCCGGCCGCCTGCAGGGCCAGCGCGTCCTCGACGATCCGCTCGCCGGCGTCGCCCCGGCCCTGGATCCGGAAGCCGCCGAGCGCGTGCTCGCTCTGCGGGGTGAACCCGAGGTGGGCCATCACCGGGATCCCGGAGCCGGCCAGCGCCTCCACCTGGGGTGCGAAGCGGGCGCCGCCCTCCAGCTTCACCGCGTGCGCGCCGCCCTCCTTCATGAAGCGGAAGGCGGTCTCCAGCGCCTGCGCCACGCCGATCTGGTAGCTGCCGAACGGCATGTCGGCCACCACCAGCGCGCTGTGCGTGCCCCGAACCACGGCTTTGAGCAGTGGTAACAGCTCGTCGACCGTGACCGGCAGGGTGTTGGCGTGGCCGTAGACGTTGTTGGCCGCGGAGTCCCCGACCAGCAGCACCGGGATGCCGGCCTCGTCGAAGATCTCTGCCGAGTACATGTCGTAGGCGGTGAGCATCGGCCACCGCTCGCCGCGCTCCTTGAGCTCGCGCAGGTGGTGGATGCGGGTCCGTCTCGGTCGGCCGGTCGCGGTGCCGGCCGGCCCGGAGCGATAGGGCGGGGTGACCTCCGCCGACGCCGCCGATGTGGTCGAGCCGGATGCTGCGGGCGCGGTGGATGGCGCGTCAGACATCGTTGTCCGTCCTCCCTCGAGGCCCGTCCTGCGGGTCCCCGGGTCGTCAGGTGCGTGACGAGCACAGCGTGGCACCGCGGGGCCCCGGCGGCATGGTCGTGGGACGAGGTTCACACAGCCGATCGGGGCGCCCGGCCGGAGCGCGTTCACGGTTGGGCGAGCTGGCATGCTCACCGCGTGCTCGGCCGCACCGGATCCGCGTTCACGGCGGCGGTCTGCGCCGGGGTGATGGTGCTGGTCGCGGCGTGCAGCCAACCGGTCGCCGGCTCCGCCGAGCCGGTGCCGCCGCCGCCGCCCCGGCTGGACCGCTTCTACGGTCAGCAGCTGTCCTGGAGCACGTGCACGGCGTTCGCCGACGGCACCGCGGACCGCGTCGCGTTCGCGTCACCGGCGTTCGACTGCGCGCGCCTGGTGGTTCCGCTGGACTACGCGCAGCCGGACGGGCCGACCGCCCGGATCGGGGTGCTGCGCCGGCGCGCGGACGGGGAGCGGATCGGCGCGCTGGTGATGAACCCCGGCGGGCCCGGGGCGTCCGGGATGGAGTTGGTGCCGGCGCTGTCGGGCCGGCTGGCCCAGAGCCCGCTGCGCCGGCGCTTCGACCTGGTCGGGTTCGACCCGCGCGGGGTCGGCTCCAGCACACCGAAGATCAACTGCTTGGACGACGCGGACTGGCCGGCCGAGCGCGCCGACCTCGACGTCGACCCCTCACCGGCGGGGCTGGACCAGACCGAGGCGGAGAACCGCAGCTACGCGCAGCGCTGTGCCGAGCGGTC
Source organism: Pseudonocardia sp. (assembly GCA_035557575.1). Taxonomy (GTDB): domain Bacteria; phylum Actinomycetota; class Actinomycetes; order Mycobacteriales; family Pseudonocardiaceae; genus Pseudonocardia. Next base: position 2,167 of record DATMDS010000242.1, on the reverse strand, counting down.
CGGGGGAGCGGCGGTGCTGGCCCACGTCGGCACCCGGGACGTGGTGCGCGACCTGGACGTCCTGCGGGCTGCCCTGGGCGAGGAGAAGCTGACCTACCTCGGGTTCTCCTACGGCACCCGGCTCGGGTCGGCCTACGCCGAGGCGTTCCCGCGGCGGGTCCGGGCACTGGTGCTGGACGGCGCGCTGAGCCCGGGGGAGAGCACCGTCGACCAGAACGTCGCGCAGGCCGACGGCTTCCAGCGCGCCTTCGCCGCGTTCGCCGCCGACTGCGCGTCGCGCCGCAGCCGCTGCCCGCTCGGCACCGATCCGGACCGGGCCACCGCGGCCTTCCAGGCGGTGGTCCGACCGCTGATCGACGCGCCGGCGCCGGCCGCCCAGGCACGCCGGCTGTCCTACTCCGACGCCATCGCGGGGGTGAACCAGGCGCTGTACCTGCAGAGCCTGTGGCCGGTGCTGGCCCGAGGCATCGCCGCGCTGGCGGGGGGCGACGGGACCATCCTGCTCACGCTGGCCGACCTGTACTACCAACGTGCTCCGGACGGCCGCTACGGCGATCTCATCGAGGCGTTCATCAGCATCAGCTGTGTCGACGAGCAGCGCATCACCGACCGCGCGGCGCAGGCCGAGCTCGCCCGCCGGATCGCCGTGGCCGCGCCGTTCCGGGACACCGGACGCGGTCCGGTGGGCGCGCTGGACGTCTGCGCGTTCTGGCCGGTGCCGCCGACGTGGACACCGCACCTGCCGAAGGGCGACGGGCTGCCGCGGACCCTTGTGATCTCGACCACGGGTGACCCGGCCACGCCGTACGCGGCCGGGGTGGAGCTGGCCGGCTCGCTGCGCGCCGAGCTGGTGACCTTCGAGGGCAACCAGCACACCATCGCGCTGCAGGGAAATCCGTGCATCGACGAGCTTCTCGCCCGGTACCTGATCGAGCTGCACCCGCCGGGACCCGACGCGCGCTGCACGCTGTGACCGGCGCGGGACTGGCCCGAACGGGCGTTCGCGCGCAGAGCGTGAGCAGGGACGAAACATAGCCGTAACGCGGTGTTCCTAGTCTCGTCGAACATGGATCGCCAACAGGAGTTCGTGCTCCGCACGCTCGAGGAGCGCGACATCCGCTTCGTGCGGCTCTGGTTCACCGACGTGCTCGGCTACCTCAAGTCGGTGGCCGTCGCGCCGGCCGAGCTGGAGGGGGCGTTCGCCGAGGGCATCGGGTTCGACGGGTCCGCCATAGAGGGCTTCGCGCGGGTCTACGAGTCGGACATGGTGGCCCGCCCGGATCCGTCCACGTTCCAGGTGCTGCCCTGGGAGACGGCCGCCGGCGAGCACTACTCGGCCCGCATGTTCTGCGACATCGCGATGCCCGACGGCTCCCCGTCGTGGGCGGACCCGCGGCACGTGCTGCGCCGCTCGCTGAGCAAGGCCGCCGAGGCCGGGTTCACCTGCTACGTGCATCCCGAGATCGAGTTCTACCTGCTGCGCGACCTGCCCGAGGACGGCACCGCGCCGATCCCGGCGGACTCCGGTGGCTACTTCGACCAGGCCAGTCACGACGTCGCCCCGCACTTCCGGCGCAATGCCATCGAGACCCTGGAGTCGATGGGCATCTCGGTGGAGTTCAGCCACCACGAGGGCGGCCCGGGGCAGCAGGAGATCGACCTGCGCTACGCCGACGCGTTGACCATGGCCGACAACATCATGACCTTCCGGTACGTGGTGAAGGAGGTGGCGATCACCCAGGGCGTGCGCGCCTCGTTCATGCCCAAGCCGTTCTCCCACCACCCCGGCTCGGCCATGCACACGCACTTCTCGCTGTTCGAGGGCGACCGCAACGCCTTCCACGACCCGAACGACCCGTACGAGCTGTCCGAGACGGGCAAGGCGTTCGTGGCCGGGGTGCTCCGGCACGCGCGGGAGATCACCGCCGTGACCAACCAGTGGGTGAACTCCTACAAGCGGCTGATCACCGGGGGCGAGGCGCCGACCGCGGTGTCCTGGGGGCACGCGAACCGCTCGGCGCTGGTCCGGGTGCCGATGTACTCGCCCGGCAAGTCGTCCACCCGCCGGGTGGAGATCCGCACCCTGGACACCGCGTGCAACCCGTACCTGGCCTTCGCGGTGATTCTCGGGGCCGGGCTGCAGGGCGTGCAGAAGGGCTATGAGCTG
>DATMDS010000241.1:0-2399 GCA_035557575.1 Pseudonocardia sp. | reverse complement strand
CTCGCGGCGATTCGCACAACACGGCTCCAGCCGAACGGTATTCCGTGAAGGCGCTTCAATACTGAGACCCGGGGACACAGGTCGCCCGGCTCGGACACGATGGTCAACGAGCGACGGCGGCCCGATGTTCCCGTCAGCCGTCCCGCGCTCGCGCCCGATCAACCGAGCGGGCGGCCGGCTGTTTCCTGACGTGACCGACGGATCCGTTCGCAGTGGTGAAGGAAAGCGCCGTTCCGCCCCACGGGCGCCGGGCCCGTCCCTAGGACGGCGCTGAAAAAGCCCGGTCGGGTGGGCGGCGTGTCGGTGAGCCTGCGTTCGCTCGCCTGGGATGATCTTCTTGTGCAGGGTGTGGAGGGGCCGGAGCGGGAGCTGTGGGACGCCGCCGAGGTGGTCGGGCACCTGGTTCCGGCGGGCAGCATGTTCGCGTTCCTGGCCGAGCATCGCGGCGAGGTGTTCCCGGATGAGGACTACGCGGACCTGTTCACCCCGGGGGTGGGTCGGCCGTCGTTGCCGGCGACCCGGATGGCGGCGGTGCTGACCTTGCAGGCGCTGCATGATCTGTCGGATCGGGAGTGCGCCGAGGCGGTGCGCTGTGATCTGCGGTGGAAGGTGGCCTGCGGGTTGTCGCTGCTGGATGAGGGGTTCGACCCGTCCAGCCTGACGTACTGGCGGCAGCGGATCGTCAAGTCGCGGCGGCCGCACCGGATCAACGACGCGGTCCGGCAGGTGGTCGAGCAGACGGGGGTGCTGCGCGGGCGGCGGCGCCGGGCGGTGGACTCCACGATCCTGGATGACGCGGTGGCCACTCAGGACACGGTCACCCAGCTGATCGGCGCGATTCGCCGGGTGGCACGGCAGGTGCCCGGCGCGGCCGAGGTGATCGCGGCCGAGTGCACCGGGCACGACTACCGCCAGCCGGGTAAGCCGCGGATCGACTGGACAGACCCGCAGGCCAAGGACGCGCTGGTCTCGACGCTGGTCACCGACGCGAACGCGGTGGTCGCCGCGCTGACCGGGGCCGAACTCGACGAGCAGGCCGAGGCGGCGCTGGCGTTGCTGGCGCTGGTGGCCGGGCAGGACGTGGAACCGGCCGAGGGCTCCGACGGCCGCGATGGGCGGTGGCGGATCGCGCGGCGGGTGGCCCCGGAGCGGGTGATCTCCACCGTGGACCCGGAGGCCCGGCACACCCGCAAGTCCCCGAGCAACCGCCGCGACGGCTACCGCGCGCACCTGGTGGGCGAACCCGAGACCGGGCTGATCACCGACGAGCAGCTGACCCAGGCCGCCGGGCCGGACAACGCCGACGCCGCGGTCGCCGCGCAGTTCCTGGCCCGTACCGGGCCGCAAGCCAGCACCCCGCAAGCCAGCATCACGCAGGACAACGAGCCGCAGGACAACGAGCCGCTCCGGGACGCGAGCTGCGGCGAGGCCGCCGACGACGAGGCTGGGCGCAGGCCGGGGAACGAGGAAGTGGCCTGGTACGGCGACTCGGCCTACGGCACCGGGGAGTTCCGTGCGGCGATTGAGCGGGCCGGACACCGTGCGGTGATCAAGCCCAAGCCGGTGCAGCCCGCCGTCGAGGGCGGATTCACCTGCGACGACTTCGCCGTCGACGAGCGGGCCGGGACCGTCACCTGCCCGGCCGGGCAGACCCGGCCGCTGTCGCCGAGCCGGACCGCGACCTTCGGCGCCCTGTGCCGGGACTGCCCGCTACGCACCCGCTGCACCACGTCGAAGACCGGGCGCTCCCTGACCCTGCACGAACGCGACGACCTGCTGCGCGCCGCCCGCGCGGACTGGGCCGCCGATCCGGACCTGCGCGAGGACTACCGCCAGCACCGACCGAACGTCGAGCGCACCGTCGCCCAGGTCGCCACCCGCGGCGGACGGCGGATCAAGCTGCGCTACCGCGGCACGGTCAACAACAACGCCTGGCTCAAGCGCCGCACCGCGGCGCTCAACCTGCGCACCCTCCTCGGGCGCGGGCTCACCCAGGTCAACGGGGCCTGGGTCCTCGCCACCTGACCAGCAGCCAAGCAGGCCGCCCGGGCACCGCCCGAAGCTCGGCGGGCCATCCCGCGGCACGCCACGGATTCCCCCGCTCATCTCGGCCGTCCCACCGGGCCCCGCGACCAGAAATCGCCCCTGGCCACGACCGAACCGGTCCCACTCTCCGATCCGCCAAACCGGCTTCTTCAGCGTCGTCCTAGACGACCCGCCCGTCGGTCCCGGGGAGGTTCCGGGTGGCCGTCGCGCCCGCGACCACGGTCGGGGCGCACCCCAGGCTGAACGCACCCCGCGCGGTCGAGTTCACGCACATGTGCGTCATGAACCCGGCGAGCAGCAGCGGCCGCTCTGGCTGCCGCGCGAGCAGGGCGTCGAGCTCGGTGCCGGTGAAG
>DATMDS010000240.1:0-19230 GCA_035557575.1 Pseudonocardia sp. | reverse complement strand
GCGTCCACCGTGATCTTCTGCGACAGGTCGCCGCCGGCGACCGCGGTGGTGACCTGCGCGATGTTGCGGACCTGGCCGGTCAGGTTCGACGCCATGTAGTTGACGTTGTCGGTGAGGTCCCGCCACGTCCCGGCGACCCCCTGCACCTCGGCCTGGCCGCCCAGCTTGCCCTCGGTGCCCACCTCGCGGGCCACCCGGGTCACCTCGTCGGCGAACGAGGAGAGCTGGTCCACCATCGTGTTGACCGTGGACTTGAGCTCCAGGATCTCGCCGCGGGCGTCCACCGTGATCTTCTGCGACAGGTCGCCGCGGGCGACCGCGGTGGTGACCTGGGCGATGTTGCGCACCTGGCCGGTCAGGTTCCCGGCCAGCTCGTTGACGTTCTCGGTCAGGTCGCGCCAGGTGCCGGACACGTTGGGTACCGCGGCCTGCCCGCCCAGCTTGCCCTCGATGCCCACCTCGCGGGCCACCCGGGTCACCTCGTCGGCGAACGACGAGAGCTGGTCCACCATCGTGTTGACGGTGTCCTTCAGCTCCAGGATCTCGCCGCGGGCGTCCACCGCGATCTTCTGCGACAGGTCGCCGCGGGCCACCGCGGTCGCCACCTGAGCGATGCCGCGCACCTGGTCGGTCAGGTTGGCCGCCATCAGGTTCACCGCGTCGGTGAGGTCCTTCCAGGTGCCGGCCACGTCCGGCACCGCCGCCTGGCCGCCGAGCCGGCCGTCGGTGCCGACCTCGCGGGCCACCCGGGTCACCTCGTCGGCGAACAGCCGCAGCGTCGCGGTCAGCGCATTGATCGTGTCCGCCAGCTCGGCCACTTCGCCGCGGGCGTTCACGGTGATGGTGCGCGACAGGTCGCCCTTGGCGATCGCGGTGGCCGCCGAGGAGATCGAGCGGACCTGGTTGGTCAGGTTGCTGGCCATGGTGTTCACCGAGTCGGTCAGCGCCCGCCAGGTGCCGGCCACGCCGCGGACGTCGGCCTGGCCGCCGAGCCGGCCGTCGGTGCCGACCTCGCGGGCCACCCGGGTCACCTCGTCGGCGAACGACGACAGCTGGTCCACCATGGTGTTCACGGTGCGGCCGATGCGGCGGAACTCGCCGCGCAGCGGCCGGCCCTCGATCTCCAGGGCCATGTGCTGGGAGAGGTCGCCCTCGGCCACCGCCTCGATGACCCTGGCGATCTCCGCGGTGGGCGCCTCCAGGTCGTCGATCACCGCGTTCACCGCGCGGGCGCCGGCCGACCACGCGCCGTCGTAGCTCTCCTCGTCCAGGCGGGCCGTCATCCGACCCTCCCGACCGACCACCCGGCTGATCCGCAGCAGGTCCCGGTTCTGTCGCTCGGCCACGGTGACCAGCTCGTTGAACTGGTCGACGACGTCGCCGGCCGGTCCCTGCCGGCGCGGCAGCCGCACGTCGAGCCGGCCCTGCCGGACCTGGTGCAGCGCGGTCGCCAGCTCGCCGAGGAGGGCATCGGCGGCCGCGTCGCCGCTGTCCTCGGACGGGGCCGTCGCGGCCCGTTCAGGTCGGGTCGTGGTCATCCGGCCACCCTCGAGGGACGGCGTCGGTCGGCGGTCATGAGTCCTCCCGTCCCCGGACCGACGGTCGGGCGGGGTGGCACCGGTACGGCCACCGCTGCGCTGACACTAGTCGATCGGGCCGGAGCGGATACCGGCGCCAGCACGACTCGGGTGGACAGGGCACACTTCCCCCGTGCCCGTTCAGCTCGAGCGGCGGATGCGGTTGCCGCCGGACGCCCGATCCGCCGGTCGGGGGCGCCGGATGCTGCAGCACGCGCTGACCGAGGCGCTGGCCGAGCACGCCGACGCCGAGAGTGCCGGCGAGCTGCTGGACACCGCCGTGCTGCTGGCCAGCGAGCTGTGCGAGAACGCGGTGCTGCACGCCGGCACCGAGTTCGAGCTCGCGGTCACGGTGACCGAGCACGAGGTCACGGTGACCGTCACCGACCGCGGGAACGGCCCGCTGGAGATGCACCTGGCCCAGCCCCGGCAGCGCTACGGGCGGGCGGCCAGCCACGGGCGGGGGTTGGCCCTCGTGCAGCGGCTGGCGTCGGCGTGGGGCACCCGGCACGAGTCCGACGGCCGGCACGTGATCTGGTTCTCGCTGCGGCGCAACCCGGCCGCGGAGCCGGCGGCTCCGGCGCCCGAGCTGCCCAACCCGGAGCGGGTGTGGAGCACCGCGGAACAGGCCCGCTGGCTGCTGCACATCCCGCCGAACCTGGTCGACCGGTTGCAGCCCGTCGAGCTGATCACCGAGCTGGTCCGCCGGCTGCGCGAGCTGCTGGACGCCGCGTGCGTGAGCGTCGAGGTCGACGAGGGCGACGGCGCCCGGGAGCTGGCCCGCGACGGCTGGCCCGGCGCCGGGCCGGCCACCGAGGTGCGGCTGCCGATGACCGCCCCGCTGCGCGGCAGCCTGCGCGTGGAACACCAGCCGGGCCCGGCCGCCGCGGACCCGGAGCAGACCCGCGACCTGTCCGAGCTGATCGCCAACCGGGTGGCGATGGCGGTGGAGACGCAGTGGCTGCGCGGCGTCGACCAGCGTCGTCGGGCCTGGATGACCTACCTTGCCGAGACCAGCGAGCTGCTCGGCCAGTCCCTCGACGTCGACCTCACGGTCACCGTGGTGCCGCAGGTGGTGGTCCCGCGGCTGGGCCGGTGGTGCGCGGTGCACCTGCTGGACTCCGCCGGTCGGCTGCGGCTGGCCGCGCTCACGCACGCGGACGAGAACCGGCTGCCGGAGCTGCGGGCCGTCGTCGACCCGAACGGCTCGCCGGGGTTGCCGCCGGAGCTGGCCCGCGGCCTGGCCGAGCTGATCGGCGAGGGCGGCGGGCACGTCGGTGACGGGCCGGTGCGCTTCGCCACCCCGACCGACGGCATCGCGGTCGCGATGCGGGCCCGCGGTACCGCGATCGGCGTGCTGATCGTGGGCCGTCCGGAGGGCCGCGCGCACACCCCGGAGGACCTCGCGCTGGCCGGGGACATCGCCCGCCGGGCCGGCCTGGCCATCCACAACGCGCAGAGCACGGCCGCGCACGTCGAGGTCTCACAGGCCCTGCAGCAGGCCCTGCTGCCCCGGGCGCTGCCGGCGGACACCGGACTCGACGTGGCCGCGGCCTACCTGCCGGCCAGCTCCGGCAGTGACGTCGGCGGCGACTTCTACGACGTGCTGACGACGGACCCGGCGCGCTGGCTGGTGTCGATCGGCGACGTGTGCGGCAAGGGCGCGCGGGCGGCGGCACGCACCGGGCTGGTGCGGGACGTGCTGCGGGTGCTGGTGCGCGAGGGCCGCTCGCTGAGCGAGGCGGTGGCCACGCTCAACGACGTCATGATGGAGGCGGCGGACCCGCTGCAGTTCTGCACGCTGGCCACCGCCATCGTGCACCGCACGCACCCTCCCGAGAGTCCCGGCCTGATGGTCGAGCTGCTGCTGGCCGGGCACCTGCAACCGGTGCTGGCGCGCGCGGACGGCCGGGCCGAGCTGGTCGGTGAGTTCGGGACCGCCGTCGGCCTGATCCCGGTCGTGCGAATGGGCTGCAGCCAGCACCGGCTCGGGCCGGGCGACGCCCTGCTGTTCTACACCGACGGGGTCACCGAGCGCCGGCGCGGCCGCGAGCAGTTCGGCCCGGAGCGGCTCCTCGACGCGGCGGCGAAGGCGGCAGGGCAATCCGCGGCGCAGCTGGTCGCCGCCGTGCGGGAGGCGGTGGAGCGGTTCTCCGCGGCCCCGCTCGACGACGACGTGGCCTTGGTGGCGGTGCGCGCCGCACCGTAACGGGTGATCCCCGGCTCCCGGGGGCTACCGGCCGGACGCCGTCTGACGCATCCTGGGGGCGGCGGATGCGCGGGGTGTTCCGGCGCCGGTAGCGACGCGGGAGGGCCGTGAACGAGCACACCGGCGGTGGCGGCATCGACCCGCCCGCCGGTGGCCCGGTCCGCCGTCGGCGGCGTCGCCTGCCCCGGCCGTGGCCGACCCTGCTCCTGGTGCTGTTCTGCCTGGGCGCGGGGATCCCGGTGACGGTGGCACTCACCCCCGGTCAGCAGATAGTGGCCTTTGGCCAGCACATCACCGTCGGCGCCCGGCCCCCGGAGCCGGACCTGTCCGGCCCGGCCCGGCTGGTGCAGGTGGGCAACACCGAGCTGGACGTGCACCGGCTGCGGGTCGTCGGGCCGCTGCGACCGCAACTGGTCATGGGGCCGGTGCAGCGGAACGCGGCCGCGGCCGAGGTCTTCGACCCGCAGGCCGGTCCGCGGGCCCGGGACGCGGCGGTCACCGCCGTCCGTGACGGCTTCCTGCACTGGTACCTGCTGGGCGGCGCCGTCCTGATCGCGTTCACACTGGCCGCGTCGGCCGGGGCGACCGCGTTGCGCACGCTGCTGGTGCTGCGCCGGCAGAGCCGTTCGGCGGGCGGGCACCAGCCGCTGCCGGAGATCTGGTCGTACTGCGCGCGGGCCGCGCGCCGGATGACCGTGGTCGCGGTGTCCGCGTCGGTGCTGGCTTGGGCGGCAGCCGGTGGCCTGGCCTACGCCGGGGCGGCGCAGGGGCTGGGGAGCGTGTCGTCGTTGTCGCAGCTGGTGGGGGCCTACCACCTGAGCCCGAACCCGGTCGGGCCGCCGGTCACCGGGTTCGACGGTGCGGTCATCGGCGACTCGCGGGCGGTGCGGGTGGGCGGTCCGCCGCTCCCCGGCGGCAGCGCCGACGACGTGGCCTGCGAGCGCAGCACCGACTCGCTGGCTGCGGAGATCGGCGACCTGCTGCCGGCGCGGGTGCTGAACCTGGCCTGCCCCAGCGCGACGGTGACCAGCGGGTTGCGCGGGCCCCAGGAGCGCGGCGGCCGGCTGCTGCCGCCGCAGGTCGGCCTGCTCAAGCAGGTGCAGAACCTGCGCTTCGTGGTGCTGGCGATCGGGCCCAACGACGTGGGCTGGACCGATTTCCTGCGCTACTGCTACGGCGTGCCGGACTGCTCGGACCAGCTGACCCAGGGCGAGTTCGACTACCGGATGGCCGCCTTCGACCGGGTCTACGGCGATCTGCTGATCGACCTGAACGACCTTCCAGGGCGACCGCAGGTCATCGTGATGACCAGCTACGACGCCTTCGGATCCGACGCGGACTGCGCGGACACCCGGGCCGACGGCCACCCCGGACTGGACCCCGGGAAGATCGGGCTGCTGGCCGCCCGGAACGACCAGCTCAATGCGGTGCTCACCGCGGGCGCCGAGAAGTACGGCTTCGCGGTGGCCCGGCCGGAGCTGGGCCAGCTGTGCGCCACCGGGGGCGACGGGCTGGGCCCGGACCTGCAGGGCCTGGCCGACCCGTTCCCGTTCCACCCGACCGGGATCGGCTCGCTGCGGATGGCCTCGGCCGTCGTCCGGCTGGTGGCGCCGCCCTCCTCCCGCTGATTCCCGGGCTCTGATCACCCTGGGCCAGAATGGCCGGGTGGCCGGGTCGTACTGGGTGTTGCACGTCGACCTCGACCAGTTTCTCGCCGCGGTCGAGGTGCTGCGTCGCCCGGAGCTGGCCGGGCGGCCGGTGGTCGTCGGCGGCCGCGGCGACCCGACCCAGCGGGCGGTCGTGGCCACCGCCTCCTACGAGGCCCGCGAGTTCGGGGTGCGCTCCGGCATGCCGCTGCGCACGGCGGCCAAGCGCTGCCCGGACGCGGTCTTCCTGCCCGCCGACAACCCCGCCTACGAGGAGGCCTCGGAGCGGGTGATGGCGGTGCTGCGCACCTTCGCCGACCCCACCGGCACCGAGTCCGCCAACACCGAGTCTGCAGCCGACTCCGCCGCGGTCGAGGTGATGGGCTGGGACGAGGCGTTCCTCGGCGCCGTCACCGACGACCCCGAGGCGCTGGCCGGATCGGTCCAGCAGGCGATCCGGGAACAGACCCGGCTGTCGTGCTCGGTCGGCATCGGCGACAACCTGCTGCGGGCCAAGATCGCCACCGAGTTCGGCAAGCCGGCCGGGATGTTCCGGCTCACCGCCGAGAACTGGGACGCGGTGATGGGTGACCGCCCGACCAGGGCGCTGTGGGGCATCGGGGCGAAAACCGCGCGCAAGCTGGACGAGCGGGGCATCCACACCGTGCGCGAGCTGGGTGGCGCCGACCCCGCTCGGCTGGCCGCCGAGCTGGGCCCGGCGCTGGGCCCGTGGTACGTGCAGCTGGGCAGGGGCATCGGCCGGGAGCGCGTGCAGGGCACGCCGTGGGTCCCGCGGTCCCGCGGCCACGAGACCACCTACCAGCAGAACCTGACCGACTGGGCGCAGGTGCGGGCCGGGGTGGCCGAGCTGGCCCGGCAGGTGGCCGCGGACGTGCAGGCGGAGGGGCGGCCGGCGACCCGGGTGGCGGTCAAGGTGCGGTTCGCGCCGTTCTCCACCCACACCCGCAGCGCCACCCTGCCCGAGGCGACCAGCGACCCGGCCCTGTTCGAGACGGCGGCGCTGGACGTGCTGGAGCTGTTTTCGTCCCGCCGCCCGGTTCGGCTGCTGGGCGTGCGTGCCGAGTTCGGACGCTCGTGAGTGCTGCGCCGTGTTCTTGCACGGCGCAGCACTCACAAGCGCGCCAGCGCCTCAGCGACCGTGGGCACGGCGGTCACGCCGGGCGGCAGAGGCGGGCGCGCCAGCAGCACCACCGGCAGCCCGAGCCCGCGGGCCGCGTCCAGCTTCGCCACCGTCGTCGCTCCCCCGCTGTCCCGGCTGACCAGCACGTCGATCCGGTGCCGGCGCAGCAGCGCATGCTCGCCGCGCACCGTGAACGGCCCGCGGTCCAGCACGACCTCGCAGTGCGCGGGCAGCGGTGGCGAGGGCGGATCGACCGCGCGCAGCAGGAACCACAGCTCGTCCAGGCGAGCGAACGCGGGCAGGTCGCCGCGGCCGGTGGCCAGGAAGACCCGGCGGCCGAGCCCGGGCAGCAGCGTCGCGGCCGCCGTCGCGTCCGGGACCCGGTACCAGCGGTCACCGGCGCGTTCGGTCCAGCCGGGCCGGCGCAGCAGCACCAGCGGCAGTCGCAGTTCCGCCGCGGCCGCCACCGCGTGCTCGGTGATCCGGGCCGCGAACGGGTGGGTGGCGTCGACGAGCACGTCGGTCCGGTGCTCGCCCAGCCACCGGGTGAGGCCGGCCGCTCCCCCGAAACCGCCGATCCGCACCTCGCCGGGCAGCGGTGCCGGTTCGGCCACCCGGCCGGCGAGCGCGGTCCGCACCTCGTAGCCGGGCCGCGCGACCAGCGCCGCGGCCAGCTGCCGGGCCTCGGCGGTGCCACCGAGGATGAGGACCCGGATCACTCGGGCAGTCGCCGACGCAGCAGGTAGGTGTCCATGATCCAGCCCTTGCGCGCCCGGTGGTCGGCGCACAGCCGCTGGATCTCCCCCTTGACCTGCTGCAGGTCGCCGTGCACCAGTAGCTCGTCCGGGGTGCCCAGGTAGGCCCCCCAGTAGATGTCCAGGTCGGTGTCGGGCAGCCGGGCGAACGTCTGCCGGGCGTCGAGCAGCACGACCACGTCGTCGCTGCCCGCCGGCAGCCCCTCGTCGGCCAGCCGGCGCCCGGTGGTCACGGTGAACGCGCGACCGGTCCGGTTCAGCGCGATCCGGTGCCGCGCGGCCAGCGCCTGCACGCTGCTGATCCCGGGTACCGACACCACGTCGAACGCGATCTCCTCGCGGCCGGCGATCCGGTCCAGGATGCGCAGCGTCCCGTCGTAGAGCGCCGGGTCACCCCAGACCAGGAACCCGCCGGCCGCCCCGTCGGGCAGCTCCTCGGTGATCATGCGCAGGTAGCCGGCCTCGCGCCGGTGCTGCCAGTCGGCCACGGCCGCGGCGTAGCCGGCGGTGCCGGCCGAGCGGTCGCGCTCCGGGTCCGGGATGCTCACCACGCGGTGCTCGCGGGTCACGTGCCGGGCCAGCAGCTCGGTGCGCAGCCGGGCCAGGTCGTCCTTGCCCGCGCCCTTGTCGACCAGGAAGAACACATCGACCCGGTTCAGCGCGGCGACCGCCTGCAGGGTCAGCTGCTCCGGGTCACCGGAACCGATGCCGATCACGTAGACGGTGCGCACGGGCCGACGTCACCCCGGGTCGGGGGCGTCCGGCGACGGCGGGACCGGGACCCGCATCACCAAAGCGCCCGGGTCGACCTGAATCCGCAGCGTCGTGACCTCGCCGATCGGGTCCCCGTCGAGCTGCGAGGGCTGCGGGGCGTCGGCCTCGATGACGATCGAGCGCGCCTGCCAGTGCTCGACCCGCTCGTGCCCCCGGCGCGTCCGCGTGATGACTCGGACGGCCACCGCGAGCCAGCCGACCAGGGTGCTCGGCGCGATGTTGACCACGTCGAGCACGCCGTCGTCGATGTTCGCCCGTGGCATCAGCACCAGCCCGCCGAGCAGCGTGCCGCTGTTGCCGACCACGACCGTGCGGGTCCGACGGCGCAGCGGCGGCGCGTCGTCGAGCGTGAGCCGTACCCGGATGCGGCGTCCGTGCATGGCCCGGAACCCGGAGATCACGTAGGCCAGCGGCCCGACCCGCACCTTGAGCCGTTCCGGGGTGTTGGCCATGATCGCCGCGTCGAAGCCGGTCCCGGCCATGACCAGGAACACCCGCTCGTGGTCGCCGTCGTCCACCTGCACCCGGCCGACGTCGATCTTCCGGTCGTCCCCGGACAGCGCCACCCTGGTGGCCGCCACCACCTCCTGCGGGGTGCCGATGGTGCGGGCCAGCAGGTTCCCGGTGCCCGCCGGGACCAGGCCCATCGCCACCCCGGTGCCGGCCAGCGCCTCGGCGACCGCGCGCACGGTGCCGTCGCCGCCGCACGCCAGCACCACGTCGGCACCGCGCTCGACGGCGTCGCGGGCCTGCCCGGTGCCCGGGTCCTCGATGGTGGTCTCCAGCCAGAGCGGCTCGGCCCAGCCCAGGCTGGTGCAGACCGAGGACACCTGCCTGCGGGTGTCGGCATCGACCTTGGTCGGGTTGGCGACCACCGCCGGGATCGGCCGGTCCTCGGGCTCTGCTGACAACGCGTCCGACTCCTCGTCCGTGCGACGGCTCCTCGCGACACCCCACGCGCACACGGCGAGGAACGGCAGGATGGACGCAAGCACCACCCACCAGTCGCCGGACACGGCGGAACCTTAATCGGGTCCCCCGCGTCGAGCGGCAGGAGGCTGGGGCAAGCGGGGGTGGCCCGTGACCGGCCCGCCCACCATGCCGGCCGGCCGCTCGGGCCCACCCCACTGCCACTGCGGCGGGGCGCCTCCGAGCACCGGAAACCGGTGTGGATCAGTCGTCCCCGGCAGGAATGCCCAGCACCCGCCCGTACTCGTGGCGCAGCTCGGTCCAGCCGTGGTCCCTGGCGTCGTCCCCGGTGATCGGGCCGGTCGGGTGTCCGTCGAGCAGGTTCTCGGCGACGACCAGGCACAGGTGCCACCCGGCGGCGACCTTCGGCGCCCAACCCCGCTCGGTCACGCTGTGGCTCAGCGTCAGCTGGGTTCCGGGCCCAGCCGGTTCCAGCTCCCAGCGCAGCCGGTCGGTGTCCCAGGTGTGCTCGAGCAGGTGCGGCGGTTCGGCCCGCAGCACCGTGCCGGGCAGGTCCTCCCGGTTCTCCCCGTCGATCATCGTCAGGGTCACGTCGCCGAGCACGCCCAGGTCGCGGTCGGAGACGAACGGCGCCCACTCCCGCTGCTGGGCCGGGTCGGTGAGTGCCGTCCACACCCTGTCCGGCGGATGCCGCAGCGCCCGGACGAAGATCAGCTCCCAGAGCTCGCCGTCGGGCCGCACCGTCACGTCGGCGAGCGGACCGATGTCGGGCAGGGCGCGGTTCGTGGTCATCGCTTCTCCTCAGGCGTTGTCGAGATGGCGTTCCAGTGCATCGAGGTGCCGCGTCCACAGCTCCCGGTAGGGCTGCAGCCAGCCGTCCAGCGCCTGGAACGGGGCCGGTTCGATCCGGTAGATGCGCTGCTGGGCGGCGGTCCGGCTGGAGACGAAGCCGCCCTCGCGGAGCACCTTGAGGTGCTTGGACACCGCGGGCTGGCTGATCTCCAGCGCGGCCACCAGCTCGCCGACGCTGCACTCGGAACGGCGCAGCTCGTCGACGATCCGGCGCCGGGTCGGCTCGGCGAGCGCAGCGAAGACATCGGCGGGCACGGTCGACGAGTATTCTCGTTCGCGTATATACGTGTCAAGGCATAAACATCTCGAGTCGCGCGCGCAGTCCCAGCGGGAGAGGCTGGGCACATGCGCGTGCTGGTGACCGGAGCGTCGGGTTTCGTCGGCAGCCGACTGTGCCCGGAGCTCGAGAAGGCCGGGCACGACGTGCTGGCCATGACCCGGAACCCCGATCGCTACCGGGGCGCCGGCCAGCCGGTGCGCGGCGACGTGCAGGACGCGGACTCCATCGCGGCCGCGCTTCAGGGCTGCGACGGCGCCTACTACCTGGTGCACTCGCTGACCGAGAAGGACTTCGAGAGCCGCGACGCGGCCGCGGGCCGGATCTTCGCCACCGCCGCCGCGGAGGCGGGGCTGCAGCGGATCGTCTACCTGGGCGGGCTCGGTGACGAAGCCGACGAGCTGTCCGCGCACCTGCGCAGCCGCCGCGAGATGGAGCAGCTGCTCGGCGCGACCGGGGTGCCGGTCACCTCGCTGCGGGCCGGGATCATCGTCGGCCACGGCGGCATCTCCTGGGAGATGACCCGCCAGCTCGTCGAGCACCTGCCGGCCATGATCACCCCGCGCTGGGTGCACACCCGCACCCAGCCGATCGCCATCGCCGACGTCATCCGCTACCTGGTCGGGGTCCTGGAGGTGCCCGAGGCCGCCGGCCGGGCGCTGGACGTCGGCGGACCGGACATCCTGGAGTACGTGGAGATGATGCGCCGGGTGGCGGCGATCGAGGGCCGGCACCTGCTGATCGTCCCGGTACCGTTGCTGTCCCCGCGGCTGTCCTCGCACTGGCTCTCGCTGGTCACCAGCGTCGACCTGCAGACGGGCCGGTCCCTGGTCGACTCGATGAGCAACGAGGTGATCGTGCGCGACGACACCATCCGCCGGCTGGTCCCGTTCGAGCCGATGGA
This sequence comes from Pseudonocardia sp., assembly GCA_035557575.1. Taxonomy (GTDB): domain Bacteria; phylum Actinomycetota; class Actinomycetes; order Mycobacteriales; family Pseudonocardiaceae; genus Pseudonocardia. The sequence goes on along the minus strand of DATMDS010000240.1, from coordinate 8,165 downwards.
CTACGACAGCGCCGTGCTGGCCGCCCTGGGCGAGCGGGCCCGCTCCCGGCGGAACGCGCGGTGAGGCTGCCCACCCGGGACCGGATCGTGGCCGCGCTGCCGGGCTGGCTGTCCGAGAAGGTGCCTCGCGACCACTGGGAGTCCGACGACGCGTTCCGGCGCCGCCGGCAGGTGGTGGCCACGACGTCGGTGGCCGGCGCCGGCCTGCTCGGGGCCTCGCTGTCCACCCGCCCGAACTCCGGCGCGTTCTACGGGCTGACCCTGGGCACGGCCGCCACCTGGATCGTCGGCGGGCTGGCCTCCGGGCGGCTGCACCTGGGCCGGATGCGCCGCGGCGAGCGCCTGCAGCGCCCGATCGTCACCCCGGTTCTGACCGGCGTCGGCGCGTTCGGCGTGTTCTACGGCGCGGCCCTGGTCTGCCGGTACATCCCGGTCCTGGACCGCGCCATCCACTCGGTGCTGCGCTACGCGAACCAGGGCTCCGACCCGCTGGTCCTGGTGACCACGCTGGCCAACGGCGCGGCCGAGGAGGTCTTCTTCCGGGGCGCGCTCTACGCCGCGATCGGCACCCGGCACCCGGTGATCGGCTCCACCGGCGTCTACATGCTGGCCACCACGGCCACCCGCAACCCGGCGCTGGTGCTGGCCTCCGGGGTGATGGGCGCGCTGTTCGCGCTGCAGCGGCGGGCGTCCGGCGGCATCCAGGCGCCCATCCTGACCCACCTGACCTGGTCGGTGCTGATGCTGCGCTTCCTGCCGCCGCTGTTCCGCCGGGTCCTCGACCCGATCGACAACCGGCCGGCCAACCCCTAGGTGCCCTAGCCGGGCGACTGGACGAACGCCTCCATCCCGGCCAGCAACCGGTCCACGTCGCCGTCGTCGACGTAGGGCGCCAACCCGACGCGCAGCGCGCCGGCGTCCCCCAGGCCCAGCCGCCGCGACGCCTCCAGCGCGTAGAACGCCCCGGCCGGTGCGTTCACCCCGCGCGTGGCCAGGAACTCGTACGCGGCGCGGGACTCGCGGCCGCGGAAGCCGATCAGCATCGTCGGCGTCCGGTGCGGGGCCCGGGAGTAGCGGATGATTCCCGGCAGCTCGGCCAGCCCGGCCTCGATGCGCTCCCGCAGCCGGTCCTCGTGCGCCTCGATCACGCCCATGATCCGCACCAGCCGGTCCCGCCGGTGCGCGCCGCCCGGTGCCAGCGAGGCGAGGAAGTCCACGGCCGCGGTCGTGCCGGCGAGCAGCTCGTAGGGCAGCGTGCCCAGCTCGAACCGCTCCGGCACGGTGTCCGGTGACGGCAGGAGCTTCGCCGGGCGCAGCGTCTGCAGCAGCGCCGGGTCGGCGGCCAGCACGCCGCAGTGCGGCCCGAGGAACTTGTAGGGCGAGCAGACGAAGAAGTCGGCGCCCAGCGCATCGAGGTGGACCGCGGCGTGCGCCGTGAAGTGCACACCGTCCACACAGGTCAGCGCGCCGGCCTCGTGGGCGAGGTCGGTGATCGCCCGCACCGGGGGGCGGGTGCCGATCAGGTTGGACGCCGCGGTCACCGCCACCAGCCGGGTGCGCGGGGACAGCTGCTCGGCAACGGCGTCGGCGCCGAGCTCGCCGGTCTCCGGGTCGAAGTCGGCCCAGCGGACGGTGGCGCCCACCGCCTCGGCCGCGTGCACCCAGGGCCGGATGTTCGCGTCGTGGTCGAGGCGGGTGACCACGACCTCGTCGCCGGGGCCCCAGCCGGTGGCCAGCGTCCGGGCCAGGTGGAAGGTGAGCGAGGTCATGCTGCGGCCGAACACGATGCCGCGCGGATCCCCGCCCAGCAGGTCGGCCATCGCGGCCCTGGCCGCCAGCACGACGCCGTCGGCCGTGCGCTCGGCCGCGGTCACCCGCCCGCGGTTGGCCAGCGGCATCAGCAGGGTGGTGGACACCGCGGCGGCGACCACGTCGGGCACCTGCGAGCCGCCGGGCCCGTCGAAGTGGGCGTAGCCGGCCCGCAGCGCGGGAAAGTGCTCGCGGACCGCCCGCACGTCGAAACTCACGGAGGTGAGCCTGTCACGGGTCAGCGCGGCCGACCTGCCGGGGCAGCACCGGATGCGGCAGTGCCGGAGGGGCGTCGCCGCCCGCGTTCACCAGCGCTCGGAGTCCGGCCCAGGGGCCCGGTGCCGGCCCTGGCTCAGCCCGCGCTGATACGTGCTCAGCCGGTCACGCACGCGGTCCGGCACCCGTTCGGCGGGCTCGTTCGACGCCGGCGGCCGGCTCCGTGGCGGCGGCACCAGCTGGTTCCCCGGTCGCCGCCGGGGCAGCCCGGACGCCGTCGAGGGCGGTGGGTCCGGCTGCGACATCCGGGCCGCGGTCTCCCGCCACTCGGTGTCCGACGGGGTCTCCCAGTCCTGCGGGCCGGCCCGGCCGCGGTCGGCGGCCGCGGCGCCCTGGTCCTCGCGGAACCAGGCCGACGCGATCGCCTCGAAGATCGGGGTCTGGCTCTCGTCGCCGGTCGGCTGGAACGGCAGGTCCACGATCGGCCCGAACAGCTCGTCGACCCGCGAGGACGTCGACGGCGCGTACTCCGGGGCCCGGGGCGGCGAGCTCGGGACCGATCCGGGGTGCCGACCGCCCCCGTTGGAGCCGTGGTGGCCCGGCCCCCAGCCGTTGCCGTTCGTCCCGGGCGGCGACACCGCGGGCAGCGGCTGCCGGCCCGCGGTGATCACTGAGGACCAGGCCGGCTGGTCGATCGTGATGGCCGGCGCGGGCACCGAGATGGTGGCCACCACGCCGGTGCCGCCGGCCGGCGGCACGCCCGCCGGCAGGCTGAGGAACAGGCCGCTGCGCGAGCGCCGGGCGTGCGCGTCCGCCGCCGCGGCGGCCCGCCGCGAGCCGAGCCCGTCGGGGGCGTGCCGGCCGGCGCTGTTCACCGACACCTCGACGGTGAGCCCGCGCCGCTCCTCCACCGCGCTGGCCACGTCGATGCCGGCGTCGGGGTACGCGGCGGTGACGTGGTCGAGCGCCTCGGCCAGCACGTGCAGCAGCTCCACGGAGGCACCGGCCTCGACGGACGCGGTCGCGGCCGGCCGGACCAGGATGCGCCAGGTCTCCTCGGCGGCCGACGCCGCGTCGTCCAGTACCTCGGCCAGCCGGCGCGGCCCGCCGCTGCTGTGCCCGCCCGGGTCGTCGCCGCTGAGCAGCACCAGGCTTTCGGTGTCGCGCCGCATCCGGCGCACCGTCTCCTTCAGCTCACGCAGCTGGGGCGGTTCCGGGTGCAGCTGGTCGAGCAACCACAGGTGACGGTCGAGGCGGGTCTGCAACCGGCGGGCGACGCCGACGGCGGCGTCCTCGGTCGAGGGGTACGCAACCGGCGGGTGGGGAGGCGCGCTGTCGCCGTACGGTGCCCGCCCGGCTCCGGGGCGGGGTCCGTACCCCGGGTCGCCCCCCGAGGCGAACATCCTCTCGCTCACCACACGATCCTCTCGAACGGGTTCCTGCCGTCCCGCCGCCCGCCCCCGTAGGTCGCGCGATCGTTACGGAGCCATAACGGTAGTCGCGTCTCCAAGCCAGGCACGCTACCGGGCAGGTGCACGCATCCGACGACGGTTGCGTGCCCAGCGCTCAGGGCGCGGCTGCGTGCGGCAGGCGGCCGCACGCCGGCCTTGCGTACACGCACCGTGATACCACTCCTACGGTCAGCTGCGTCGCCCGGCCGGAACCGCGGCGCGGCAACCGGTCGTCGATTCGGCCGGACAACCCCAATGGACTACTCGAACGGCGCGGTGTCCCCCGCACCGCGTCGAACGATCTCCGGCTCCGGCTGCGAGAAGTCGATGACCGTGGTCGGTTCGACACCACACTCCCCCGAGTCGATCACCGCGTCGACCGCGTGGTCGAGCCGCTCCTTGATCTCCCAGCCCTGGGTCATCGGCTCCTCCTGGTCGGGCAGCAGCAACGTCGAGGACAGCAGCGGCTCGCCCAGCTCGGTCAGGATCGCCTGGGTCACCGCGTGCTCGGGGATCCGCACCCCGACGGTCTTGCGCTTGGGGTGCAGCAGCCGCCGCGGCACCTCCTTGGTGGCCGGCAGCACGAAGGTGTACCGGCCCGGCGTCGCCGCCTTGATCGAGCGGAAGATCGCGTTGCTGACGTGCACGAACTGGCCCAGCTGTGCGAAGTCCTTGCAGACCAGGGTGAACTGGTGCTTGGAGTCGAGGTTGCGGATCTCGCGGATCCGCTCGATACCGTCGCGCTCCCCGAGCTGACAGCCCAACGCGAAGCAGGAGTCGGTCGGGTACGCGATCAGGCCGCCGTCGCGCAGGATGTCGACGACCTGCCCGATCGCCCGACGCTGCGGATCGACCGGGTGCACATCGAAGTACCGCGCCATGACGGCGATCCTAGGAGCGGCGTGGACCAGCGGAGCGTGCAGGCCGACCGGCGGTCCGCCGGCCGTCGCCGGATGATGTGGCGGCAGGGGCTTGCCTCGGGCCCGGCCGCGAGCGACCCTGCCTGCAGAGGGAAAGGGCCCAGCCATGGCGAGCACCCTGATCGCAGAACACCCCACCGCATCCCGGCGGGTCCCGCCGAGCGCTGCGACGCCGCCGGTCCCCGCCGGCGCAACCGGGGCGGATTCCGCCGAGGTGGAGCTGCTGCGCCATCTGGACCGGATCCGGGACGTCCTGGAGCGGGCCCGCGCCCTGGTGGAGCGGGGGTGGCTGCAACACAGCTGGTACGTCACCCGCCGTCCGCAGCCACCGACTCTGCTGGCCCGGCTGCGGGATGCGCTCCGCTCCCCGGACGTCGACGAGGTGGAGCGGGCCTGCCTGGTCGCGGCGGTGGCCGTGGCCGCGCACGGCGGCGGAGCGCGACCGGACATCATGCGCGACGCGGGTCCGGCGCTGGACGTGGTCTGGGACGCGCTGTGGGAGCGGCCGGGACGCCCCGGCCCGCGCAGTCCCGCTCGGGCGGTGCCACCCGCGGTGCGGGCCGCCCGGATGCGGGATCTGGTCCGTTGGAACGATACCGCCGGCCGCAGCCGGGCCGAGGTCGTCGCGCTGCTGGACCGGGCGATCAGCCGCACCATCCTGTCCGCGATGCACACCCCCGGCCGCCGGCCGGCCTGAGCCGTCGAACGGGCGGCGGCGGATCAGCGGAGGGTCAGCGGGCGACCGGGGACCCGGGACCCTGCCGCTGCTCCCAGCTGACCCGGCGCTGCGCGGCCACCGCCCGCCACCGGGCCCGCTGCAGGGCGTCGACGACCCCGACGACGCCGGCCATCACGAAGAGCAGTACCACTCCTGCCACCGCTGTTGTGATCATGTCGAGTCCTTCCCTCGCTGGTGAGAAGGACTCTCCCGCCTCGGCGGTCTGGCGCCGACGCTCGCCGACCGGTCCCAACCTGCATTTGTGCACACTCGCCAGGCAACACCCGTCGACGTGTCAGCTGCCGGCGTGCACCGCCGTTGCGCCGGCCTCGGCCAGGACCCGCTCGACGAAGCCGCGCAGCTGCGACCGCAGGGCGTCGGCCGACAGCGGGTGCGCCATCGGCGCCGGGCCGCCCCGGCCGGTGACCAGCCAGCAGCCGCGCGGCCCGGTGAAGACCTCGAGGGTGCCGGCGTCCCGCTCCCGCACGTGCCGGACCACGACGTCCGCCCGCAGCAGGGCCTGACCCAGCTGACCGAGGACCGGCGCCGGCGGCGGCGCATCCGCGGCGGCCGGCACGGCCACCGGGTTTCCAGCGGTGTCGCCGCTGTCCGGGTGCACCGCGGCGGCCACGGTCAGGTCCAGCAGCTGCTCGGCGCGGGCCAGCGCGAAGCGGTGCAGCCCTTCGGAGCTGATCTCCTCCAGCAGCAGCACCTCGTCGACCAGGTAGGCGTACCAGTAGTCGCGGCCGCTGCTCGTCGTCCGGGCGACCGCGACGGCCAGGCCGGCACCCTCGCGCAGGGCCAGCACCGACCGCACGTCCCGGCGCACCATCAGCTCGACGCTGCCGTCGCCGGCGACCTCGGCCGCGGCCACCGCCGCCGCCGTCGGCGGGTCGACGATGCCGCGGGCCAGCAGGCCCCGGTAGGCGGTGCGCTGGGCCAGGTGGCGCTGCTCGGGGTCCAGCTCGTCCAGGTACGGGGCGAGGGCGAGGGCGTGCGGCCGGGCCAGCACGGCCAGCTCCTCGTCGGTGAGGACCTCGACGAACACGGTCCGTTCGGTCATCGCCGGCACCTACAGCAGGCCGAACGACAGCGTCGACACGGCCTGCTTGCCGCGGTCCTCGACGGCGTCACCGGCATCGCAGAGCCGCTCGCCGGCCCAGTTCTCGGCGTCGGAGGTGAGCTCGCCGAGCTGCTCGCGGTCCCGGACGAAGGTGCCCAGGCTCCACGCGCCGTAGCCGGGCACCGCGGCACCGGCGATGCCCAACCCGACCGGGCCGAGCGCGACCAGGCCGGCGCCGGAGGCGAACAGGCGGCCGGCGGAACCCAGGATCTCCGCGGGGGAGATACTCATCGAGGCGCCGCCGATCGGGCGATGACGCCGGATTCCGCGGTCAGATCGTCGCCGAGGCCGGCCGCGGTGTCCGCTCGACCGCTGAGGCCCGTCGCGCGCTCCGACTCGTGCCGGAACCCACGGGCCTGCGCGGCGCGGGCGGCCTGCACGGCCGCCGCGAACACGGCCGCACCGGGGGTTCGGCCGAACATGATCGGCTCCAGCGGGGCGGCCCCCAGCGCACTGCCGGCCTGGTCGGCGTCCGCGGCCGTCTGCTGCAGACCACCCGCGCCGGCCCGCAGGCCGGCAGTGTCGTACGCCAGGTTGACCCCATCACCCACGCCGGGCTCCTCCTCATGTGCTCGCTCGTCGCCGAGCCTGTTGCTGAGCACACGGGAATCCAGCGCGGAAGGTTCACCGTCCGGCGGGGCGAAGCCGGCGGCGGGTCTCCCAGCGCCGCCGGCGCTCGAACGCCACCTGTCGCCAGTCCGGGGCGCGCAGGTTGTCCAGCACGCCGACCACACCGGCCAGCAAGAAGATCAACACGAAGGCGCTCAGCGCAGTGGCGATCACCCGGGGCTCCCGCTGTGAGGTCCGACACATCACGACGAGGACCTGGTACCCGGAACGCGGGAATTCGAAGCCTGTTCCTCCGCCGGGCCTCGGACGTCGGAACTGTCGGCCTCGGATGCGAACATATGTTCGTGCGCGGCCTAGCGACCATCCTGCATGCCGACCTGGACTCGTTCTACGCCTCCGTCGAGCAGCGCGACGACCCGCGGTTGCGGGACCGTCCGGTGATCGTCGGCGGTGGCGTCGTGCTGGCCGCCAGCTATCCGGCCAAGGCCTGTGGCGTCCGCACCGCGATGAACGGCCGGCAGGCCCGCGCCCTGTGTCCGGCGGCCGTCGTCGTCCCGCCGCGGATGTCGGCCTACGCCGCCGCGAGCAAGGCCGTGTTCGAGGTCTTCCGGCAGACCACGCCGCTGGTCGAGGGGTTGTCGATCGACGAGGCGTTCCTCGAGGTCGGCGGCCTGCACCGGATCGCGGGCGCCCCGCTGGACATCGCGGTGCGACTGCGCCGGGCGGTGGCCGAGCAGGTCGGCCTGCCGATCACGGTGGGGATCGCGCGGACCAAGTTCCTGGCCAAGGTGGCCAGTGGCGTGGCCAAGCCGGACGGTCTGCTGCTGGTCGCCCCGGAGCGGGAGCTGGAGTTCCTGCACCCGCTGCCGATCGAGCGGCTGTGGGGGGTCGGCGTCCGGACCGCGGAGAAGCTGCACGCGCTGGACGTGCGCACGGTGGGCCAGGTGGCCGCGCTGCCGGAGGCGGCGCTGATCGCGTTCCTCGGCCGGGCGTCCGGGCGGCACCTGCACGCGCTGGCCCACAACCGCGACCCGCGCCCGGTCCAGGTCGGCCGCCGCCGGGGCTCGATCGGTTCACAGTCCGCCCTCGGCCGTTCCCGGCACACACCGGAATCCCTCGACGCGGTGCTCGCCGGGCTCGTCGACCGGGTCACCCGGCGGATGCGGGCCGCCGGGCGGGTGGGCCGCACGGTCGTGCTGCGGCTGCGCTTCGACGACTTCACCCGGGCCACCCGGTCGCACACGCTGGCCGAGGCGACCGCGCACACCGAGACCATCCTCCGCACCGCGCGCGGGCTGCTGCGGGCGGTGCTGCCGCTGATCCACAGCCAGGGGCTCACGCTGCTCGGGTTGTCACTG
>DATMDS010000239.1:0-38990 GCA_035557575.1 Pseudonocardia sp. | reverse complement strand
GACCGACGCCACAAACGCGGCGATCGCGTTCATCGTGCCCGCGGTCTGCTTCGCATTCGTGGCGGCCTATGGCCTCTACGACATGTCGAGGTCACGTTCGGGGGACGGCGCGGACGAGCCGGAAATCGTCATGTCCGGCCACTGATGCGTGGGCCTGGGCACTGCTCCCGGGTCCGTCGAGGAATGCGATGAAAGCGCGTTCGTAACATGTCGGAGGGCCCGGTCTGCAGGCTGGCCTTCCCGCGCGCTATCCGAGGTCGGGCCTACGGGTCAATGGCGCACACGTTTGCGGGGGGAGCGATCCGTCACCGCAGCGCCGCGAGCACCCCGTCGGTCCACGGCGGCCAGGCCTGCTTCGACCACTCGCCGAAATCGCGGTCGGTCAGCGCGACCGCGGCCGCGCCGGCGTCCGGATCCACCCAGAGGAACGTCCCGGCCTGGCCGAAGTGTCCGAACGTGCGCGGGGAGCTGGCCGACCCGGTCCAGTGCGGCGACTTGCCGTCGCGGATCTCGAAGCCGAGCCCCCAGTCGTTGGGGCGCTGCCGGCCGAAGCCGGGCAGCAGCCCGTCCAGGCCGGGGAAGGCGACCTCGGTGGCGGCGGCCACCGTGCTGGGGTCGAGCAGGGTCGGGGCCTGCAGCTCGGCCGCGAACCTCGACAGGTCGGCCGCGGTGGAGACGCCGTCGGCGGCCGGGGAGCCGGGCAGCGTGGTCGCGGCCATCTCCAGCGGCACGCACACCGCGTCGCGCAGGTAGTACTCGAACGGCATCCCGGCCGCCTCGGCCACCGCCAGCCCGAGCTGCTCGAAGCCGGTGTTGGAGTAGATCCGCTTGGTGCCGGGCGCGCCCTGCACCTTGTCCGAGTCGAACGCCAGCCCGGAGGTGTGCGCGATCAGGTGGCGCACCGTCGAGCCGTCCGGACCGGCCGGGGTGTCCCACTCGAGGGCGCCCTCCTCGACGGCGACCAGCACCGCGTAGGCGGTGAGCAGCTTGGTCACCGACGCCAGCGGGAACGGCTGCTGCTGATCACCCGCCGTGGCCAGCACGGCGCCGTCGGCGGCGATCACCGCGGCCGCGGCGTTGTCCACCGGCCAGTCCAGCGCGGCCTGCACCGCAGCGTGCAGGTCAGGCATCGCCGTACACCGGGATCGCCGCACCGCTGATCGGAGCGGCGTCCGGGCCGCACAGGAACGCGATCACCTTGGCGATCGCCGCCGGGGCGACCGCGCGGGCGGCCAGGTCGTCGGACATCCAGGTCCGGTTGGCCGGCGTGTCGATCACCGAGGGCAGCACCGCGTTGACCCGGATCCGGTCGCCGCGCAGCTCGTCGGCCAGCAGCTGGGTGAGCCGGACGACGGCGGCCTTGCTCGCCGCGTGCACCACCGGGGCCCGGCCGGTGACCGCGGTCTTCGACCCGACCAGCACGATCGCGCCCCCGCCCGCGGCCGCGAGCCGGGGCGCGGCGGCCTGCGCCGTCCACAGCGCGGATCCGAAGTTGGAGCTGAACAGGCTGCTCAGCTGGTCCTCGTCGACGTCGACCAGGCTGCCCGGGGTGAACCCGCCGGCCAGCCCGACGAGCGCGGTCGGCGTCACCGGCAGCGCGTCGACGGCGGCGAACGCGGCCTGCACCGCGGCCCGGCCCGACAGCTCGACCGGCACCGCGTGCACACCGTCCTCGGCCCCGAGGCCGTCGAGCCGGTCGCCCGGCCGGTCCAGCGCCACCACGGATCGGCCGCCGGCGAGGAACTCGGCGACCACGGCGTGCCCGAGGGCCCCCGCGGCGCCCGTCACGATCACTGCTGGGTCCACGCGGACATCCTGCCCCGTGGGAGAAAGCTAGGACAGGTGGCACGGGTGTGGATCGGGACCTCGGGGTGGCGCTACCCGCCGTGGCGTGGCGCGTTCTACCCGGAAGGGCTGGCGCAGCGCCGGGAGCTGGCGTACCTGTCCCGGCAGGTGTCCAGCATCGAGATCAACGGCTCCTTCTACTCCCTGCAGCGACCGGAGAGCTACCGGGCCTGGGCCGCGGACACACCCGATGACTTCCTGTTCGCGGTCAAGGGCGGGCGGTTCATCACCCACCTCAAGCAGCTGCGCGACGTCGAGACGCCGCTGGCCAACTTCTTCGCCTCGGGGGTGCTGGCGCTGGGGGGCAAGCTGGGCCCACTGCTGTGGCAGCTGCCGCCGCGGATGCGCTTCGACGCCGCCCGACTGGAGGCGTTCCTCGACCTGCTGCCCCGCTCGACCGTGGCCGCGGCGCGGCTGGCCGCCGGGCACGACGAGCGGCTCGACGGGCGCGCGCTGACCGAAACCGACGCCGACCGGCCGCTGCGGCACGCGCTGGAGGTGCGGCACGAGAGCTTCCGCGACCCGGCACTGCCGGCGCTGCTGCGGGCGCACGACGTCGCGCTGGTGGTGGCCGACTCGGCCGGCACCTGGCCGTACTTCGAACAGGTCACCGCCGGGTTCGTGTACGTCCGGCTGCACGGCGCCGACGAGCTGTACGTGAGCGGCTACACCGGCGAGGCGCTGGACCGGTGGGCGGGCAAGGTGCGCGCCTGGTGCGCGGCCGGTCTCGACGTCCACGTGTACTTCGACAACGACGCCAAGGTGCACGCCCCGCGAGACGCGATCGCGCTGCGCGAGCTGCTCGGCGTGGCCTAGGTTCCGGCGCCCTGCCCGTGCTGGCGGGTGCGGGCGGGGTGCGCGAGGCTCAGCCGGCGCGGGTCGCCTCCCGGGCCACCCGGTGCGCCACCAGCATCTGGCGACCCAGCACCATCAGGCCGGCGGCGACCAGCATGGTGACCGCACCGACCGCCCAGGCCGTCGGGAAGGACAGGTGCGCGGCCAGGTAGCCGAAGCCGACCGGGCCGATGAAACCGCCGGCGTAGACGCCCATCTGCACGATCGAGGTGGCCGCGGCGGGCGCCGACGGGTTGAGCCGGACCACCGCGAACTGCAGCAGCCCCGGCCAGGCCCAGCCGAGCCCGAAGCCCAGCGCGGTGCCGATGATCAGCGCCGGGGTGCCGGGCACCGCGAGCAGGGCCAGGCCGCCGGCGCCGAGCACCAGGCTGCCCGCGACCACCGCGATGTGGCCGCCGGTGCGCCGGTCGGCCAGCCAGCCGTGCAGCAGCCGCAGCACCAGCCCGACGACGCTGCCCAGGGTGAGGGTGAGCCCCGCCGTGCCCGGGTCGATGCCGCGGTCCACCGCGGAGGCGACCAGGAAGATGCCCAGCGCGTTCGCGGCCGCGGCGGCCAGCCCGGCCGCGATGGCGATCACCGAGAGCGCGGCGGTGGCCCGCTCGCCGGGGGTCGCGACGGTCCGTTCCCGGCCGGCGGTGTCCCGAGGGGTGATCACCAGCGCGGCCAGCGCGACCACCGCACCGATCAGGTAGGCCCAGCGCCAGCCGACGGTCAGCGCGACGGCCGGAACCGCGGCCCCGGCCAGCAGGGTGGCGATCGGGATGGCCGCCTGCTTGATGCCGAAGGACAGCCCGAGCCGGGACGCCGGCACGTAGCGGGCCAGCGTGAGGTTGGAGGCGAGCTGGCCCAGCACGTTGCACCAGGCGCAGCCGAGCAGGATCAGCAGCAGCGCCGTGAACGAGCGGGCCATGGTGCCCACGGCGAGCATGGCCGCGGCCGCGCCGAGCACGGCCGCCTTGCTGGTCGCGCCGGAGCCGAAGCGCTCGACCAGCGCGCCGCATGGCAGCGAGGCGAGCGCGCTCACCAGGAAGTAGAGGGCGACCACGAGGCCGAGGCCGGCGGGGTCGAAGCCGAGCTCGCGGGAGATCTGCACGGCCAGCCCGCCGGTGAGGAACACCGGCAGCACGGCGACGGTCGTCGTCGTGACCGCGCCGAAGACGGCGCGCAGCGCTATCGGGGACGTGGCCCCCGGGGCCGCGTCGGGATCTGCCACCGGCACCGCCCGAGTCATATGAGCAATGCTAATTGCTAGTGCGCCGACAGACCGACCGATCCGCCCAAAGCGAGGTCAGTCTCACGTCGTGAGTGCTGCGCCGTGTTCTAGCACGGCGCAGCACTCACGGGCGGCGTCAGCCGCGAATCCGGTGAGTGCCCTCGCCCCACTCCTTCTCGCGCAGCTCGAACTTCTGCACCTTCCCGGTCGAGGTCTTCGGCAGCTCCGCCAGCACCTCCACCGCCTTCGGTGCCTTGTACCGGGCGATCTTGGATCGCACGTGCTCGATCAGCTCGTCCTCACCGGGCTGCTCGCCGGCCGCCAGCACCACGAACGCCTTGGGGCGCTCGCCCCACTTCTCGTCCGGCACCCCGATCACGGCGACCTCGACCACCGCCGGGTGCGACTGCAGGGCCTGCTCGACCTCGATGGTGGAAATGTTCTCGCCGCCGGAGACCACCACGTCCTTGGCCCGGTCGCGCAGCTCGACGTAGCCGTCCGGGTGCATCACGCCCAGGTCCCCGCTGTGGAACCAGCCGCCCTCGAAGGCCTTCTCGGTGGCCGCCGGGTCGTCGTAGTAGCCGAGCATCACGTTGTTGCCGCGCATGACCACCTCGCCCATGGTGGCGCCGTCCGCGGGGACGTCGTTCATCTCCTTGTCGACCACCCGCAGCCAGTCCGCGCAGACCATGCCCACGCCCTGCCGGGACTGGCGCACCGCGCGCTCCTCGGGATCGAGGGCATCCCAGTCGCGCTGGTACTGGTTCACCGAGTACGGCCCGTAGGTCTCGGTGAGCCCGTAGACGTGCACGATCCGGAAGCCCATCCGCTCCATGCCCAGGATCGTGGTCGGCGACGGCGGCGCCCCCGCGGTGGTGATCGTCAGCTGATGGTCGAGCGGGGCGGCGTCGTCGGCGCGCAGGATGGTGGTGACCACGGTGGGGGCGCCGTTCAGGTGGGTCACCCGGTGCTCGCGGATCAGCTTCCAGATCACGTCCCCGCGCACCTCGCGCAGGCAGACGTGGGTGCCGCCGACCGCGGTCACGGCCCACGGCGTGCACCAGCCGTTGCAGTGGAACATCGGCAGCGTCCACAGGTACACCGAGTCGAAGGTGTGCCCGGAGTGCACCACCTCGCCGAACGAGTTCAGGTACGCACCCCGGTGTGAGTACTGCACGCCCTTCGGCTTGCCGGTGGTGCCGGACGTGTAGTTGATCGAGATCGGGGAGTTCTCGTCGGCGACCTCCCAGGCCAGCGCGTCGTCGCGGCCGCGGGCCAGCAGGTCGTCGTAGGTGATGCCGCTGCCGGTGCCGTCACCCGGGCTGGCCGGGTCGATCACCGTGATGATCTCCTCGACGGTCTTCAGCGCGCTCGCCACCGGGGCCACCGTCGGGTACAGCGCGGCGTCGACGACCAGCAGCTTGGCCCCGGAGTGGTCCAGGATGTAGCGCACCTCGTCGCGGGACAGCCGCGTGTTGATCGCCACCAGCACCGCGCCGGCCAGCGGCACCGCGAAGTGCGCGACCAGCATCTCCGGGACGTTGGGCAGCAGGTAGGCCACGCGGTCGCCGCGCTCGATGCCGGAGCCGCGCAGCGCGTGCGCCACCCGGGTGGTCTGCTCGGCCAGCTCGGTGTAGCTCAGCCGGCGATCGCCGTAGACGACCGCGGTTCGGTCCGGGAAGACCTCTGCCGATCTGCGCAGGAACGCCAGCGGCGTCAACGGGGTGTTCCATACCTGCGTCATCGGCTCTCCTCGCACTCTGCTGCGGGAGATCCTTCAACCCGCGGGGCGAGCGGGCAAGCCGCCGCCCGCGGCCGGCTCACTCCTGCAGCGCGATCGCCGCTCGAGGACAGGCGGCCACCGCTTCCTCCATGCGCGGCCGCAGCGCCTCCGGCGGGTTCTCGTCGAGGATGTAGAGGAAGTTGTCCTCCCGCACCTCGAACACCTCGGGCGCGATGCCCATGCAGATGGCGTTGGACTCACATCGGTCGAAGTCGACGACGATTTTCATGCGGCACCGGTCCTCCGTAGCGCATCGACCGTCCGGGGATGCAGGGCTTCGTGGTGTGCCGCAATCGTGCACCCCCTACGGCCGGATCCGCAGCCCAGCGCAGCCTTACTACTACTCCGGCGGCGGCGGCGGGCCCGGGGCGATCGGCGCGGACGGGCCGGGCTGCACCCGCGCCAGCTCGCCCCGATCGGCTGGGCCCCGATCGGTTGGGCCCCGATCGGGCCGGGGCGCACCCGGGCTCGGTGGGCCGGGCGACACGTCGAGCACCGCCCGGCCGGACTCCGGGTCGCCCAGCTCGGTGCACGCGTCGTCGGCGCAGACGAGGGCCGCGCCGGCCATGGACAGCACGACGAGCAGGCTGAACGCGGCGCCGACGGTGGCCGTGCGCACCCGGCAGGAATGCGTCAGCAGCTGGCTGGCGGCGCCCGATCGGGGCACGTGCGGTTTCGAGGGAGGCAGCAGCGCCACCACGGGGCGAGCCATGGGGTTCCTCACATGGTGCGGGAGACGGCCGCCGAGGGGGAGCGCCGGCCCATCCGGCTATCTCGACGCGACTCCGCGCTGTTACGGCGACGCGCCGACCGGGCACCAAGTAGACCCGGACGGCGTAGCGCGCCGGACGGTGCCGTCGCCATCAGCGACGGCGCCGGCTCTACCCGGGGGAGATCACCCGCGGCGCAGGATCGGGCGCAGCGTGTCCAGCACGCCGGCGTCGTCGATGGTCGACGGCACCGGCTCGTCCTGGCCGTCGGCAATCCCGCGCATGGTCTTGCGGAGGATCTTGCCGGAGCGGGTCTTCGGCAGCGCCGGCACCACCTCCACGTCGCGCAGCGACGCCACCGCGCCCACCTGGTCGCGCACGAGCTGCACGAGCTCGGCCCGGAGCACGTCGGCGTCCCGGTCCACCCCGGCCTTCAGCACCACGAAACCGCGCGGGACCTGGCCCTTCATCGGGTCCGCCACTCCGATCACCGCGCACTCGGCGACGTCGGGATGCGCGGCCAGCACCTCCTCCATTCCGCCGGTGGACAGCCGGTGCCCGGCCACGTTGATCACGTCGTCGGTGCGGCCCATCACGAACACGTAGCCGTCGGCGTCGATGCGGCCGCCGTCGCCGGTCAGGTAGAAACCGTCGAACGCCTTCATGTAGGACGACAGGAACCGCTCGTCGTCGTTCCACAGCGTCGGCAGCGCGCCGGGAGGCAACGGGAGCCTGACCACGATCGCGCCATCGCTGCCGTCGGTGACCGGGCGACCGGAGATGTCGAGCACCCGCACGTCCCACCCGGGCAACGGTCGGGTCGGGGATCCGGGCTTGATGGGCAGCAGCTCGATGCCGACCGGGTTGGCCACGATCGGCCAGCCGGTCTCCGTCTGCCACCAGTGGTCGATCACCGGGATGCCCAGCAGGTCCGACGCCCAGTGGTAGGTCTCCGGGTCCAGCCGCTCCCCGGCCAGGAACAGGTAGCGCAGCGCGGACAGGTCGTAGCGCCCGGCGAACTCGCCCTTCGGGTCCTCCTTCTTGATCGCCCGGAACGCGGTGGGCGCGGTGAACATGCTCTTGACACCGTGCTCGGCGATCACCCGCCAGAACTGCCCGGCATCCGGGGTGCCGACCGGTTTGCCCTCGTACAGCACCGTGGTCGCCCCGACCAGCAGCGGCGCGTAGACGATGTAGGAGTGTCCGACGACCCAGCCGACGTCGGACGCGGTGAAGAGCGTCTCCCCGGGGCCGACGTCGTACACCCCTCGCATCGACCAGGCCAGCGCCACCGCGTAGCCGCCGCCGTCGCGCACCACGCCCTTCGGCTTCCCGGTCGTGCCGGAGGTGTACAGGATGTAGAGCGGGTCGGTGGCCGCGACCGGCCGGCAGTCCTGCGGGGTCGCGTCCGCCGTCGCCGTCGCCCAGTCGACGTCGTCCGGCCCCATGGCCGCCGCGGCCTGCGGGCGCTGCAGGATCACGCAGGCCGACGGTTTGTGCGTGGCCGCCTCGATCGCCCGGTCCAGCAGCGGCTTGTACTCGATCACCCGCGACCCCTCGATACCGCAGGACGCGGACACGATCACCTTCGGGGCGGCGTCGTCGATGCGCACCGCGAGCTCCTTGGGCGCGAAGCCGCCGAACACCACGGAGTGCACGGCGCCGAGCCGGGCGCAGGCCAGCATGGCCACCACGGCCTCGGGCACCATCGGCATGTAGATCACCACCCGGTCGCCGTGGCCCACGCCCAGCTCGGCCAGCACGCCGGCGAAGCGGGCCACCTCGTCGCGCAGCTGCGTGTAACTGTAGCGGCGCTTGGTGCCGGTGACCGGGGAGTCGTAGATCAGCGCCGGCTGCTCGCCGCGCCCGGCGGCCACGTGCCGGTCCAGCGCGTTGAAGCAGACGTTGAGCTCGCCGTCGGGGAACCAGCGGTAGAACGGCGGGCGGGAGGCGTCGATCGCCCGCTTCGGCGCCACGGTCCAGTCGATCGCCGTCGCGGCCTCGAGCCAGAAGCCCTCCGGGTCCGCCACGCTCGCCGAGTGGATGTCGTCGTAGGTGCCCACCGTGCGGCCTCCTCGCCCGTGCCTGCCTCTGGCCCAGACAGTAGTGCCGCAACCGGTGCTGCGGCAGCCGGTCGCGCCGCGCCTGCCGGCCGGCGCTGGGGCGGTGCATCACCCGATCTGGTGACGGAAGGTCATGTACCGTGCGCCGAAAGTAATCGCACCTCCGATGGCCCTCCGAACGTGACCGCGGTCGGGCCCGGGTGACGACGCGCCGCTACCTGTTCGGGTCGCGCGTGTCGGGACGCCGGCCCCGGAGCGCGCCGGGACGATCTCGCGGGGCGAGAGGCGAGGGGTCTGGGTGGCTGGGGTACCGGTGCTGGTCAGGGTGCAGTCGAACCGGTGGTGGCGTCGACCGGAGCGGTGGCGGCGCCCGCGGTGCGGCGGTGTCGTGGGCTTGGGCCTGGTGCTCGCCCTGCTCAGCGCGACGCTGGAGGGCCAGTCGGGGGTCGTCGCCGCGCCGGCGCCACCGGTGCCGGCCGCCGTGTCCACACCGTGCGGACCGGGCTGGGCCACCGCCTGGATGGCCGCCCCGCTGGCGGCCCCGCGGGACCCTGCCCTGGACGGTGCGACGCTGCGCCTGGTCGTGCACCCGACGCTGGCCGGGTCACGGATCCGGATTCGGCTGTCCAACGCGTTCGGCCGGGAACCGCTGCCGGTGGGCGGCGTGTCGGTGGCCCGCTCGGGCCACGCCGGCGGTGCGGACCTGGTGGCCGACACGCTGCGGCCGGTCGACTTCTCCGGGCGCAGGCGGATCGTGATCCCGGCCGGCCAGGAGGTGCTCAGCGATCCGGTGCCGCTGCACGCGGAGGCCGGGCAGGCCGTGGTGGTGAGCATCCACCTGCCGGTGGGCCCGCAGGTGCTGACCACGCACCCGGCCGCGCTGCAGACCTCCTACCTGGCCGGCGGGGGCGACTTCACGCTCACCCCGTCCGGCCGGCCCTTCGATCGCACGATCGGCTCCTGGCCGGTCCTGGCCGGTCTGGACGTGCTCAGCCCGCACGCGGAGAACGCGCTGCTGGCCGTCGGGGACTCGATCACCGACGGCATCGGAACCGCCCCGGACACGGCCGGGCGCATCACCGACGGGCTGGCGCAGCGGCTGGCCGCGGCGGGCGGCACGGCGCCGATGGCGGTGCTGAACGCCGGCATCGCCGGGAACCAGCTGCTGGCCGGCGACCCGGACCTGGGCCGCTCGGCGCTGGCCCGGCTCGACCGTGAGCTGGCCGCGACGGCCGGGGTCACCGACGTGCTGGTGCACATCGGTACCAACGACATCGCCGCCGGCCGGCCGGCCCGGGAGATCACCGACGGGCTGCGGCGCTACGCCGAGCGCGCCCGTGCCGACGGCAAGCGGGTGTTCCTGACGACAATCACGCCGTCGACCAGCGGGGCGCACGGCACGCCCGGCGCGGCCGCCGTCCGCGACGAGGTGAACGCCTGGATCCGGACCAGCGGCCCCGAGCACGCCGACGGGCTGTTCGACTTCGCGGCCGCGGTGGCCGATCCGCGCGCCCCCGGCCGGCTGGCCGCCGGATTCGACTCCGGCGACGGGTTGCACCTTTCGGCCGCCGGGTACCGGGCGCTGGCCGCGGTGGTGGAGGTGGACGCGCTCACCGGCAGCCCGTGCCTCGCCGTCGACCCGAACCGCTCGGTGGACGTGGTCGCGCAGCGCTGAGCGCGGCCGAAAAGATGGCGGCCCGCCCGAAGCGCGCACGCCGGGCCGGCCGCTCAGTGGCCGCCCGGCCCCGAGGGAAGGGGCCGCTGCTCGTCGACCGCGGTGAACGAGCCGGTCGGGGTGTCCTCGCGGTCCAGTCGCTCGATCACCCGTCCACCGCGAGCGCCCCGGGGGAGGCGCCGCGCCCGCGAGCCGGCGCAGCTGCTCGATGCGCGCGCACGCAGCGGTAGCAGCTGGCGATCAGCCCGTGAGTTCGAACCCGGCCTCGGTCACCGCGGCGGCCAGCTCGTCACGGCTCACCTCACGGTCGGCGAGCACGGTGACGGCTCCGCTGTCGAGCTGCACCTCGACGCCGGTCACTCCGGGGATCTCGCCGATCTCCTCGCTCACCGACATCACGCAGTGCTGGCACGTCATGCCGCTCACCGTGATGTGGGCCCGAAATGGTGCCGTGACGAACATGCCAGGCCTTTCTCTCTCCCTGATCGGGTGCGTCAGCTCCGAAGAGCGGGCGGCGTCGAAGGGGACCGTACTCCCGGTCGACGACGGCCCTTACCGGCAGACGGGGGTTCGCCCGAATCCTCTGCGTCACCGAAATGCGCCACGCTCACCCGGGAAGAGGGGTGCGTCGGGCGGACCCGATAGGTAACGTGCCGATCACGGTCACGGGGGTGATCGCGGGGTGTTCCGGTCGGGGTGTTGATCCCGGAACGGGTGCCGTTGGGGCAAGCAGCATCGACGCTGGTCTCGGCGCGTCCGACTGGAGCTCGGGAGCACCGGCTGGGAGGCTGGAGTGAGCGGTATCGACAGCGTACGGCGGGACATCGGCGAGGAACGCGGGCACGCCGCGGCGGCCATTCCACAGCAGCGCACCGCGGCCGACGCGTACCGCGTCTCGGACGATCAGCTGCGGCGGGCCCGCCTCGTGGTCGCCCGCAACTCCGACGATCCGGACGATCTGCGGCAGCTGCTGGACATGCTCGGGTTGATCTCCGGGCATCCGGACCAGCCGCCCCCCGTGACCCGCTGATCGCGGCGATCGACGCGATCCGGGCCGTGCCCCCCCGGGTTTGGAGGGCGCCGGAGGCTGCCCTATGCTGATGTGGCTCCCAACGGAAAGCCGTTGCGGGCGGGGACCGTCATGGCGGTCCAAGCCCCCATCGTCTAGCGGCCTAGGACTCCGCCCTTTCAAGGCGGCAGCGCGGGTTCGAATCCCGTTGGGGGTACGAGATGGTAGTTGTTACAGCAAGGCCCAGTGGCGCAGTTGGTTAGCGCGTCGCCCTGTCACGGCGAAGGTCGCGGGTTCGAGTCCCGTCTGGGTCGCTTCTCGATCGGCCGGCAGTGCGCCGGTACGGCCAGGTAGCTCAGTTGGTACGAGCGACCGCCTGAAAAGCGGTAGGTCGGCGGTTCGACCCCGCCCCTGGCCACACCTCTGGACTTCCCTGGGCCGCCGAGCCTGCGGGATCGGGCCGTCGCGCCTATCCTTTCCGAGGTTCGATGCGGGTGTCGAAGACCCCTGGATGCCGGCATTCGCCGCCGTCGCCGCCCGGTCGACGCGAGTCGATCGATGGCGTGGAAGGGACGGGCGGCCGCTGACGGTCGGTCGCGATACGGCTACCATCCGCCCGTACGGGGGATATGCGGACATTACGTTCCGTGACCATTGAAAGGTGTCAACCAGATGCCATTGCGACGGGATGATCCGCTGAGGATCACCCGTTGGTCCGTCTGGGCGGTTCCCCGATCCGTTCTGTCGGTCATCTTCCTGGTCGAGTTGCTGGCGGTCGTGCTGCTGGCCGTCGGCGGGCTGCACGGGGGTCGTCCGGTAGACGAGCACATGGTGCTCTCGATGGCCGTGTTGGCCGTCGCGGGAGTGCTCAGCTCCGAGGCGTCGCTCGGGGTGGAGCGGATCCGGCGCCAGACCGACGAGAGCCCCCACATCGACCTGAGCTCGGTGTGGAACTTCGCGGCAGCCGTGCTGCTGCCGCCGGTGCTGGCCGGCGTCATCGTCGCCATCATCTACGGCCACCTCTACCTGCGGATCTGGCGACAGCACGGGGTGCCGCCGCACCGGGTGCTGTTCAGTACGGCGACCGTGGTGCTGGCCGTGCAGGCGGCCGGGGCGATCATCGGGCACGGTGGTGGCGGCCCGGATCCGTTCCACACCCTGACCGGGCTGTTATCCCTGGTCGTAGCCGTGTTCGCCTACGCGGTGGTGAACATGGCCCTGATCGTGACGGTCATCGTGCTCAGTGCGCCCCACCGCAACTGGGCGACCGTCCGCCAGGTGCTCGGCCTCGGCCACGACACCGTGCTGGAGTTCGCCACGCTGGCCATGGGCGCGCTCACCGCGGCGGCCATGGCCACGTTCGGCCCGCTCTACGCGGTGCTGGTGCTGCCGCCGCTGATCGTGCTGCACCGCACCGTGCTGGTGCGCCAGCTCGAGGAGGAGGCGAGCATCGACGGCAAGACCGGCCTGCTGAACTCCGTGGCCTGGCACATCGAGGCGGATCGGGTGGTGCAGCGGATCGCGCGGTTCGAGGGCAACGCGACCGTGCTGTTGATCGATCTCGACAACTTCAAGCAGGTCAACGACCGGCACGGGCACCTGGTCGGAGACCAGGTGCTGATCGCGGTGGCCAAGACCATCGGCGGTGCGGTGCGCGACGACGACCTGGTCGGCCGGTTCGGCGGCGAGGAGTTCGTGGTCCTGATGCCGGCTCCGGACGGCGATCCCGGTCGCGCCGGGGCGGAGGCCGCGGCGCACCGGATCCGGCGGCGCATCGAACAGCTCGAGATCGTCGTGCCCGCCGCGGCGGGCGAGATCGTGGTCTCCGAGCTGAGCGTCTCGATCGGGGGCGCGACGTCGCCGGCCGACGGCTCGGACCTGCCGGCGCTGCTGAAGGTGGCGGACGCGGCCATGTACGCGGCCAAGAACGCCGGCCGGAACCGGGTGTTCATGGGTCAGCACTCGATCCGCCCGGCGGGCGGCGCCGAGTCGGCGCCGGCCGACGGCTGATCAGTCAGCGCCCACCCTGGCCGTGCCGGCGGGTCCTGTTCCGGCAGCTCACGGTCCCTGCGGCGGCGCCACCGGTCGGGCGCCGACGCGTGCACCATCGGTGCACCGGTGCCCCGGACGCGTGATAGATTCGTGCGCGGTTGCAGTCGGTTCTTCCTCGATCGTTGTGAAGCGTCCGTGGAGAGTGACGGTGGGTTTCGCAGGCGTTCGAAGGAACTCGTGTTCGACGTCCGTCAGCGGTATCCGTGCAGCCTTCCGGTCGGCAACGTGCCGGCACGGGTTCGCTTCACGTATGGAGAACAGGTATGCCGCAGGGCACCGTCAAGTGGTTCAACGCCGAGAAGGGCTTCGGCTTCATCGCGACCGATGACAACGGCCCGGACGTTTTCGTCCACTACTCGGCCATTCAGTCGGAAGGCTTCCGGACCCTCGAGGAGAACCAGCGGGTCTCCTTCGAGGCCAGCCAGGGCGCCAAGGGCCCGCAGGCCGACAGCGTCCGCCCGCTGTAGAGCCACGCTCACCCTCTGAGCCTCGGTGCCGGCGTTCCTTCGGGACGCCGGCACCGCTGTCTTCCCGGCCGGTCTGCCGTCGGTGGCGGGACTGCCCCTCCCGGCGGCCAGCAACCCGGACCCGGACCGGTTGACGATCTCGATGCGGATGGCCCGCATCCCCCGCCCGGCCGCACAACTGCCCCGCGCGACAACTCCAGCAACACGCGTCCCAGGTATCCGGCGCCTCCGGTGACCGGCAACACCGGCGCGATCCGCACCGCCGTTGACCGACGGGCGGCTGCGCCGACCGGCGCTACCGCCGAATGGCCTAACCGCCGACCCCGGCTTCTGCACCGGCCAGCCCTTGTTTCCTGAAGCGGATCCGACACGCCGGCTCGGGCTTCTCCGCTCGTCTCGGTGTTGCGCGCGGTTACCGCGTTGCTGCGCACAGTGCGTTCCCGAGGGTTCATAGTCGGTGTTGAGACTCACAGCAGATGCGAGTTGAACAAGTGGCCTACCCGTCCGGTGACCGGGCGGACCGGGCCGATAGCAGGAGGTTGTCAGATGTCGGGCTGGGACAGCTACCGCGCCGTGTACGGCGCGGAGCTGCGCGCCGCAGCGCATGAGTTGGACGACCACGGGTGGCCCGTGGTCGCGGGAAGTGACGGCACCCTGCTGCTGCTGACCGGCGGGGTGGTGGACGTCCTGGAGGTCACGGCCACCCGCGGACGGGCCATCTGCGGCGCGCTGCGCGACGCCGGTGCGGTGGTGCCGGTGGCGGCGACGCCGACCGGATCCTGGTGGTTCCCGGTCACCGCCGGTGCCGAGCTGCCGGCCGGGCTGGCCGCGGCCGAGGACGTGGTCTGGCACACCGCCGGTGATGCGGTCCCGGCTCCGCCGTCGGAGGTTCCGGACGGCTGGGTGCACTGGCGGGTGGCGCCGTCCCAGTGCGGCTTCCGGGCTGCCGCAGCCGGCCTGATCTTCGACGCCGCGACGGACGCCGGGCCCGGTCCCGGTGTCCCGGTGTCGCACCCGGGCGCCCAGCGGCCCGCCGGTGTGGCGGCGGTGGGAATGCGGTCCTAGCACCGCAGCCGGTGGCCGGTCCGGCCCCGCTGACGCGGCACGTCGTGTCGCGCCGGGGCACACCGGCACCACCGGCGGTGCGGCGCCCGCTGGCTCACCCCGCAGGCGATCGAGCCCCGCGACGCGCGGCCGCACCACGAACGTGGCCGGGGTCGGTGGATTACCACCGACCCCGGCCAGACCCACTCGGCCAGATCCACGTCCCGGCCCGGCCCCGTTCGCGGGAGCCCGCCTCGCCGTGGGGCAATCACGGCGAGGCGGTACCGCTCCCGCGGGCCGGATCACGGCCCTCGGGTTTCCGAAAGTCCGGCCCGGCCCCGCGGCAGCCGCCGCGGGGCCGCGGCGTCGCCCCGGATGTCCGAGTCGAACTCCATGTCTACGACCGGGCGGGCAGTATGGATTCGTGGCAATCCCGGATTCCCCCCGATCGGACGTTCCCGACCCGTCCGAGGTAGGACCGGTCGAGACCCTCGACCGCGACGACGGCGCGCACAACGGGCGGGCGGCCACGGGTCGGCCGGTGGTCGAGGTCGGGCTCGGGTTCGGCCGGATGGATCTCGCCGCCCGCGAGCGCGACCTGCGCTGGATGAAGCAGCTGGCCACCGGGTTCCTGCTGGCCGCGACCGTGCTGTTCCTGCTGACCCGCTGGTGGGAGGCGGAAGGTGGGCCGGTGTGGGTCGGCTATGTGCGGGCCATGGCCGAAGCCGGCATGGTGGGCGCACTGGCCGACTGGTTCGCGGTGACCGCGCTGTTCCGGCGCCCGTTGGGGCTGCCGATCCCGCACACCGCGATCATCCCGACCAAGAAGGACGTGCTGGGCAACAGCCTGGGCGACTTCGTCGGGGAGAACTTCCTGTCCGAGGACGTGGTGCGGGGCAAGCTCGCGCAGGTGCAGGTGTCGTCGCGGGTCGGCGCCTGGCTGGCGCAGCCGGACAACGCCGAGCGGGTGACCGCGGAGCTGGCCACCGCGGCGCGCGGCGTGGTCACCGTGCTGCGCGACGAGGACGTGCAGGAGGTGATCGAGCAGGTACTGGTGCGCAAGCTGATGGAGCGCCCGGTCGGCCCGCCGCTCGGCGCCGTGCTGCAGGGTGTGCTGTCCGACGGCAGCCACCACCGGATCGTCGACCTGGTCTTCGACCGGGCCTACGACTGGGTCGCGGCCAACCGCGAGACCGTGCTGCGGATCGTGCAGGACCGGGCGCCGAGCTGGTCCCCGCGGTTCATCGACGGCCTCGTCGCCGACCGGGTGTACACCGAGGCGCAGAACTTCTCGTGGGCCGTCAAGACCGACCCCGAGCACCCGCTGCGCAAGGCCATCGACACCTTCCTCGTCGAGTTCGCCGCCGACCTGCAGAACGACCCGGAGACGATCGAGCGCATCGAGCGGATCAAGCAGCAGATCGTGTCCCATCCCGACGTGCAGCGCTTCATCGGGCAGGCCTGGGCCACGGTCAAGCGGTTGATCCTGGACGCCGCCGAGGACCCGTCGAGCGCGCTGCGGGTGCGGGTCCGCGACGGGCTGGTGGCCTTCGCGACCCGGCTCGGCCGCGACGCGGAGCTGCGGGCGAAGATCGACGGTTGGCTCGGCGACGCCGCGGGCTACGTGGTGCGCCACTACCGAGGCGAGATCACCACACTGATCACCGACACGGTGGCGCGCTGGGACGCGCAGGAGACCTCCCGGAAGGTGGAGCTGCAGGTGGGGCGGGACCTGCAGTTCATCCGGATCAACGGCACCGTGGTCGGCGCACTGGCCGGCCTGGTGATCTACACCGTCGGCCAGCTCGCCTTCGGCCCGTGAGTGGCGAGCCGCGCTAGAACGCGGCTCGCCACTCACGACCAAGGTGTCGCGGCGCTCGCGGCCTCTTGCAAGCGTTTCGCTTGCAACAGCTAGCACTCCGGCGTAGCGTCGGTGGCGTCCGGCCAGGAGAGGTCGACACAGGGGAGGTCGACGGTGAGCTCGACGGAGAAACCGACCGAGCGGGTCGCCCACGTCGTCGGTCAGAAGGTCGAGGACATCGGCAGCTACATCCGCAGCCAGCGGGAGCTGGCCCAGGTGTCGCTGCGTCAGCTGGCCCGCTCGACCGGGGTCAGCAACCCGTACCTCAGCCAGATCGAGCGCGGGCTGCGCAAGCCGTCGGCGGAGATCCTGCAACAGATCGCCCGCGGTCTGCGGATCTCCGCGGAGGCCCTCTACGTGCGCGCCGGGATCCTCGAGGAGCGGTCGCCCAGCGCCGTCACCGAGGCCGTGCTCGCCGACCCGACCCTGACCGAGCGGCAGAAGCAGGCGCTTCTGGAGATCTACCAGTCCTTCCGGCGGCCTCCCGACGAGGACGCCGCCACCCCGCACCAGCAAGAGGAGTGATCACAATGGTCGATTCGCTGCCGAACGCCGCGGACGTCCGCACGGCCCGCGAGCAGGCCGCCACGAGCGCTGCCGAGCGGGCGGAGGTCGCCCGCAACCCGCTGCTCGCCGCCCTCGGGGCCGGCGACCTGGCCGTCGCCGCCGTCACCAAGGCGGTGACCGACGCGACCCAGGCCATCGCCGACGCCCGGGCCCGGGCCGCGGAGGCTCGTGACCGCACCGGCCAGCAGACCGAACACACCGCGCACCGGTTCGCCGCGCTGCCGCAGCGGATGAACGCCGAGGAGCTGCGCAAGGCCCTCGACGAGCTGCGCGAGCAGATGGAGAAGGCCTACGCCGAGTTCGCCGTGCGCGGCGAGCAGACCTGGGGCCGCATCCGCACTCAGCCCGGGTTCCAGCAGGCCGTCGCCACCCTGGAGACCTACTCGGGCAAGCTCGACGCCCGCGTCGACCACCTCGTGGAGGAAGCCCGTGACGCGGGGGAGAAGGCCCTGGGTGCGGTCAGCAGGCAGACCCGCTTCACCGGCGAGCGGGTGGCCCGCTCGACCCAGCGGTTCGCGACCAGCGCCGCGCACACCGTCGGCACGGTGACCCGCAGGACCTCCGACACCGTGGCCGACGCCGGTGCCGAGGTCGCCGACGGCATCGCCGCCACCGGTGACGAGGTGGCGCAGGAGACCCGCAGCGCCAGCCGCAGGGCGGCCAATCGGACGGTGCTCAGGTCGACATCGCGGACCGCGGCACGGGGCGCGGCCGGCAAGCCGGCCGCCCGCCCGACCGGCCCGACCAGCGTCGACGGTCCGCCCGCCGACAGCTGATCCCGCTCGATCGACGCCCCCGGGGCCGCAGCCGGCTCCGGGGGCGTCGTCGCTCCTGCGGTGGCGCGCGGTGGGCCGGCAATAGGCGAGTGCTGGATGTGCACGTAGTCTGGGTCGGTGGACGTGCTGTTGAGGCTCGACTACTACATCCTCTTCGGGCTGTGGCTGGCGGCGATCCCGGTCGGCGGCTACGCCTTCGTGCACGCACTGACCCAGCGCGCCGACGCCTTCACCGCCGCCGACAAGCTCAGCAAGCCGGCCTGGCTGGGCATCACCGGGGCCAGCCTGCTGGTCCTGATCATTTTTCAGGGTGGGCCGCGCAGCAGCGGTGGACTGTTCTGGCTGGCCGCGCTGGTCGCGGTGCTCGTCTACATCGTCGACGTGAAGCCGGCGCTGGTCCGGGTGCAGGGCGGTGGACGCGGGCTGTGAGCGACTGGTCCGTGCTCGGCACCCTGGTCGCGGTGCCCGCCCTCGATCGTCCTGACCTCCTCGGTGCCCCGGTGGCCGCCGCGCTCAAGTCCCTCGATCCGGCCGACGCGGCCCTGGTGGGAGTGGCCGAGATCGATCCGGCGCTGGCCGACACCACCGAGTTCTGTGCCGCCTACGGCTCCCCGTTGAGCGGCTCGGCCAACTGCGTGGTGGTGGCCGGGCGGCGCGGGGAGGACACCCGCTACGCGGCCTGCCTGGTGCTGGCCAGCACCCGCGCCGACGTGAACGGGCTGGTGCGCAGGCGACTCAACGCGCGCAAGGCGTCGTTCGCGCCGATGGACGACGCCGTGGCCCGATCCGGAATGGAGTACGGCGGGATCTGCCCGATCGGACTACCCGAGGACTGGCCGGTGTTGGTGGATGCGGCGGTGGCTGCGGCGCCGGCCGTGGTGATCGGGAGCGGCGTGCGGCACTCCAAGCTGGCCCTGCCCGGCGCCCTGGCCGCGCGCCTGCCCGGCACCGAGGTCGTGGACGGCCTCGCCCGCTGACCCGGCCTGAGGCGTCGAGAGCGAGCTTGTGGTGATCGACAGGTCGTGTTGATCATCATAACTTCGTGCCCGGCGGAGTCGGTGCTGGTGGGGCGAAGATGTGATCTTCTTCGGGCTGTCGGGAGCACCGCGTACTCTCCGCCGCGTGCCGGGCAGGTTCGAGCGGGTCGACGTCACATCGTGGGCGGTCGTCCGGGTCGAGACCATCGGCGACAACGAGAAGTACTGGCTGCGGGAGCCCGGCGGAGGCGAGGACCGATCGCAGGACTGGCTCTTCAAGCCCGTCGTCATCGCGCAGAACGGGCATCGCCAGGGCGAGGACTGGGCCGAGAAGATCGTCAGCGAGCTGGCTCCCCTGCTTGGCGCTCCTTGTGCCGACGTGGATCTTGCGGTGCGCGACGGCGTCGAGGGTTCGATCTCCCGGAATGTCGTGCCGGTGCCGTGGGCCATCGTCGGCGGCAATGTGCTGCTCGGCGAGGTGGTGGACGGGTACCGGGGGGCCGAGCCGGACGCAACCGGCCGACCCCGTCCGATCCCCGGCCGACCAGGGCACAACCTGGAGAACATCTTTGCCGCGCTGCGGTCGTGCGAGCCACCGGCGGGCGGCGAATTGCAGTCGGCTGCCGAGCTGTTCGCGCGTTACCTAGCTCTGGATGCTTGGTGGCCAACCAGGATCGGCATGATCAGAACTGGGCTGCCCTCGTTCATGTGATCGAGCCGGACCGGCGTCGGTTGGCCCCGTCCTTCGACCACGCGAGCAGTGTCGGCTTCAACCTCACCGATGCCGGGTTCGCCCGCGAGCAACGGCCCGAGCGCCTCACCGTGGTGGTCAGGCACGTCGATTCGAACACGATCCGCAGGCTCCGAGGTCAGAGATCCCGACGCTGGTCGAGTTCGCGCGTCGCGCGGTTGTGTTGGCCGGTGGGCACACTGCAAAGCGCAGGCTGGCCGACCGGCTGGACAGCATCCGGCCAGCCGATGTCGATGCCGTCGTGGCTCGGGTTCCGGGATTGTCGGAGGTCGCCGGTACGTTCGTGGTCAGGTTGCTGGATCTCAACCGGAGGAGGCTGCTCGATGAGTGTTGAGGACCTCGTCAATCGGGCGACCCCTATCGGCGGGACGGCGGGCTGGGACGTCGGTCGATCGGTCGGAAGCCTGGTGGTGGCGTGGCAGCACCCCACCACTCGTCTCATCGCGCCCGTTGGCCTGCTCGAACACGGGGCTTTCGGTTACCGTTTCCGCTACCTCCAGCGTGCGTCCCAGGTCGTCGACTTTCAGCCGTTCGTCGGTTTCTCGGACCTCGCCCGGACCTACACCTCGGCAACGCTGTTCCCACTGTTTGCACAGCGCATCATGAGTCCGCGACGGCCGGACTTCTCCCGGTTCCTTCGCCAGTTGGATCTACGCGAGGACGCTTCGCCTTGGGAGCAATTGGCCCGGTCGGAGGGGCGGAGCAGCGGGGACACGGTGCAGGTCTTTCCGATCCCCCAGGTGCGGCAGGACGATATGACGACCTGCCGGTTCCTGGTTCACGGGATTCGATACGTAAATGAGGGGATACTGCCGCCGCTGGCCCGAGGCGAGCGGCTGGTGCTGCGCGACGAACCGACGAACACCAAGAACCCCGAAGCCATCCTGGTGTGCTCGTCGGGCGGAGTTGCCCTGGGTTACGTGCCTGACCTACTGCTCGGCTACCTGAAGGTCGTCCGTTCCGATCCGGCTGCGATGACGATGGTCGTCGAGCACGTTAACCCGGAGGTCGATGTGCCGTCACACTTCCGCTTGCTCGTCCGCCTGGACGGTCGGGTCCCGCACGGCTACCAGCCGATGACCGGGCCGGGGTGGGAGACGTTCGCGGAGTAGAGCGGCTTGACTCAAGGCTCTCCAGTTCGCGGACAGCGAACTTTCTTGAACGCTGGAACAAGTTCAACGGTGTAACGGTTGAGTCGGTCATGACAGAGACGCTGAAGCTGCCGGTGCTTCCGCTCGCCGACTCGGTGGTGCTGCCCGGCATGGTGGTTCCCGTCCGGCTCGACGAGCCGGAGATCCAGGCAGCGGTCGACGCGGCATCCAGCGTGGATCGCAAGGTCATCATCGTTCCCCGCCTCGACGGCCGGTACGCCGCCGTGGGCACGATCGCCGTCCTCGAGCAGGTCGGCAGGCTCCCCAACGGGGAGAAGGTCGCGGTGGTCCGCGGTGAGAGTCGCGCGCAGATCGGCTCCGGGGTGACCGGGCCGGGCGCGGCGCTGTGGGTGGAGGTCACCCCGGTCGAGGACCCGCCCGTCACCGGCAGGGCCACCGAGCTGGCCAAGGAGTACAAGGCGCTGGTCGTCGGCATCCTGCAGCAGCGCGGGGCCTGGCAGGTCGTCGACACCGTCCAGCAGATCACCGACCCGGGCCAGCTGGCCGACACCGCCGGTTGGGCGTCCTACCTCGACCTGGAGCACAAGGCCCGGCTGCTGGCCGAGGTCGACGTGGTCAAGCGGCTGGAGCTGCTGATCGGGTGGACCCGCGAGCACGTGGCCGAGCAGGAGGTCTCGGAGAAGATCTCCAAGGACGTCCGCGAGGGCATGGAGAAGACCCAGCGCGAGTTCCTGCTGCGCCAGCAGCTGGCCGCGATCCGCAAGGAGCTGGGTGAGGACGAGCCCGAAGGGGCCGACGACTACCGCACCCGGGTGGAGAACGCCGACCTGCCCGAGCACGTGCGCAAGGCCGCGCTGACCGAGGTCGGCAAGCTGGAGCGGGCGTCGGACCAGAGCCCGGAATCCGGCTGGATCCGGACCTGGCTGGACACGGTGCTGGACATCCCGTGGAACGCCCGCACCGACGACAACCACGACCTGGCGGCGGCCCGGGCCATCCTGGACGCCGACCACGCCGGCCTGGACGACGTCAAGGAGCGGCTGATCGAGTTCCTGGCGGTGCGCGCGCGGCGTGACCGCAAGGGCATGGAGCGCGTCGGCGGCCGTGGTTCGGGAGCCGTGCTGTCCCTGGTCGGTCCGCCCGGCGTGGGCAAGACCTCGCTGGGCGAATCGGTCGCCAGGGCGCTCGGTCGGAAGTTCGTCCGGGTCGCCCTGGGCGGAGTGCGCGACGAGGCCGAGATCCGCGGGCACCGGCGCACCTACGTCGGAGCGCTGCCCGGCCGGATCGTGCGCGCCATCCGGGAGGCCGGCGCGATGAACCCGGTCGTGCTGCTCGACGAGATCGACAAGGTGGGCAGTGACTTCCGCGGCGACCCGACCGCGGCGCTGCTGGAGGTGCTCGACCCGGCGCAGAACCACACGTTCCGCGACCACTACCTCGAGGTCGACCTGGACCTGTCGGACGTGCTCTTCCTGGCCACCGCGAACGTCGGCGAGGCCATCCCCGGCCCGCTGGCCGACCGGATGGAGGTCGTCACGCTGGACGGCTACACCGAGGCGGAGAAGGTCGCCATCGCGCGCGACCACCTGCTGCCGCGGCAGATCTCCAAGGCCGGGCTGGACCCGGACGACGTCGAGTTCTCCGACGTGGCCCTGGGCATGATCGCCGCCGAGTACACCCGGGAGGCCGGGGTGCGGCAGCTGGAGCGCGGCCTGGCCAAGGTGCTGCGCAAGGTCGCGGTCACGCTGGACGTGTCGGAGACCGACCGCCCCGTCCACATCGACGCCGACCAGCTCGTCACGTTCCTGGGCCGGCCGCGGTTCACGCCCGAGTCGGCCGAGCGCACCTCGGTGCCCGGCGTGGCCACCGGGCTGGCGGTCACCGGCACCGGCGGTGACGTGCTGTTCATCGAGGCCACCGCGATGGAGGGCGAGCCCGGGCTGACCCTGACCGGGCAACTGGGCGACGTGATGAAGGAGTCGGTGTCGATCGCGCTGTCCTACCTGCGCTCGCGCGGGTTGGCCGGTTCGCTCGCCGCCCAGAAGCTGCACGTGCACGTGCCGGCGGGCGCGGTGCCCAAGGACGGTCCCTCGGCCGGCATCACGATGACCACGGCGCTGGCCTCGCTGGCGTCCGGGCGGCCGGTCCGCTCGACCGTGGGCATGACCGGTGAGGTGACGCTGCAGGGCAAGGTGCTGCCCATCGGCGGGGTCAAGCAGAAGCTGCTGGCCGCACACCGGGCCGGGCTGACCGATGTGATCATCCCGAAGCGGAACGAGCCCGACCTGGACGACCTCCCGGAGTCGGTGCGCGGGCAGCTGAAGGTGCACCCGGTCAGCGACGTGTCGGAGGTGCTCACGCTGGCGCTGGAGCCGGCCACGGTGGCCGCGGCCGCGTAAGCCCCTCGCGTGGTGAACGGCGTCGGCGCGTGACTTCCGGTCCGCGTCGGCGCCGTTCGCGTTTCGGGTATCGGTATCCGCCGTCTGCGAATGTATCTTCCTTCCGAGAACGCGCTCCTTGGAGTAGCGACCGTGGCGCAGGAGCCCGGTGGGAGGAGTACATCCATGACCCAGACGATCAGTGACCTCGATGCCCTGCGGGCCGCGATGGGTGGCCCCGTGTTCGTGGCCGGCGACGACGGCTACGAACAGGCCCGCGCGATCTGGAACGGCGACATCGACCGCCGGCCCGCCGTGGTGGCGCGAGTGCACGGTCCGACCGACATCGCCGTCGCCCTGGCGTACGCCCGTACCCAGGGCCTCGAGGTCGCGGTGCGCGGCGGCGGGCACGGCTACTGGGGCGCCGCGGTCCCCGAGCGCGGCCTGATGATCGACCTGAGCGCGCTGGACACGGTCGCCGTGGACCCGCAGGCGCGGCGGGCGCGATGTGGGGGCGGCGCCAGCCTGGCCCAGCTCGACGCGGCCACGCAGGCGCACGGTCTCGCCGTCCCGGCAGGCACGGTCAGCCACACCGGCGTCGGCGGGCTCACGCTGGGCGGCGGCTTCGGATGGCTCACCCCGCTGCACGGGCTGAGCATCGACAACCTGGAATCCTGCGAGGTCGTCCTGGCCGACGGGCGCTGCGTGCGGGCCAGCGCCACCGAGCACCCGGACCTGTTCTGGGCGCTGCGCGGTGGCGGTGGCAACTTCGGGGTGGTCACCGAGTTCGAGTTCCGGCTGCACCCGGTCGGTCCGATGGTGCAGCTCGGCATGGTGTTCGTGGAGCAGGACCGCGCCGCGCATGCCCTGCGGGCGGCCAGGGACTGCTTCCGGGCCCTGCCGCCGGGGATCAGCCCGGCCATCGCCTGCATCAGCGCCCCGCCCGCGCCCTTCGTGCCGCAGCAGCACCACTTCGCGCCCGGAGTCGCCGTGATCATGGTCGGGTTCGGGACGCCGGAGGAGCACGCCGCCGCGCTCGCGCCGGTTCGGGAGGCCCTCGATCCGCTGTTCGATGCGGCCATGCCGATCCCGTATGTGGCGCTGCAGCAGATGTTGGACGACGGCGCCTTCTGGGGGGTCCGGGCCTACACCAAGGGCCTCTACCTCGACGAGCTGCCGGACGCGGCCGTCGACGCCATCGCCGAGCGGCTGCCGGCCCGTACGTCACCGCTCTCCGAGCTGCTGATCTTCCCATTCGGGGGTGCCTACGCCGAGGTCGGCGAGGAGGACACCGCCTTCGGCGGCCGGCGGGACATGAAGTACGTGATCGCGATCGAGTGCCTCACGCCCGATCCGGAGGTCTTCGTGCAGGACCGCCAGTGGGTCCGGGGGATCTGGGACGCGCTGCGTCCGCTCGCCGCCGGGCCCGGGGCCTACGTGAACCTGATGGCCGAGATGGACGACGTCGCGTTGCGTTCGACCTACGGCCCGACCAAGTACGAGCGACTCGCCCGGATCAAGGCCCAGTACGACCCGGGCAACGTGTTCCAGGCCAACGCCAACATCAAGCCGGCCTGAGCCCCCGACTCGGGAATCCGGCGCCGCGCGGCGCCGTTCCTGCCGTCATGACCTCAGTGCTTCCCGACCCGGGCATCGATTTCGGTGCCCGGGTGGCCCGGCGGCTGCGGGACGAGCCCGTCGCCTGGCTGACCCTGGTCGACGGCTCGGGCACCCCGCAGCCGGCGCCGATCTGGTTCCTCTGGGACGGCGAATCGGCTCTCATCTACAGCGACCACCGGGCCAAGCGGCTGCAGCACCTGCGCAGGCAACCCCGGGTGGCGCTGCACCTCGACGGCGACGGCGACGGCGGGGACATCGTCGTGCTCACCGGTGAGATCGCCGAGGTGAGCGACGAGCCGGGAGCGCCGGACAACCCGGCGTACCTGGCCAAGTACGGCGACCGGATCACCGGCGGCCCGTGGGGCAGCCCTGAGGTGTTCGCCGAGACCTACTCGGTGGCGCTGCGGTTCCGTCCGCAGCGCGTCCGCGGCCACTGACCCGGTCGTGAGTGCTGCGCCGTGTTCTAGCACGGCGCAGCACTCACGGCCTATCGAAACACGACGGTCTTGTTGCCGTGCACCAGCACCCGGTCCTCCAGGTGCCAGCGCAGCCCGCGGGCCAGCACCAGGCGTTCGATGTCGCGCCCGCGGCGCACCATGTCGGCCGCGGTGTCGCCGTGATCGACGCGGATCACGTCCTGCTCGATGATCGGGCCGGCGTCCAGGTTCTCGGTGACGTAGTGGCAGGTCGCGCCGATCAGCTTCACCCCCCGCGCGTAGGCCTGGTGGTACGGGCGGGCCCCGACGAACGAGGGCAGGAAGCTGTGATGGATGTTGATCGCCCGCCCGGCCCACGCCCGGCACAGCTCGGGCGGCAGGATCTGCATGAACCGGGCCAGCACCACCGCCTCCGGATCGGAGGCCGCCACCAGCTCGCGCAGCTCGCCGAACGCCCTGCCCTTGGCCCCGCCGTCGGTGCCGGGGGCCGGGAAGGCCACCTGGTGGAACGGCACCCCGTGCGCGCGCACGATGTCGCCGAGCCCCTCGTGGTTGCCGATCACCGCGGCCAGCTGCGCCGGCAACTCGCCGGCGGAGACCCGCCCGAGCAGATCGTGCAGGCAGTGCGGCTCCTTGCTGACCAGCAGCACCGCCTTCTTCGGCACGCCGGTGTCGGTGACCGTCCAGCTCGCCTCGGCGCCCAGCTCCGCCGCCACCTCGGCGAACCGCTCGCGCAGCACGCCGGCGTCGAAGGGCAGCGAGTCGGCCCGCACCACCTGGCGGGTGAAGAACCAGTTGGTGGCCGGATCGGAGTGGTAGCCGGCCTCGACGATCCAGCCGCCGGCCTCGGCCAGGAACGTGGAGATCCGGGCCACGATGCCGGTGGTGTCGGGGCAGCTGAGGGTGATGACGTAGCGCCGGTCGGCCGAGGGGTCCACGACCGGCATCGTGTCACCCCGACCTCGGCGACCCGGATCACACCACCGCGACGGCCGTCTCGAGAGCGCGATCGATGCTGCCGGGGGATGCTCGGGACGTGAAGCGCGACGATCCGGACCGCACCCGGCGCCGGGCGGTGGCGGCGATGGCCTTCGCCACCGGAGTGGTGATCGCGAACAACTACTACGCGCAGCCGCTGGAAGCCGCGATCGCCGACGAGTTCGGCGCGTCCAGCTCGGCGGTGGGCGCCGTGCTCACACTCATCCAGCTGGCCTACGCGCTCGGCCTGGCCACCCTGGTGCCGCTCGGCGACCTGCTCGAACGCCGTCGGCTGACGGTGGCCATGCTGTCGGTGGTGGTGCTCGGCCAGCTCGTGGTGGCGATCGCCCCGACGCTCGCCGTGCTGGCCGCCGCGGCCGCGACCGTCGCGCTGCTGACGGTGGCCGCCCAGGTGCTGGTGCCGTTCGCCGCGCACCTGGCGCCGGAGGGCCAGCAGGGCAAGGTCATCAGCACCGTGATGAGCGGGCTGCTGATCGGGGTGCTGCTGTCGCGGGTGGTGGCCGGGCTGGTGTCGGAGCTGGTCGGCTGGCGGGCGGTGTTCGTGCTGGGCGCGCTGCTCACCGCGGTCGCCGCCGTGCTGCTCTGGCGGACGCTGCCGGTGCTGGCCCCGGCCGCCCGGATGCGGTACCCGGCGCTGCTGCGCTCGGTGCTGGTGCTGGTCCGCGAGGAGCCGGTGCTGCGCTGGCGGATGGCCTACAGCGCGTCGAGCTACGCGGCGTTCGGCGCGGTCTGGACGAGCATCGGGTTCCTGCTCGCCGGTCAGCCCTACCACCTGTCCGACGCGCTGATCGGGCTGTTCTCGCTGTTCGGGGTGGCCGGCGCGCTCGGCGCCCGGTTCGCCGGCCGGCTGGCCGACCGGGGCCGGGCGCACGCCGCGGTCGGGGTGTTCCTGGCGCTGACCGCGCTGTCCTTCGTCGCGCTCGGGTGGGGCGGAAGCTCGCTGGTCGCGCTGGCCGTCGGGCTGATCGTGTTCGACCTGGGCGTGCAGGGGGTGCACATCAGCAACCAGACGATCGTCTACGCGCTCCTGCCGGAGGCGCGCAGTCGGCTCAACTCGGCCTACATGACCGTCTACTTCCTCGGCGGCGCCACCGGCAGCGGCATGTCGGCGTGGGTGTACAGCCTGCACGGCTGGGCCGGGGTGGCGGTGCTCGGCGCGGCCTTCCCGGCTGTCGGGCTGCTGCTCTGGCTGATCGACACGGTGCGGCGGCGCCGCCGTGATCAGGCCGGGGGAAGGCGGCCCGGGGGAGGGCGGATCAGTGTTGCCGGTTCAACCAGGACTCGGTGAACTTCGTCTCCGCGGTCAGCAGCTGCTGAATGTTCCCGACGATCGTCTCCTCGATTCGGCCACCGAGCAGCGGCACGTTCACCGTCACGTCGGCGTGTACCGCGAACTCGCTGCCCGGGGCCGCGTCGCGCAGCGTGCTGCGCCCGCTCGCCGTCACCGGGGTGCCCGGCACCTGCACGTCCACGTCCCCGGCGTAGCTGCCCGGGCCCTGCCGACGCACCGTCTCGGTCCGCTCGATGACCAGGTTGCCGGGCACCAGGTTCTGCACCAGCGGCGGCAAATGGGACTTGTCGAGCCCCTGCCGCAGCCG
The DNA here is from genome assembly GCA_035557575.1 of Pseudonocardia sp. Lineage (GTDB taxonomy): Bacteria > Actinomycetota > Actinomycetes > Mycobacteriales > Pseudonocardiaceae > Pseudonocardia. Next base: position 11,198 of record DATMDS010000239.1, on the reverse strand, counting down.
GTAGCGCGCGCCGTCGCCGGTGGCGGTGTGCTCCAGCAGCGCCGCCCCCGGCCCGCCGATCTGCTGCAGCCGGGCCCGCAGGTAGTCCGGATCGATCATCACGGCGAAGACGGCGTCAGCGGGGTGCGGCAGCGGGGAGCGGAAATCGACCTGTCGGGACATGAGGTCGAACGCTACCCGGCCGCCGGCCCGTCGCCGGTGATCGCCGGCTCGGGCCCGTCAGCGGCCCGCTACGGTTGGTGGCCGTGGCCCTGCCCGTGCTGACCCCGCTCGCCCCGCTGACCACCCTGCGGCTGGGCGGGCCGGCGCGCCGGCTCGTGGAGGCCGATTCGGCCGAGGCCGTGGTGGCGGCCATCCGCGACGCCGACGCGGGCGGCGAGCCGCTGCTGCTGATCGGCGGCGGTTCCAACGTGGTGATCGCCGACGACGGCTGGCCCGGCACCGCGGTGCTGGTCACCAGCGCCGGGCGGGAGCTGGAGCGGCGCCCGGACGGCACCGTGCTGCTCACCGTCGAGGCCGGCGAGGACTGGGACGGCGTGGTGGCCGCCAGCGTGGCGGCCGGGTTCGGCGGCCTGGAGTGCCTGTCCGGCATCCCCGGGCGCACCGGGGCCACGCCGGTGCAGAACGTCGGCGCCTACGGCGTGGAGATCGCCGACCTGCTGGTCGACGTGGACCTGTACGACCGCACCGCGGACCGGGTCCGCGCGCACGTGCCGGCCGCCGAGCTGGGGCTCGGCTACCGCACCAGCATGCTCAAGGGCCGCACCGACGCGGTGGTGCTGCGGGTGCGGTTCGCGTTGCCGGGCGGCGGCGACAGCGCGCCGATCCGCTACCCCGAGCTGGCTCGGGTGCTCGGCGTCGAGGTCGGGGCCCGGCTGCCGGCGCAGCGCGTCCGGGCGGCGGTGCTGGGCCTGCGTCGCGGCAAGGGCATGGTGCTCGACGCCGACGACCACGACACCTGGAGCGCCGGATCGTTCTTCACCAACCCGGTGCTGCCCGAGCGGGAGGCGCCGCCGGGCGCTCCGCGCTGGCCGGCCGGCGCAGGCCTGGTGAAGATCCCGGCCGCGTGGTTGATCGAACGAGCCGGTTTCGGGCGCGGTCACCCGGGTCCGGGCGGGCGGGTGGCGCTGTCGCGAAAGCATGTGCTGGCCCTGACCAACCGGGGCTCGGGCAGCACCGCCGACCTGATCGGGCTGGCCCGCGAGGTGCGCGACGGCGTGCGGAAGCAGTGCGGTGTGGTGCTGCAGCCGGAGCCGGTACTGGTCCGCTGCCGGCTGTGATCCGGATCGGTAGCCTGGCCTCGGCGCTTCGCGCCCGTGAGTGCGCAGCCGTCCTAGAGCACGGCCACGCACTCACGACCGTCGCCGAAGGATCGGCTGCGGGAGAAGTGGGCCCGGGGGACGGGCACTGAGGAGCGACGTGCGTAGAAATCTGCTGATCGGGGCGGTGGCCCTGATCGGGCTGGTCGGGGTGGCTGTCGTGATCGCCACCTCGGGCACGTTCGGTGCCCCGGCCGGGCCGCCCCCGCCGCCCCCGCCTCCGGTTGCGGCCATCACCTACACCCCGGCGGTCGGGAGTGACGACTCCTCGCCGGCCATCACGGCGACCGCCGAGGTGGCCAAGGGGACGTTCGACGAGGTCACCCTGACCGATGCCGACGGCAAGACGGTGCCCGGTGAGCTCAACACCGAGAAGACCGGGTGGAGCAGCACCGAGCCGCTGGACTACGGCGGCTCCTACACCTGGGCCGGCAAGGCCACCGGCACCGACGGCCAGTCGGTACCGCTGGCCGGCTCGTTCAGCACGGTGACCCCGAAGAAGGCGGTCCGCGGCACGCTCAACATCGGCGACGGCCGCACCGTGGGGGTGGGGGCGCCCATCCGCATCCAGTTCAACGGCCACGTCGACGACCGCGCCGCGGCCGAGAAGGCGCTGTCGATCACCACGTCGGTGCCGGTCGTGGGCGCCTGGGGATGGTTGCCCGACGAGGGCGGCGGATCCCGGGTGGACTACCGCCCCAAGGAGTACTGGCCGGCGAACACCGAGGTGAGCGTTTCGGCGAAGCTGTTCGGCGTCGACTACGGCGAGGGCTCCTGGGGTGCGCAGGACATCTCCTCGACGTTCACCATCGGCCGTGCCCAGATCGTCAAGGCCGACGTGAACAGCTTCCGGATGGTCGTGATGCGCGACGGCAAGAAGGTGGCCGACTACCCGGCCAGCTACGGGCTGGGTTCGGACCCGAACCGCAACACCCGATCCGGCATCCACGTGGTGAGCGAGAAGTTCACCAACAAGCGCATGGTCAGCGAGCGCTACGACTACGACCTGGTCGAGAAGTGGGCGGTGCGGATCAGCAACAACGGCGAGTTCATCCACGCCAACCCGGACTCGACCTCCGCCCAGGGCTCGTCGAACGTGACCCACGGTTGCGTGAACCTGGCGACCGACGACGCCAAGGCCTACTACGACACCGCGCTCTACGGCGACCCGGTGGAGGTCACCGGGACCCCGGTGAAGCTCTCCGCGCAGGACGGCGACATCTGGGACTGGACGTTGAGCTGGGACCAGTGGAAGGCGCTGTCGGCCCTGTAGGTGGTCGTGAGTGCTGAGCCGTGTTCTAGCACGGCGCAGCACTCACAGGCGGTGGTGGCGGCGGGCGCTGTGCTGGGCCCGTGGCCTGATCACGATCTGGTCCAGGTTGACGTGGCTGGGCCGGGTCGCGGCGAAGGCGATCACGTCGGCGATGTCGTCGGCGGACAGCGGGGTGATGCCGCGGTAGACCTGCTCGGCCCGCTCGGCGTCGCCACCGAAGCGGACCAGCGAGAAATCGGTCTGCACCATCCCGGGCAGGATCTCGGTCAGCCGCACCGGTTGCCCGAGCAGCTCGCCGCGCAGGGTGCGGTGCAGCATCGCCTGCGCGGCCTTGGCCCCGGTGTATCCGGCTCCGTTGTCGTAGGCCTCCAGCGCCGCGGTCGAGGTGACGGTCACGATGTGCCCGTCGCCGGAGGCGAGCAGCGCCGGCAGCATCGCCTTGGTCATCCGCAGCGTCCCGATCACGTTGGTCTCGTACATCCAGCGCCAGTCGTCCTCGGCTGCCTGCGCCACCGGTTCCAGGCCCCTGGCTCCGCCGGCGTTGTTGACCAGCAGCTTGGCCTCCGGCACCGCGGCGGCGAAGGCGGCCACCGACTCGGCGTCGGTGACGTCCAGGCGGACGGCGGTGCCGTCGATCTCGGCCGCGATCTCCGCGCAGCGGTCGGTGCGGCGGGCGCCGAGCACCACGCGGAAGCCGGCCGCGGCCAGGGCGCGGGCGGTGGCCGCGCCGATCCCGGAGCTGGCGCCGGTGACGACTGCGGTGGGTCGCTGGCTCATCCCGGCACCCTAGTGCGGCGGCCACCGACGCTCAGCGCCAACGCGCCTGGCCCCCACGAACGTCACTGGACCCCCTGCTGCGCGGTCCGGGAGCCGCGCCGGGCCGCGGCCCGCTGCCAGCTGAAGATGCCGATGCCGACGGCGCCCAGCACCGCCCCGGCCACGCAGGTGGTGAACCACAGGTCCAGCGGCCGGCCGGCCAGCAGCCACGCCGCCAGCAGGGCCAGCGCGCCGAGCAGCCACAGCCCGGTGCCGACGGCGACCACCAGGCGCATGTCGTCGAGATGACGCAGCAGCGGGGGCGGATCCGGCACGGCGGCAGCCTAGACGGTGGCCAGGCCCCGGGTCCGGCTCTCGAGCCGGGGTGCGCGACACCGAGGCTTGCGGCCGAGTGGAGGTTAGGCTAACCTCAGCGACGTCGCTTCGTGGTGGGAGCGGCGCGTCAGTAAGGGAAACGGTATCGGGGCCCTGGTCGGCCGGCCAGGGCCCCGATCCGCGTCCGCTGCGGGACGGCTACCGGTCGGGGCGCGGCGCCGCCCGCTCCGGATCCTCGCCGTCGGCGCCCTGGCGGCCGTCGAGCCGGTCCACCCCGGCCGGGCTGCCCGCGGCCGGCGGGCCCGCCGGGGCCGGCTGATCAGCGGTGGCCGGCCCGATCACCACGAACAGCAGGGTCAGGGTCGCGGTCGCATACCGCTTGACCACCCGGTCCAGCTCCCTGAAGGCCGCCCACATCACCGCTCCCCGGTGTCGAGATCGACGGTGGCCGTGGTGTCCGCCGCGACCAGCCAGTGGCCCTGCTCGTCGCGCACCAGCACCACGTCCCGGATCGCCCGCTCGAGGGCGGCCGGCGCGCCCGGCGGCCCGGTCGCCAACCCCAGCTCGGCCCGGTAGCCGCGGCGCCGATCACCGGTACCCACGGCCAGCAGCTCCACTGCGGTCACCGTGGCCGTCCGCACCGACCCGGGCGGCGGCGGGTCCAGCACCAGCAACCCGACGACCGCGGGCGGGCTGCCGGGCAGCGCGTACCCGGAGCCGCTCAGCCGGGTGCGCCCGGCGTCCCGGGCACCGGTCGAGTGGGCGGCCATCAGGTAGGCCCGGGCGACCGCCCGCGGGTCGGTCAGATCGACGGTCGGGTCGACGGGCTCCGGTGCCGGCCCGCGGCGCACCGGCACGGCGCCCAGCGCCGCGCGGTCACCGGCGTTGAGCACTGCGGCGGATGGCGGGTCGACCGGTCGCAACCAGCCCGATCCGACGACCAGCGCCAGCACGGTCGCGGCGGTCGCGGCGGCCAGCGCCGGCCCGAGGATCCGGTTCATCGGCTCACTCCCGGAAGCTGACGTGCACGTGGTCGTAGTGCCCGCCGGTGGGATCGCGCACGTCGTAGACCCCGCCGCCGGTGTAGCGCCGCCCCCACCCGTCCTGGTCCGCAACCCCGGGAGCCCAGTAGCGGCCCTGCCAGATCAGGTACCTGACCCGCAGCGGCCCGGCGCCCGCGCGCAGCCAGTCCGCGAGCCGCCAGCCGGCGGCGAGCTCGGCGCCGCCGGCGAACCGGCCCGGGGCGGTGGCGAACAGGTCGCAGGCCCGGCCCCGCGGGTGGTCGCTGCGCGGATTCCAGGCGTGGGAGTTCCAGCAGCCCGCGGACCGGATCACCGGGCCGCCCGACCAGCCCCCGAACGCCGCCGCGGCGGCCAGCAGGCCGTGCCGGGTGGCCCCGGTGACGCAGCCACCCCCGGTCGGGTCCGGTGGCCGGCAGCGGGTCGCGCCGCCGGTCCACGGCAGCGGGCCCTGTGGCCCGGCTGCGGGCGGGCCGCTGTCGGGCGGCGGCCCGGCGTCGGGTGCCGGGGCGGGCGCGGCGGCCGGGGGCGGGACGGGTGGGAGGGCGAATCGCATCAGGTTGGCGTGCACGGCGGCCAGATAGCGGGCGATCACCCGTGCACACGGCTCCGTGCAGCCGGCCTCGCCCGGAGCCGGAACACCGGTCGCGCTGCCGGTCACCCGCCCGCAGCCGGCCACGTGGCACACCAGCATCGCGTCCAGGGCGGGGGTGGGCTTGCCGGTCCGCTCCAGGTGCGCGCTGACGGCCCGCAGGGTGGCGCAGACCCAGGGCAGCGCGATCCGCAGGTGGGCGGCGCCGGAGGTGACGTCGCTGCCCGGGCCCGGCGGGTCCGCCGGCCACGGCACCCCGCCCGCCGCCAGCCAGTTCTGCTGGTTGAGCTGGTAGAGCCCGGCCGGCCCGCCCGCCGCCGGCCCGGCCAGCCGCTCGTCCCAGCCGGACTCGGCCTGCACCTGCGCCACCACCCACAGCGGCGGCAGCTCCGGGCAGCGGCTCGCGGTCAGCTCGCTGATCAGCGGCAGCAGCTCGCGCGCGGCGGACGGGAGCGCGGCCGGGTCCACCCCGGATGTGGGGTCGGCCGGGGGCGGGGCCGGCGCGACCGCGCCGGTCAGCAGCGTGCAGCACAGCACGGCCAGCCCGCAGGCGAGAACCCGGCGCAGCATCGCGCCCATCCGGTCACCCCGTTCGCCGGAGGTGCGCGGTTCCTGCCGGGTGCCCGATCACCACCAGTGGCGCCGTCGCGCGGTTCAGCGCGCCGGTGCCCAGCAGTGCCGCGGTCAGCTGCCGCAACGCCGCGGCGTAGGTCCGCAGCGGGCGCGACAGCGTGTGCCCGGGCTTCCCGAGCACCACGGCGGCCTCCGCCCGGGCGTCCCGGTCGCGCCAGCGCGGCACGCCGGGCAGCACCACGACGCCGCCGAAGCGGGCGCCCAGCCGGGCGCGCAGTGCCGGGTCGTAGCCGGCCAGCCCGCGACCGGCCGGGTCGAGGGCCAGCGCGAGGACCGGCCGGGTCGCCTCCGTGGCGAGCGCCCCGACCCGCAGCAGCGAGCGCTCGTCGCACCGGCAGACCAGCACGTCCAGCCGGTCCGGCCGGCCGTAGAGCGTGCCGCCGTCGTGGCCGTGCAGGGCGGCGGCGAGCGTGCTGGTGCCGGCGCCGGGGGTCAGCCCGGCCACGATCGGGCGGCGCACGGTCACGCTGCGCCGCCGGCGGGCGGGTCGACGAACGGGTCGTCCATGGGCAGTGCTTCGCCGCGCGGGGGCGGGGCCGCCGGCGGCTGGGCTGCCGGAGGAACGGGTGACTCCCAGCTGTCGATCATGAGCCGGTGCCGGTCGCACAGCACCGGCACCCACAGCCGGACCCACCGCGACGGGAGGCTCCGCCAGCCGCGCCCGGCCGGCGCCGGGGCGACCGCCGGCACCGACCCGGTGCCCGCCCGCGGTTCCGGTGCGGCGTCCGCGCTGCCCGCCGCCGCGCCCGGCCTGGCCCGGCTGCGGACGTCGCCGACCGCTTCGTACGGGGTGACCCGGACGCGGACGTCGACCAGCAACCGCCCCTGCGGGTCAGCGCAGATCCGCCCGGGAACGGCCAGTTCGGCGCGCTGCCTGCCGGCTCCGGACCAGCCGAGGTACGCCGGGTCGGGACCCGGTTCGCGCAGGTAGCCGGCCAGGACCTGACCCCGGCGGGCCACGTCGTCCTGGTCCCAGGACAGGTAGTCGACCGCGAACGCGGCCGCCAGCCCGGCCGCCTCGGCCGGGTCGGGTGTCGGCTGTCCCGGACCGGTGGCCCCGGGACGAGCTGCCGGCCGGCCCGGACCCGGAGGCCCGCCGCCGGGTGCCCTCGGGAGCGGCGCGGCCGAACGGGCACCGTCCGATGCCGTCGGCAGCGCAACCGCGTCCGGCTCGGGCATCGGCCATGCCGGATCGAACGCCGTCGATCCAGCCACGGCCGGCGTCGCGGGATCCGGGACCGGGGGCCAGCCGTACGGGTCGGTGGGCGGGTCGTCGGTCGGCACCGCGAGGGGGCGCGCCGCCCGGGTGGCCGGGAAGCCGGCCGCCCAGTCCGGCTCCTCGTGGTCCGGCTCGGTCGACGGCCAGTCCGGCGCGGCGCTGTCGCGGTTGCGCCCGCGCAGCCGGAACGGGCTCATGGTCCGCTCCGGGGCGTGGGTGGGTGGGATCGATCGGGCATGGCTCCCCCGTCCGGTGTCGCGATGGCTACCGGCGCGACGGTAGGAGCGGGCCCGGCGTGCGGAGGCCGGATCCGGTCCGGCGGTTTGCGATGGTGAAGGGGAGCGCGCTCAGCCGGGCAGGGCCCAGGTGTGTACCGGATGGTTCGCGGTGGACGACTCCAGGTAGCGGGCCATCATCCCGTGCAGCGCGGCCGGCCGGTTCACCCCGCGCCGCTCCAGCGCGGCCACCGTGTCCAGCTGCCAGGACGCTCCGGTCCGCCGGGTCACGCAGCGCTGCTCGATCACCGACAGGTAGCGGTTGATGACGTCCTCGGCCACCCCCCACCGGACCAACCCGTCCGCGGCCTGCGGCAGCAGCTTGCGCAGCAGCAGCTCATCGGGCCGGATCCAGCCGGAGCCCGGCCAGTACAGCGGCTCCTCCAAGCCGTGCCGGGCGGCGGTGGTGAAGTTCTCCTCGGCCGCGTCGAACGACATTCGACTCCACAATGGACGGTCTTCCTCGACCAGCGTGCGCAGCAGCCCGTAGAAGAGCAGCGCGTTGGCCACCATGTCCACCGGGGTCGGTCCGGCCGGCAGCACCCGGTTCTCCACCCGGACGTGCGGCACCCCGTCGGCAACGTCGTAGACCGGCCGGTTCCAGCGCCAGATGGTGCCGTTGTGCAGGCGCAGCTCGGTCAGCTCCGGTACCCGGCCCGCGGCCAGCTCGGCCACCGGGTCGGTCTCCTCGGTGATCGGCAGCAGCGCCGGGAAGTAGCGCCCGTTCTCGGCGAAGAGGTCGAGGACCGAGCTGATCCAGCGCTCACCGAACCACACCCGGGGGCGCACGCCCTGGTTGCGCAGCTCGGGGGTGCGCACGTCGCAGGACTGTTCGAACAGCGGCACCCGGGTCTCCGCCCACAACCGGCAGCCGAGCAGGAACGGCGAGTTCGCGCCGACCGCCAGCTGCACGGCGGCCAGGCACTGGGCCGCGTTCCAGTAGCCGGCGAACGAGTCCGGATGGACCTGCAGGTGCAGTTGCAGGGAGGTGCAGGCGGCTTCCGGGGCGATGGAGTCGAAGTCGGCCACCAGGTGGTCGGGGGGCAGGTGCCGGCGGCCGACCGGTTCGTGGCCCAGGATGTCCAGCCGCACCGGTTCCCCCCGGGAGCTGAGCATCTGCTCGTTGAGCAGCACGTAGCGGCGGTCCGCCGACAGCGCGTCGATGCCGAGGTGCTGGCGCTGCAGGGTGGGCAGGATCCCGATCACCGCCAGCTCGGCGTCGAAGTCGCGGGCCTTCGCGCGGGCGATGCCGAGCTCGTCGAGCAGGTGCTGTTCCAGGTGTCGCCACTCGTGGCCGGGCAGCGGCCGGGGCGGAAGGTTCAGCTCCAGGTTCCAACGGCCGAGCTCGGACTGGAACTGGCCGGCCCCGATCGCCTGCAGCACGCCGGCGGCCGTGGGCGCCGGCCCGAGGTCGGACGCGGCCACCAGGTTCAGCTCCACCTCGACACCGGTCATCGGCTCGTCCCGGGCGAACGGTTGCTCGGCCAGCATTGTGGCCAACACCTCGAGGCACTGCTGCACTTTGATCCGGTACTGCTGCCGGTCCCGCCGACTGAACGTGGTTCGGCCGACGTTCTGGCCCATTCGTGTGCTGCCTCCCTGGGTGCCCCGGGTCGGGCCGCTCACCTGATCAATCGCCAGCGAATGATCGGGCCCTGGGCGCGGTTGTCCACCGTGACACAGCGCCGGGTCCCACGCTACGGCCGACCGGATGACCGAGAACGTTCGGCGAAGTGTCGTAGCAGATAGGGCCATGTGGCTCGGCCTGGAACCATGCTCGCCCGTGGCCATCATCACGCCGATTTGCGACCCCGCCGATCCCCGGCTGGACGACTTCCGCGATCTCTCCGCCGCCGACCGCCGGCCGGACCGCCCGGGCGGCCGCGGGCTGGTGATCGCCGAGGGCGTGCTGGTGGTGCGCAGGTTGCTGGCCTCGCCCTACCCGCTGCGGGCGCTGCTGGGGGTGCCACGCCGGCTGGCCGAGCTGGCGGCCGACACGGCCGGACTCCTGGTCCCGGCCTACGAGACCGACGCCGACACGATGGCCGCCGTGGTCGGGTTCCATCTCAACCGCGGGGTGCTGGCCGTCGCGGACCGGGCGGTGCCGCCGCAGCTGGAGGCGATGCTGGGCGGAGCCAGGGTGCTGGCCGTGCTGGAGGGCGTGAACGATCACGAGAACCTGGGCGCGCTGTTCCGCAACGCGGCGGCGCTCGGCGTCGACGGGGTGCTGCTCGGACCGCGCTGTGCCGATCCGCTCTACCGGCGCAGTGTCCGGGTGTCGATGGGGCACGTGTTGCGGGTCCCCTTCCTGGAGCTGCCCGAGCCGTGGCCGGGCGCGCTGGACGTGCTGCGGCGGGCCGGTCTGCGGATCGTCGCCCTGACCCCTGCGGCCGACGCGGTGCCGCTGCGCCGGGAGGCGATCGGCGGCGAGCGGGTGGCGCTGCTGCTCGGCGCCGAGGGGCCGGGACTGTCGGCCGCAGCGCTCGCGGCCGCCGACGTGCGGGTGCGGATCCCGATGTCGGACGGGGTCGATTCGCTCAATGTGGCGACGGCGGCGGCCGTGGCGTTCCACACCCTGATCGAACCGTAGGCTGAGCGAGAACGGTGTAACCGGGGGGATGAAGTGGGCTGAGCGATCCGGGGGGGTCGGTCGTGCTGGACAAGCGGGAACCGGATGATCCGCCGATACCGGCGGCGCTCCGGCATGCGCTTCGGGAGTGGCGGGAACTGGCGGACACCGTCGCCCGCACCGGGGGGCCGGAGGACCACGAGGTCGTGCGGCAGCGGGGGCGGCTGCTGGCATCGCGGGTCGCGGACGTGCTGGGCCGCCCGGTCGACTTCATCGACCCGACAACGGGTGTCGTGGAGTCCATACCGGACGGGGCGGCGCACCCGATCCGACCGGCCACCAGCAGATCGGGGTCCACTCCGTGGGCCACCGGGTTGGCCGTGGCCGGGTTCACCGCGGTGTTCGTGACCATGGGTGACGTGGTGCTCAGCCGGGCCTTCGCCGACGCGTTCGGTCTGCTCTGGGTGCCGGCGAACCTTCTGGTGGGGATCGGGCTGGCGCCGTCGCTGTACCTGCTGCGCAGCGTCCCGTTCTGGCGGTGGCCGGCGCTCGGGACCGCCGCGGGGCTGGCGGCGGCGTGGGTGGTGCTGCTGCTGGGCCTGCTGGGCTGAGCCGCGCCGGAGGTCAGCGCTGGCCGCGGACCCCGAGCAGTACCTCGTCCCAGGACGGCATCACCGGCTTGCCCTTGCGGGTGCGGCGGGGCGCGGCGTCGGCCGCCGGGGTCGTCGCGTCGGCGGCTTCCTGGTCCCGGCCGGCGTCGGCCGGCTGCTCGGCTGCGGGTTCACGCGGTGTGTCGGTGCGGGGAGCCGTGGTTCGCGTGTCGGCGGCACCGAACCCGGCGTCCGCCGGCCCGGCCGGCCCCGGTGTCCCGCTTGGCCCCGGCGTCCCGGTGCCGGCCGGCGTGGCCCGGGTCTCGGGGGAAGCCGCCGCAGAGCTCCGGGACTCGGCGGGGCTCCGGGACTCGGCGGCGCGGGACTCGGCGCTCCGGGACTCGGGGCTGCGGGACTCGGCGTCGGCGGAGCGGGTGTCCGGCGGGCGGGAATCCCGCCGCGGCTCGGGCTGCCGCTGTTGCGGCGGCGCACCGACGCGCTGGTCGGCCGGCCGCGCGCTCGGCCGGTCCCGCCCGGCGTCCACCCGCATTCCGGCCGCGCTGCGCATGGCGTCGATCCGCTCGTTCCCGCGGGCGGAGTCCGAAGCGGCGGCGCGC
>DATMDS010000238.1:0-6039 GCA_035557575.1 Pseudonocardia sp. | reverse complement strand
GAACTACCTGCCCGGACGCAGCAGGCTCAGTGCCGACCCGAAGGAGTTGCTCGGGCAGGTCGGCCAGGGTGACCAGGTCGGCTCGATTCCTCGCGGGCAGCCGGGATTTCGGCAGAGGATAGATTTCGGTCGGCCGATCGGGGAGTACGTCGGACCCGACGGGAGCGCCACCACGACCTCCGTGGGCATCGTCCACCACCGCGCTGACGGCTCGGTCCACATCGTCCCTGCGAGGCCATCATGACCAGAGACATCGATCTCCGAATCGAGGCGCTCCTGTCGATTCAACGGGCGCTGTGGGACATGGTGACACCAGCGCTTCGCGGAGTGACGATCAGCGTGCAGCCGGGAACCATCCACAGCCGATTCCTCTTCGAACACGAGCCGACCACCGACGAGCTCGAGATCGTCGCCGACGCCGAAACGGAGGTCATCGCCGACTTTCGTTCCGATGTCGACGTGAGCTTTCGTGGCGAAGCGCTACCACCGAGCAGCTCCCGTGAATTGCTGCCCGGCGAGGAGTGGGTCTATCTACGGCGGGAATCGTCCACGCCGGCTGCCGGGACGCAAACCGATTGAGGGCGATCCGGCTCGACAGCGGCTCAGAGGATGGCCACCGCCACCACCAGGCCCAGCGCGACGTGCGCGGCGGCGACCACGTACGCCTGCGGCTGGATCCGCTCCGCCTTCAGCGCGGCACCGATGTCGATCCCGGTGATCCACTCCAGCAGCCGCACCCCGCCGACCTGGGCGACGATCCCGACCAGTCCGAAGATCAGCGTGGCCAGCAGCCCCTCGGTCAGCGAGCCGGACGACGCGTAGATGGCCACCACCACGATGAACGCCATGCTGACCATGCCGGACGCGGTGACCAGCACCGCGTTCGGTAGCCCATCGCGGACCAGCTGGTTCAGCTTGCCCGGGGTCGTCACGTCGACGGCCCAGAAGCCGAGCAGCATCAGCAGCACGCCGACGATGGCGTAGAGCAGGATCGCGCCGACCCCGCGGCCGATCACGGAGAAGAAGCCCGGGTCGATCTGGGCCAGTGTCACGGGAACCTCCAGGGAGCTGTTCACGATCTCGGGGGCACGATCACAGGGGAATGCGGTGCGGCACGAAGGCGGCGCCGTCGTCGGTGACCAGACCGACGGTCTCGCGGATGCCCAGTCCGGCCGCGGTGTCGCCGACGATCCACGCGCCCAACGCGGGGCGGAAGCCGTCGAACACGGGCAGCGGGTCGAACAGCTGGTAGACGAAGCCTTCCTCGCCGTAGACGCCGCCGGTAGCCGTCTCCGAGCCGGGCGCGACGATCGAGATGTTCGCACCCTCGCGGCCCAGCCGCGGCTTGCGCACGTACTCGGTGAGCAGGCCGGGATCGTCCAGGTAAGCGGGCAGCAGGTTGGGGTGGCCGGGGTAGAGCTCCCACAGCACCGCGAGCAACGCCTTGTTGCTCAGCAGTGCCTTCCACAGCGGCTCCACCCACAGCGTCTCCGGCAGGCTGCGCACCACGTGCTTGCCGAAGTCGTCGCCGAGCACCCACTCCCAGGGGTAGAGCTTGAACACCGCGGCCATCGGGACCTCTTCGAGGTCGACGAAGCGGTCCAGGGTGACGTCCCAGCCGACGTCCTCGATGGCCAGCCCGACCGTGTTCAACCCGGCCTCGGCCGCGGTCTCCTGCAGGTAGCCGACGGTGACGTGGTCCTCGCCGGTGGAGTCGCCCGCCGACCAGGTGAAGTACACGTCGTCGCCGGGCATCCGGTCCTTCAGCTCACCCCAGCGCTCGACCAGCTTCTCGTGCAGCGAGTTCCACTGGTCGTCGCCCTCGTGGGTGTCCTTGAGCCAGTTCCACTGCAGGATCGACGCCTCCAGCAGCGTGGTCGGGGTGTCGGCGTTGTACTCCAGCAGCTTCGCCGGCCCGCTGCCGTCGTAGCGCAGGTCGAACCGGCCGTAGACGTGCGGGTCGCTGCGCCGCCAGGACGCGGCCACGCCCTCCCAGCACCACTCCGGCAACGCGAAGTCGCGGAAGCGTTCGGTGGTGACCACGTGGTCCACGGCCTGCAGGCACATCGAGTGCACGACCTCGACGTCGGCCTCCAGGGAGAGGATCTCGTCCATCTCGAACACGTAGTGCACCGACTCGTCCCAGTACGGGCGCGGCGAGCCGCCCGCCCCGCGGCCGGGCGAGCCGAAGACCATGCCCTGGCCGAGCACGGTCTGCTCCCAGTCCGGGCGGGGGTCCGCCGTCTCCCGTCGCACGGCTCAGCTGCCGCTCGAGGAGCTGCGGCCGGACGAGCCGCTGCTGGAGCCGAGCCCGCCGCGGGACACCGAGCTGCTGCCGCTGTCGACCGAGCTGCCGCGGGACGCCGAGCCGGAGCTGGTGGTGGTGCGACCGGAGCTGGTGCGCACCACGGTGCCCTGGCGGGGCACCGTCGTGGTGCCGCCGCTGACCCGCTCACCGATGCCGCCGGAACCGCCGTAGTTGTAGTGGTACTGCCGGCCGCCGGCGCCGATGAAGATCGGGTAGAGCCCGCCGCCACCGCCGTAGTAGGTGGTGTTGCCGCCGGTGGCCGGGGTGACGCAGTTGGCGTCGTCGACGATCACGCCGTCGTCGGCGACGCACTGGGCCTGCACCTCGTCCTCGGGCTGCGCGACCGCATAGCCGACCGCGATCAGCGCGACCACCCCGACGGTGACCCCGGCACCGATCATGACCCGCTTGCGCTTGGTGCGGGAGCGCTGCTCCTCGGCCTCGCGCTCCTCCTGTTCCTGCTGCTCACGGCGCAGCGCGCGCTCGCGCGCCTTGCGCTCGGCCAGGGTCGGTTCGGCCGGGGTGGTGTTCTCGTCCTGGAACCGCATGCGGCCGGCGGAGCCGGGCTGCTCGGCACCGTCACCGGGATCCCCTTCGCCCCGATTGTTCTCGACCATCTCGACTCCTCGAACCCCTTCCGACCGGTGCGGACGCCGACAGCTGCGGGCGAACGGTACCCCCGCGCGATCGACCCGGAAGGGTGACGCTCGCAGCACGCCGACGACCGATCATCGCGCAGGTCCGGACCGCGACTACGACCCGGTCCGTTGGTAACGGCATGATGACGGTCGACATGACTGGACTCCTCACTCCGTCGAGACCGCCGGACCTCCGGCCCCGCGGCTCGGCGGACCGCCGCTCCCCAGCCGGCCACGGACTTCCGCCGCACCCGCTGCGCCGGGTCGGGACGGGCGTACTGGTCGGCGCGCTCGTCATGCTCGCCGTCGCCGGCCTGGACTCCTTCGCCGGCCTGCGCGTGCCCGGGCTCGGTGCGCTGGCCACGCTGCCGTCCGGTTCGGCCGCGGCGCAGGCCCCGGCTCCGCCGCCCACGCCGGGCACCTGCCTGAGCTGGAGCCGGCCGGACGCCGCGGACACCGCGGTGGTCGACTGCGGCCAGCCGCACCTGTTCGAGCAGGCCGGGCCGGTCGCGCTGACCGACCAGACCGCCCTGCCCGACGACCGCCAGTGGCGGCAGCTGGTCAACGAGCGCTGCAGCCCCGTCGTGCTCGCCTACCTGAACCAGAAGTTCGACCCCGTCGGCCGGTTCCGGGTGGGCGCGCTGAAGCCGTCGGCCGCGATGTGGGCGGACGGCGACCGGGAGCTGCGCTGCGGGCTGCAGAGCGCCTCCCGCTCCGGCGCGCTGTACCCGACGGTGGGCCGGGTCGCGGAGTCCGACCAGTCCGCGGTGCAGGAGCCCGGGACCTGCCTGGCCATCGACGGGCGCACCGTGGGCGATCCGGTGGCCTGCGTCGGCCCGCACGCGGTGGAGACGGTCGGGGTGGTGGACCTGGCGGCCACGTTCCCGGGGCCGTTCCCGCAGGTCAGCGACCAGGACGCGGTCCTGCAGCCGGAGTGCGCGAAGATCGCCGACACCTACGCAGGCGGCCCCGATGTGATCAAGAACAAGAAGCTCACGGTGTACTGGGACAACGTCACCGAGGAGTCCTGGAACGCCGGCACCCGGAAGATCAACTGCAACCTGGCCGCGCTGTTGCCCGACCGCAGCGGGTTCGCCCCGGTCACCGGTTCGGTCACGGGCGAGGTGGCGGTCGGCGACACGGTCGCGCCGGCCGCGGGCAGCCCGGCCCCGGCTCCCGTTCCGGACGGCGGGTCGGCCCCGGCGCCGGCGGGCGGCGAGCAGCCCGCGAACCCGTCGGCGCCCGCTCCGGTGGCTCCCGAACCCGGCGGGTACTGAGCTCGACGATGGCAGACTGCACCGGGTGCAGCTGACCCGCCGGGAGTTCGAGCTGCTGGTCGCCGACGCGCTGGACGAGATCCCGCAGGAGCTGACCGCCGCGATGGACAACGTCGTGGTGCTGGTCGAGGACCGGCACCCGGCCGAGCCCGAGCTGCTCGGGCTCTACGAGGGCGTCGCGCTGACCGAGCGGGACAGCAGCTACGGCGGCGTGCTGCCGGACCGGATCACGCTCTACCAGGACGCGATCACCGAGATCTGCGCCGACCGGGACGAGGTCGTCGAGGAGGTCGCGGTGACCGTGGTGCACGAGGTGGCGCACCACTTCGGCATCGACGAGGACACCCTGCACGAGCTCGGGTGGGGATGAGCATCGCCTGTGAGTGCTCAGCCGTGCTAGAGCACGGCTGAGCACTCACGACCCGTCGGCTTCGCCGCCGGCCGTCACGTCGCCGGGCACGGCCGGCGCCGGGTCCCAGTGCTCCAGTGCCCAGCGCTCCGGCGAGCGGTCGGCCGGTTCCCGGCGCAGCACCACCAGGCCGGTGTTCGGCACGTACGCGGTCTCCGCCGTGTCCCCCAGCAGCGCGGCGGCGGCCAGCCGGATCGCCGCCCCGTGGCTGACCAGCACCACGGTCCCGGCGGCGCCGTCGGTGATCCGCTCCAGCACGGGCACGAAGCGGGCCCGCAGCTCCCGGGCCGACTCCCCGCCGGGCAGGTGCGCGTCCAGGTCGCCCTGCCACCACGCCGCGTAGGTCGCCGCGAACAGCTCGCGGGCGGTCAGGTCGGACCGGCCCTCGAGGTCCCCGCAGAAGATCTCGTGCACGTCGTCGATCACGGTGACCGGGAGGTCGTGGGCGGCCGCGACCGGAGCGGCGGTCTGCTGGGCCCGGATCGCCCACGAGGCGTACACCGCGGTCACCGGATCATCGACCAGCCGGCCGCCGAGCGCCGCGGCCTGGGCCCGGCCCAGCTCGTTCAGCGGGGCGCCCGGCGGCTTCGAGTCCAGGGCGTGCACCACGTTCGAGTCGGTCTGACCGTGCCGGGCCAGCACCAGCCGAACCGTGCTCATGCCAGGCTTCCGGCGCGGATCCCGCGCAGCCAGTCCTGGGCCGCGGCGAACACCTCGGCGTCCGCCGCCGCCAGCGGGACCCCCGCATCCGAGGGGCGGCCCGCGCCGGGGCGGCCGGCCCGCGGGTAGGAGCCCAGGAAGCGCACCCGGTCGCAGCGCCGGTGCAGCGCGGCCAGCGCCTCCCCCATCGCCGGCTCGGCGACGTGCCCGGTGCAGTCGATGTGGAACCAGTACTCGGCGTGCCGGTCCTTGATCGGACGGGACTCGATGCGGGTCAGGTCGATGCCGCGCACGGCCAGCTCGGTGAGCAGGCCGAGCAGCGTGCCCGGGCGGTTCTGCGTGGTCGCGGCGAACGTGGTGCGGTCGTGACCGGTCGGGGCGGGCAGCGGCCCGGGCGGCGCGAGCAGCGCGAACCGGGTGACCGCGCCGGCGTTGTCGGCGATGTCCTCGGCCAGCGCGACCAGCTTGTGCTCGACCCCGGCGATCGGCGCCGCGACGGCCGCATCGACCTCACCGCGGGCCACCTGGGCGGCCGCCTCGGCGGTGGAGCTGGACGGGCGGACGTCGGCGGCGGGCAGGTTCGCCGCGATCCAGTCCCGGGTCTGCGCGATGCCGTGCGCGTGCGAGGCGACGACCCGGACATCGGCCGCGGTCGTGCCCGGGCGGACCAGCACGGAGAACGAGACGGCGACGATCGCCTCGCGGATGATGACCAGTGGCGGGTCCGAGAGCAGGCCGTCCAGCACC
>DATMDS010000237.1:0-12173 GCA_035557575.1 Pseudonocardia sp. | reverse complement strand
GCGGCGGCGATCCCGAGAGCGGCGATGCGAGCGGCACCGGATCGGGCAGCAGTGATTCCGGCGACTCGGATGAGTTGGACCCCGAGAGCGATGCGGACCGGACCGAGGCGGAGTCGAGCGGAACCGACTCGATCATCGGTGGGTTGCCGTTCCCGGAGGTCGAGATCACCGGCGTCGCCGTGATCGGAGTGCTGGCCCTGACGGCCGGCATCGGCATCCTGCTCAGCAGCTGGCTGGTACGCCGGCGCGGCTGAGGCCCTACACCCGCAACCCGGTCGGCCGGCGTCGCCGGGTTCACCGAGATCGACAGCTGCTGTTCGCATGGTCTTCCCCTGGCCGGCGCGCAGCTCCCTTTCGACCGGAGTACACCGGAATGAGCGTTTCGTGGTTGCCCCCGGCCGGGTTGACCTGGGAGCTTGGAGTGCGGTGGCCACGATGACCGAACCGTGGACCGCGCCACCGCGAACGGATGTGTGACGACGACTCCGAGCAGAGGGAGAGACCTGTGCCCGTCCGCCTCGCCGCCGCCCTCGGTTTCGCGGCCGTCGCACTGTGCGCCGCCCTGATCGGCTCGCTGCACGCCGTGGCCGCGGCCCAGGTGAACCCGATCCGGCGGACCATCAGCGAGTACGCGCTCGGCGAGTTCGGCTGGATGTTCGACGTCGCCGTGGTCGGCCTGTCCGTCGGCTCGCTGCTCGTGCTGCTGGCGATCGTGCGGGCCGGGCTGCTGCCGTGGGCGTCCCTCGGTTCGGCGGCCCTGCTGACCTGGTCGATGACGCTGCTGGTCGTGGTCGCGTTCGAGAAGGCGAACTGGTCGATCGGGCCGAGCGTCGGCGGCTACATCCACCGTTACGCCAGCCTGGCGGCGTTCATGGCGCTCCCGGTCGCGGCGCTGGCCATGGGCAGCCGCTGGCGGGGCGACCCGCTGCACCGCCGGTTCGCCGCCTGGACGCGCATCCTGGGCATCGTCTCCCTCGGCTGGCTCTCCACGATCCTGTTCGGATTTCTGCTGCGCCCGCTGACCGGAGTGCCGTGGTGGCAGTTCGTGCCGCTGGGGCTGGTGGAGCGCGGGCTGGCCGTCAGTGAGGTGGCGGCGGTCGTGGTCATGGGCGGGTGGGCCTGGCGCACCGCGGAGGCGCCCGCCCTGGCCGGTGCTCCGATCGCCGTGCCCGCCGCCGGCTGATCCACCGGGATCCGTCGCCTCCATTGATCACCGGGCGCGGGCGCCGCTACTGTGCGCAGCCATTCGGTCCGGGGGGTCCTCGCGAGGGAGGCGCGCGTGAGCGCACACCTGGTCGTCCGCCAGCTGGCCATGGCCCTGCTGCTGGCCGGCTGCACCACGTCGGTGGCCGGCGGCGGATCACCCGTCGCGAGCACCACCAGCGGCACGACCGCGGCCGCCGCCGGATCGGGCATCACCGCGGAGCCGTCGTCCAGCGCCCTGGCGGTGCGCGGTGCGAACCTGCGGCTGATCCGGGTGAGCGCCACCGAGCTCGCCCTGCAGTTCGAGTTCGCCAACGGCACCGACCAGCCGCTCTCGCCCGACACCCTGGGCATCGACGAGATCGAGCGCGCGCTGCTGCTCGCCGATCTGCCCCGCGGCACCGCGTACGAGGTCCTCACCCAGCAGGGACTTCAGGGGCGGATCAGCGAGAGCAACGACGCGGAGGTGCCGCCCGGGGGCACCGTCACCGTCACCACGATGTTCAGCGCCCCACCCGAGGAGACCACGAAGCTGACCGTGCTGATCGACGGCCTGCTTCCGGTCGAGGTCCCGGTACAGCCGGTCGGGGCGCCCGGGCTGGTCGACGACCCGGTGCTGCGCGCGAGCGGAGCCACCGAGCCGCTGATCAGCCCGCTGCTGTGCACCACCTCGGGCCCGGCCGACTCCGGCGGCCAGAAGTCCGTGCAGATCCGGCTGCCCAGCGACGTGCTGTTCGAGTTCGCCAAGGCCGACCTGACGCCGGCCGCGAAGGACGCCATCGCCGCCGTGGACGACGAGATCGGCAGCGGCGGCGGGACCGTCACCATCGAGGGGCACACCGACGCCATCGGCGACGACGCCTCCAATCAGACCCTCTCCGAGCGGCGCGCCGAGGCGGTGCGCGGCGCGCTGCAGGCGGTGCTCGGCGGCTCGTTCAGCTACCGGGCGGTCGGGTTCGGGGAGACCCGGCCGGTCGCCCCGAACACCCGGCCGGACGGCAGTGACGATCCGGACGGCCGCGCGCTGAACCGTCGGGTCGAGATCCGCACCGGCGACGTCGAACCGGTGGCCACCGCCACCCTCGAGGCGCTGCCCGTCACGACCGACCTCGCCACCGCCGGGTTGCGCGCCGAGGTGCGCCCGCTGCAGCGTCAGGCCGGCTACCTGCTGGCCCAGCTCGTGGTCACCAACCCGACGTCGGCGGCGATCGACCTCGGCCCCGGCAGCGGCCTGACCCCGAACCAGTCCGAGCCGATCGGGCTCACGCTGGCCGATCGCTCGACCCAGCGCCGGCATGCGCTGTGCCGCGTCCCCACCCGCGGATACCGGTTCTTCCAGCTGGCCAACCCGTCCAGCGAGTACGCCACCAGCGGGTCCGGATCGGTGCCGCCGGGTGCGACCGTCACGTTCTGGGGCTTCTTCGCGCCGCCGGAGGCCGACGTGAAGAGCGTGGACGTCGAGGTCGGCGGGTTCGGTATGACCGAGCCGACTCCGGTACCCGCCTGAACCGCGGCCGCCGGTCAGGTCGCCGGCGGCCAGTGCCGCAGCGGAAGCGGGCCGCGGCTGAGCACGGTGCGGATGGCGAACGTGCTGCGGGCGTCGGTGACCGGCCCGATGGCCAGCACCTGATCCAGCAGCAGCTCCTCGTAGGCGCCCAGGTCGGGCACCACCGCCTCGACCAGGAAGTCCGCCTCCCCGGACACCACGTGGCAGGCGACGACGGCCGGGATCGCGGTCAGCGCGTCCTCGATCTGGCGTGACGTCGCCCGCGAGTGCTGCTCGACCTTGAGCGCGATGAACACGGTCAGCCCGAGCCCGACGCGGGTCCGGTCCAGCTCCGCCCGGTACCCGGAGATCACCCCGGCCTGCTCCAGCGCCTTCGTCCGGCGCAGGCACGCCGACGGGGACAGCCGGACCGACTCGGCCAGGTCCACGTTGGCCATCCGCCCGTTGCGCTGCAGCTCGGTGAGGATGGCGCGATCGGTCCGGTCGAAGCTGTCCTGTGCCATGCACGTCACGGTAATGACACCGGACGGCGGGCCGGCGAGGCCCGTTCCGGCACATCCGATACGGTCCGTCACCTTCGAGGAACGACGCGCGCGGGGGGACGTCGATCGTGCAGCAGGGCCCTTACCGACAGCAGCCACCGTGGACCCCGGCGCCGCCGCCCCGCTGGCCGCAGGTGCCGCCCCCGCCCATCGGCTACCACGGGCCCGCGCCCGGCCCGCCACCGGCGGGCCTGCCCGCAGGAGGCTGGGCGCCCCCACCCGCGTCGGCGACCAACACGATGGCCATCGCGGCCCTCGTCACCGGTGTGCTCGGGCTGGTCCCACTCGGTCTGGTCTTCGGCTTCACCGCGCTCTCGCAGATCCGCCGGTCCGGCGAGCAGGGCCGCGGCGTGGCCGTCGCGGGTATCGGGGTCAGCGCGCTCTGGTTGCTGCTGGTACTGCCGATCGCCGCGATCCTGCTGCTGGGCGGCGGTGACGGGGCGGGAACGCCACGTTCCCGGGTGGTGGCCTCCGACGAGCTCCAGGTCGGGGACTGCATCCAGGACGATCCCATCGGTTCCGGCACCGAGGAGGCCGAGGCGGCGGCCGAGGTGACGGTGGTGCCGTGCGGCGGCCCGCACTACGCGGAGGTCTACGCGGCGTTCACGTTCTCCACCGCCGCCTATCCCGGTCGGGACCTGGTGATCAGCGAGGTCGAGCGCACCTGCCGGCGCGACTTCGCCCCGTTCGTCGGCGTCGACTACGAGAACTCCACCCTGGACGTCTCCTACCTCTACCCGCGGGCGTCCGAGTGGTACCGGGACAAGGACGCGGTGTGCATGGTGTACGACCCGTCCGGCGGCGCTCCGGGCTCGCTGCGTGGATCCCGCCGCTGACCGCACGATCAGCGGTTCCGCGGCGACGGCGCGCAACGATGTTGCGTAGGAACGCCCCCCGGGCCTCGAGTTCGCCATCGCGTGCCGCGCCGCCCGGCGCATCCTCGGGGCATGCGCAACGCGGACGTCAGCCCCTCTCCCGGCCTGTCGACACCGGGCGGGATCGCACTCTACGTGGGGGCGTTGCTCGGCCCCGGCCTGCTGCTGCTGCCCGGCCTCGCGGTGACCATCGCCGGCCCGGCGGCAGTGCTCGCCTGGCTGCTGCTGCTCGGCCTGTCCGGCCTGCTCGCTGCCGTGTTCCTGGCGCTGGGGCGTAGCGCCCCGGGCGCCGAAGGGGTGGTCGGTTACGCCCGCGCCGGCTTGGGGGCGGCGGCGGCCCGGGTCGTCGGCTGGTGCTTCCTGGCCGGCGTGGTGCTGGGGGCCCCGGTCGTCTGCCTGATCGGTGCCGCCTACGTGGCCGACCTGGTCGGCGGCGGCCGGACGGGCACGGTGCTGGTGGCGGCCGGCCTGCTCGCCGTGGTCGTGGCGGGCACGCTGGCCGGCCGGTCGGTCAGCGGTCGCCTGCAGCTCGGCCTGGTGGCGTTGCTCGTGGTGCTGGTCGGGGTGGCGACCGTCGGCGCCGCCCCGCACGCGCGGGCGGAGCACTGGGCGCCGTTCGCACCGCACGGCTGGTGGGCGATCGGGCGGGCCGCGGCGGTGCTGATGCTGTCCTTCGTCGGCTGGGAGGCGGTCTCGCCGCTGATCGCGCGGCTGCGTGACCCGGGCCGGCAGCTGCCGCAGATCATCGGGGCCGCGTTCGCCGTGACCGCGGCGATCTACCTCGGACTGGCCGTGGTCACCGTGGCGGTTCTCGGGGACCGGGCCGGCAGCGGCGTTCCGCTGGCCGAGCTGCTGGACGTCGCCATCGGTGGCGCGGGGCGCTACCTCGCCGCCGGTGCCGCCGTCGCACTGACCCTGGCCGCGACCAACGCCTACCTGTCCGGTGCCGCCGAGCTGGCGGACCGGCTACGGGTCGCGGGGCGGCGGCGGACCGGGCCCGATCGCCGGCTGCAGCTCGCGATCGCCGGGGTCGGGCTGCTGGTGCTCGGCCTGGCCGGCTCCGGCGCGATATCCCTCAACCTCCTGGTCGCGCTCCCGACCAGCATGTTCGTCGCGGTGTACGCCGTGTGCACGGCGGCCGCCGCACGACTGCTGCGCGGCACGGTCCGGGTGCTGGCCGGGATCGCCTGCGCGGTGGTCGTGGGGATCCTGGGCTTCTCCGGCTGGGCGCTGCTCGCCGTCGCCGCGGTCGCGGCGGCGGCCACGCTGGTGCCGCACCGACCGAGCCACCGGGCACGCCGCCCGGCCCACCCGCCGCTGACCGGTTGTGGCGCGCTGCACCACTGCTGATGCGCGTCGCGCCCGCGTCGGCGGCGCGGACCGCACCTGGCCACCGCGTCAGGATGTCAGGTTCCGGTGGCCGTCGACGGATCCGCGGGAGCGGGCGACCGCGGCCCGCCAATCCCGGCGCAGCTGCGCGGCATCGGCCGCGGCCAGCTGCGGGGTGAACCTGTCGTAGCCGGGCCGGCTCGGCGGGTCCGCCCACAGCCCGGCCACCCGCCCGGCCAGGTGCGCCGCCCCCAACGCGGACAGCTGCTGGTCCTGCGCCCGCAGCACCGGCAGCCCGGACAGGTCGGCCTGGATCTGCATCAGCACGTCGTTGGCGCTGGCTCCGCCGTCGGCGAGCAGGTGGGTGAGCTCCCCGGCGGAGCCGCTCATCGCCGCGACCACGTCGTCGACCTGGTGCGCGATCGACTCGATGCCGGCGCGGGCCAGCTGGTCCGGCCCGCTGCCCAGGGTGAGCCCGCTGATCAGGCCGACCGCGGCCTCGTCCCACCACGGCGCGGCCAGCCCGCCGAACGCCGGCACCAGGCAGACCCCCGCGCTCGCGGCGCCGGCGGCGCGCTGCGCCACCTGCTCCTGGGTGCAGCCCAGCAGCTCCGCGAGCCAGACGATCGTCGCGCCGGTGGAGCGGATGTTGCCCTCCAGCGCCGGCTGCAGCTCCGGCGCGGCCCAGGCCACCGTCAGGCACACCGCCGACTGGTCGTCGTCGGGCTTGTCCACCAGCCGCATCACCGACGAACCGGTGCCGTAGGTGACCTTCGCGCCACCCGCCGACCGCGGGCCGTGGGCCAGCAGCGCGGCATGCGAGTCGCCCAGCACCGCCCGGATCGGCAACCCGGAGAGCACCCCGGCGTCCGAACCGATCCGGCCCAACTCCGCCGCCGACGGGACGATCTCCGGCAGCAGCGCGGCCGGCACGTCGAAGATCGACAGCAGTTCGGCGCTCCACCGCCCGTCGCGCACGTCCAGCAGCTGGGTGCGGGAGGCGTTGCCGGCCTCGATCCGGTCCTGCCCGGTCAGCGCCCGCAGCAGCCAGGCGTCGACGGTGCCGGCCACCAGGCGGCCGGCGCCGGCCCGGCTGTGGTCCGGGTCGTGCTCGGCCAGCAACCAGCTGATCTTGGCCGCGCTGAACATGGGGTCCAGCGGCAGCCCGCTGAGCCGGCGCACCGCCTGCTGGTGCCCGGCCGCCCGCACCCGCTCGCACACCCCGACCGAGCGGCGGTCCTGCCAGCCGAGCACCGGGCCCACCGGGCGCCCGGTCGCGGCGTCCCAGAGCAGCGCCGACTCGCGCTGCGTGGAGAACCCGACCCCGGCCACCCGAGCCGGGTCGACACCGGCCAGGCAGCCGCGGGCCGCGGCGAGCACGCTGGCCACGATCTCGTCGGCGTCCTGTTGCACCCAGCCGGGCCGCGGGTAGGCGATGCCCACCGGCGCCGATCCGGTGGCCACCACGGCGCCGGCCGCGTCGACCAGCACGCACTTGGTGGAGCTGGTGCCCTGGTCCACCGCCAGGACGAGATCACCCGTCATCGCGCCCGGCCAGGCCCAGCACGGCGTCCAGGATGCCCTCGGCGGTCAGCCCGAAGTGCTCGAGCAGGAACGCGGTGTCCCCGGTCGGGGCGAACCGGCGGTCGATGCCGAGGATGCGCATCGGCACCGGGTGCTCCTGCGCGATCACCCCGGCCACCGCGGCGCCCAGCCCGCCGGTGGTGGTCGCCTCCTCGACGGTCACCACGCCGCGGGTCTCCCGGGCCGCCCGGCGCACCGCGTCGAGGTCCAGCGGCGCGATGGTGGACATGTCCAGCACCCGCACCGACACCCCGGCCGCGGCCGCGGCACCCGCGGCGTCCAGCGCGCGGGAGACCATGCTGCCGGCCGCGATCACCGTGACGTCGTCACCGTCCGCCAGCTGGGCGGCCCGGCCGAACTCGAACGCCACCCCGGGCGGGGTCACCGAGGGCACCTTGAACCGGCCGACCCGCAGGTACACCCCGCGCCCGGCGCCGGCCGCCCAGCGCACCGCCTGCCGGGTCTGCTCCGGGTCGGCGGGCACCACGATGTCCAGGTCGGCCACCGCACGCAGCCAGGACAGGTCCTCAATGGAGTGGTGGGTGGCCCCCAGCTCGCCGTAGGCCATCCCGGGGCTCATCCCGCACAGCACGACCGGCGCCTGGCTGTAGGCCACATCGGCCTTGATCTGCTCCAGCGCCCGTCCGGTCAGGAACGGGGCCGCCGCGCACACGAACGGCACGTAGCCGCTGGTGGCCAACCCGGCGCCGACGCCGACCATGTTCTGTTCCGCGATCCCGACGTTGATCAGCCGGTCCGGGAACTCGGCCGCGAAACCGACCAGGTTGGACGACCCCACCGAGTCGTTGCACACCGCGACGATGCGCTCGTCGGTCCGGGCCAGCGCGGTCAGCTCCTCGGCGAACGCCACCCGGCAGTCGAACGTCGGCGCGGCCGCGGCGATGGTCATCGGGTCAGCTCCTCGGTCGCCGCGGCGACCTGCTCGGCGGTCGGCACCTTGTGGTGCCACTCCACGCGATCCTCCATGAAGGACACCCCCTTGCCCTTGATCGTGTCGGCGATGATGCAGGTCGGACGCCCGTCGCGGGGAGCATCGAACGCAGCCAGCAGGGCGAGGTGGTCGTGGCCGGCGACCTCGACCACCCGCCAACCGAACGCCGCCCACTTCGCGTCCAGCGGGTCCAACCCGACGGTGTCCTCGGTGCGCGCGCCCTGCTGCAGCCGGTTGCGGTCGACCACCACGGTGAGGTTGTCGAGGTTGCGGTGGCCGGCGGTCATGGCCGCCTCCCAGTTGCTGCCCTCCTGCAGCTCACCGTCGCCGGTCACCACGAACACCCGGCGCGGCGAGCCGTCGAGTTTCGCGGCCACCGCCATCCCCACCGCGACCGGCAGGCCGTGGCCCAGCGGCCCGGTGTTGGTCTCCACCCCGGCCACCGCCGCCCGGTTCGGGTGCCCGTTCAGCGCCGAGTGCGGCTGCGCGAAGGTGTCCAGCTCGGACTCGGCGAAGAAGCCCGCACCGGCCAGCGTCACGTAGAGCGCGCCCGCGGTGTGGCCCTTGCTGAGCACCAGCCGATCCCGGTCCGGCCACCGCGGGTCCTGGGGGTCCACCCGGAGCACCGCGAAGTACAGCGTGGTCAGGATGTCGAGTACCGACATGTCGCCGCCGACGTGCCCCAGCCCGGCCCGGTTGACCATCCGCAGGTCGAGCCGGCGGGACCGGTCGGCCCGGTCGGAGAGCATCGTCGCCCTCCGGTCCGGGCCGGCCGCGGCGAACTCGGATCGAAAGCGGTGCCAGGAGTCGACGGCACCGGGATCGGTCTTCATGAGGTGGATCCGTTTCTACTGGGGGTTCGCGAGCAGGGCGGTCCGGACGATCCGGGTCGCCGCCATCGCGTCGTGCCGGTCCTGGGCCGCGCGCAGCTCGTCCATCGGCAGCGCCGCGGCGATGGCCTCCAGCCGCTTCAGCGTCTCGACGCTCTCGGTCACCGCGTCGCCCGCGGCCTCCCGGTACGGGAACAGGTCCAGCTTGAACGCGGAGTCCCACCCGAGCTGCAGCGCGACGTGCAGGAACTCCAGCGTCTCCACCAGATGCAGGGCGCCGACGGTGAGGTCGTCGTCCCACTCCCGGTAGTTGTCGTCGAGCTCGATGTCGACCAGCCGGCCGCGGCCGTGCACCAGGGTGAGCGCCTCGGCCGGGTTCTCCTTGGCGAACAGGGAGTGCCCGAAGTCGACGACCACGCCCAGGTTGTCCGCCCCGGTGTCCTCGATGGCCAGCAGCGTGGCCGCCGCGGTCGACCAGAACAGCCGGTTGCGCGGCTCCTTGAGCTTGTACTCGATGCCGAACTGCACGTCCGGGAAGTTGCCGGTGACGTCCCGCATGGCCTCGACGGCGTGCGCGCGCAGCTCGCCGTAGTTCACCTGGAACGGGTAGTCGTAGCCGTCCTGGCCGGGCCAGAACTTCACGTACCCGGCGCCCAGCTCGCGGGCCACCTCGACCGACTCGTGGGCCAGCTCGATGGCTCGGCGCCGGGTGTCGGCGTCGGCCGCGGTGAACGAGCCGCTGCGGAAGCCGCGGTCGTAGATCACCGGGGTGACGCAGACCGTGTCCAGGTTGTGTGCGGCCATGGCCTTGGCCACGTCGGCCACCGACACGTCCGGGTCGAAGGGGTAGTTCAGGTCCAGCCCGGACAGCTGCCCGCTCTCGCCGGCCAGCGCGATGGTGTCCAGCGTGGACAGCTCCGGGCCGTAGCCGTTGGTGGCATAGCGGTCGATGATCCGGCCGAAGGTCCACAGACCGCCGGTGTAGCTGCGCATTCCCGCCCCTCTCAGGCGCCGGTGATGGAGAAGTTGCTGACCTTGGCCGCGTTGTCCGCAGTGATCAGCACGCAGTCCACGGACTGCTTCTCCGGCTGCCCGGTCGACCCGGTCTTGATGAACTGGTCGGCCTGCTGCACGGCCATCTGCGAGATCTGGCTGGCCGGCTGCAGCACGGTGGCCTCCAGGCCGCCGTTCTGGATCGACGCGGTGGCGTCCGGGCTGCCGTCGAAGCCGACCACGATCACGTCGGTGCGGTTGGCGGACTGCAGCGCGGCCTGCGCACCCAGCGCCATGGTGTCGTTGCCGGCGATGATCCCCTTCAGGTCGGGGTGGGCCTGCAGGATCGTCTGGGTCACGGTCAGCGCCTCGGCCTGGTCCCAGTTGGCGCTCTGCTGCGCGACCATGCTCAGGCCCGGGTACTGGTCGAGGATGTCGTGGTAGCCCTTGGAGCGCACGCCCGCGTTGGTGTCGGTGGGCTTGCCGGTGAGCTCGGCGTAGGTGCCCTCACCGCCCATCGCGGTGGCGAACTGCTGGCCGCCCAGCGAGGCGCCCTGGGCGTTGTTGGAGACGATCTGCGCGACCGCCACCCCGGTCTTGTTGATCTCGCGGTCGATCAGGAACGAGGGCACGCCGGCGTCCTTGGCCCGCTGCAGCGCCGCCTCCGAGGAGTCCGCACCCGCGTTGTCCAGGATGATCGCGGCGGCCTTGCGGGAGATCGCGGTGTCGATCTGCTGGCTCTGCTTGGTCGGGTCGTCGTCGTGGCTGAGCACCAGCGTCTCGTAGCCGAGCTTCTTGGCCTCGGCAGAGGCGGCATCCTGCTCGGCCTTGAAGAACACGTTGTCCGGCGACGGGGTGATGATCACCATCAGGTTGGAGCTCTCGGCCGGGGCCGGGCTGGCCGGGGCGGCCGAGTCGGCGGGTGCGCCGCCGCCCCCACCGCAGGCGGCCAGGGTGAACAGGGTGGCCGCGCCGAGCAGCGCGGTGCGCAGGCGCAGTGGTCGTGACATCGTGGGGATCCCTTCGTCGGGTTGTGGGGAGTTCAGGCTGTGCGCCCGGCCAGCCGGGCCTGCAGGCGTTGCTGGGCCTGTTCGGTGATCACCGCGAACACGATCACCGCGCCCTTGACCACGGACTGCCAGAAGGGCGAGACGCCCACCAGCACCAGCCCGTCGGACAGGAAGCCGATCACGAACGCGCCCATGATCGTTCCGATGATCGTGCCGCGACCGCCGGACAGCGCGGTGCCACCGAGCACGGCCGCCGCGATGGCGTTCAGCTCGTAGGTGGTGGCCGTGTCCGGGTAGGCCGCGCCCAGCTCGGAGGTGAGCAGCAGCCCGGCCAGCGCCGCGCAGGCCCCGGAGATGACGTACACCGCCACCTTGATCCGGTTGGTGCGGATCCCCGACAGCACCGCCGCCCGCTCGTTGCCGCCGACCGCGTAGACCCGGCGGCCGAACGGGCTGCGGGTGGTCACCACCCAGGCCGCGACCGCGACCACGATCATGATCCAGACGGCGACCGGGATGCCCAGCAGGCTGCCGGCGCCGATGAACCCGAAGCCCTCGTTGCCCCGCTCCGGGGAGCCGGACAGGTCGGGGAAGGTGCCGCCGTCGCTGCGCAGCTGGGCGAAGCCGCGGGCCACGTAGAGCATGCCCAGGGTGGCGATGAACGGGGCCACCCCGAACCGGGTGATGATCGCCCCGTTCAGCGCCCCGACCGCGGCGCCGACCAGCATCCCGATCAGGATCACGACCGCGGCGGAGAAGAACAGGTGCCCGCCGCCGAACAGGTCCAGCCCGTCGAACAGCAGCCCACCCGCGATCATCGACGAGAGCCCGGCGATGGACCCGACGGACAGGTCGATACCGCCGGTCAGGATGACGAACGTGACCCCGATGGCCAGGATCGCGTTGATCGAGACGTGCTTGGTCATCAGGATCAGGTTCGACTGGCTGAGGTACTCCGGGGCGATCGAGGCGAACACGATCACCAGCAGCACCAGCACCAGCAAGGTGCGGCCCTTCAGCAGCAGCAGGCCGATCCGGGCGCCGCGGCCGGCCCGCGGAGGCGCCGGGGGCCGGGGAGCGGTGGCGACGTCGGTGTCGACGGTCATCGGATCTCCTGGAGAACGGTGTCCGAGGCCGACGCCGTCACGAGCTTCTCCTCGGTGACGGTGTCGGCGGTGAATTCCGCGGTGACCCGGCCCTTGGCCATGACGAGCACCCGGTCGGCCATGGCGATCACCTCGGCCAGCTCCGACGAGCTGAACAGCACGCCGTAGCCGCGACCGGCCAGGTCGGCCATGATCGAGGCGATCTGCGCCTTGGCCCCGACGTCGATGCCCCGGGTCGGCTC
>DATMDS010000236.1:0-22808 GCA_035557575.1 Pseudonocardia sp. | reverse complement strand
GTGGTACTTGGGGTTGGCGTTCTCGTTCCAGATCCGCGCCGCGGCGTCCAGCGCCGCACCGTCGATCACGTTCGTCGCGTCGGAGGCGACCAGGTAGCTACCGGACGGCAGCGCCGCGACCAGGTTCGACGAGATCGACTTGGCCGTCGCCCAGTCGGGGACGTGACCCAGGATGTTCAGCAGGATCAGCGCGATCGGCTGCGAGAAGTCCAGCACGTCCGCGGCCTGGCGCAAGATGTTGTCGGCGTCGTAGAGGTCCGCGTCCAGGTAGGCGGTCGCCCCGGCCGGGGAGCTCAGCAGCAGGGCCCGGGCGTGGGCCAGCACGATCGGGTCGTTGTCGACGTAGACGACACGCGCGTCCGGCGCCACCGACTGCGCGACCTCGTGGGTGTTCTCCGCGGTCGGCAGGCCGGTCCCGATGTCCAGGAACTGCCGGATCCCGGCCGGGCCCGCGAGGTGTTGCACCGCGCGCTTCAGGAAGGCACGCGACGAGCGGGCGAGTTCGACGATCTGCGGCGTCGCCGACCGGATCTCGTCCCCCACCACCCGGTCGATCTCGTAGTTGTCCTTGCCACCCAGCCAGTAGTTCCACACCCGCGGCGACTGCGGGACGGAGGTGTCGATCGCCGCCGCGAACGACTCCTGGTCGGGTGCCGGCATACCGTCAGCCACAGGGATCCGGACTCCTTACACACACAACGTCACTCACTTGCCCCAGGGATCCTAGCCACGACCATCACCCTGAGTCATATCAGACCACGATCGGCTGAGCTGCCCTCAACATGATCGGTGGATGGTCCCTCTCACCGGACGAACGGCGCGATGACCGGCACTTTCTGCACCGATGTCCGGACTGGGCTCCGCCGCGGGCGACACGCCGTGCAGATCATCCGCGGAAGCTTGGCTACTGTGCGTGACGAACGTCAGAACAGCACCGTCGCGAAGCTGCCCACCTGCCGGAAACCGACCCGGGCGTACGCCGACCGGGCCACATGGTTGAAGCCGTTGACGTACAGGCTGGAGAGCCGGCCCATCGCGGCCAGCCGCTCCGCCACCGCCGCCGTGCCCACCGTGCCCAGGCCGCGGCCGCGGTACTCCGGGTGCACCCAGACCCCCTGGATCTGCCCCACCTGCGAGGAGATGGCACCGATCTCGGCCTTGAACACCACCTGACCGTGCTCGAAGCGGGCGAACGCCCGGCCGGCCGACACCAGCTCCGACACCCGAGCCCGGTATCCGATGCCACCGTCGCCGGCGCGCGGGTCGATGCCCACCTCCTCGGTGAACATCGCGATCGCCGCCGGCAGGTAGCGGTCCAGCTCCGTCGGCCGCACCGGGCGCACGAACGGGTCCGGGGCCACCACCGGGCGCCCGGCCAGCACCATCAGCGGCTGATCGGCCCGTATCTCGCGGGCCGGCGCCCAGTGATCGACGAGATCGTCCCACAGCGGGAGCACCAGCTCGGCCCGCCCGACCAACGACGAGCAGTTGCGACCGTGCCGGCGGGCCCGGTCGGCGAACGCGCGCAACGCCGACCGCTCGCCGCGCAGCGGCACCAGGTTCGCCCCGGCGAAACAGAGCCCGTCGAGGCGAGAACCGAACGCCCACAGCTGGCCACCCAGCCGCAGCGGGTCCAGACCGGCCACCTCGACCCGGGCGGCAACCATGCAGGCGGCCACCGGATCGCAGTCCAGGACCGATCGCACACCCGCGCGGTCCCGGTCGTCGAGGAGCCGCGCTCCGGCGAGACGAAGCACCCTCTTACGATGCCAGACCCGCGCGGCGCTGGACACGACGGGATGCCCCACGATCAACAGACGGTGTCGGGCTCGACCCCGCAGGCGGCACCGCCGGCTCGGCCGGCGGTCTCGACGCGCGGCTCAGCCGACGGTGTCGACGCGCGGCTCAGCCGACGGTGACCTCGGGCTCGCCGGGGACGTCCATCGTCTCGGCGAGCTTCATCGCCTCCTCGATCAGCGTCTCCACGATGGCGTGCTCGGGCACGGTCTTGATCACTTCGCCCTTGACGAAGATCTGTCCCTTGCCGTTGCCGGAGGCCACGCCGAGATCGGCCTCGCGGGCCTCGCCGGGGCCGTTGACCACGCAGCCCATCACGGCCACCCGCAGCGGTACTTCCATTCCGGTGAGTCCGGCCGTGACCTCGTCGGCCAGCTTGTACACGTCGACCTGGGCCCGCCCGCAGGACGGGCACGAGACGATCTCCAACTTGCGCGGGCGCAGGTTCAGCGACTCCAGGATCTGGGCGCCGACCTTGACCTCCTCGACCGGCGGCGCGGACAGCGACACCCGGATCGTGTCCCCGATGCCCTGGCGCAGCAGCGCCCCGAACGCGACCGCGGACTTGATCGTGCCCTGGAACGCCGGCCCGGCCTCGGTGACCCCGAGGTGCAGCGGGTAGTCGCACTGCTCGGCGAGCAGCTCGTAGGCGCGGATCATCACCACCGGGTCGTGGTGCTTGACCGAGATCTTGATGTCGTGGAAGTCGTGTTCGGCGAACAGGCCCGCCTCCCACATCGCCGACTCCGCCAGCGCCTCGGGCGTGGCCTTGCCGTACTTGTCCATGATCCGCTTGTCCAGCGAGCCGGCGTTGACCCCGATCCGGATCGGGGTGCCGCGGTCCTTCGCGGCGGCCGCGATCTCACGCACCTGGTCGTCGAACTTGCGGATGTTGCCCGGGTTCACCCGCACCGCGGCACAGCCCGCGTCGATGGCGGCGAAGACGTACTTAGGCTGGAAATGGATGTCGGCGATCACCGGCAACTGCGATTTGGCCGCGATCGCGGGCAGCGCGTCGGCGTCGTCCTGGCTGGGACAGGCCACCCGCACGATGTCGCAACCGGCCGCGGTGAGCTCGGCGATCTGCTGCAGGGTGGAGTTGACGTCGGCGGTCAGGGTGGTGGTCATCGACTGCACGGAGATGGGGTGCTCGGAGCCGACCCCGACCGACCCGACCTGCAGCTGGCGGGTCCGGCGGCGCGCAGCGAGGGTCGGGGCCGGCGGGACGGGCATACCGAGGGAGACGGTCACGATCTCCAGTATCCCCACGACCCGGCGGAATGGCCGCTCGCGGTGGCCGGAAGCACCTACCGGGTCGGGTGCCGGTGGATGAGCGCGACCACCTCGGAAGGAATCGCGGCCTCAGGTTCGGCCCTGGCGCTCCTGGGCTCGCTGCAGGGTCGACGAGTGCGGCAGCCACGTGGCCAGCTCGACCGGCCACCCGTCGGCGGTCAGGCACTCGACGACGGCCGGGTCGTCGTCCAGCACCGACACCACGGAGCGGGTCTCGGCCAGCTCGCGCAGCGCCTCGCGCTTCATCCAGCGCGCGGGCCGGTAGTCGTCGTCCGCGCGCATCAGCAGCGGTCCGGTGGGCAGCCCGTGCCGCCGCAGCCACCGCTTCGTGAGCTGCCGGGAGCGTTCCGGCCGACCGGTCAGGTAGAGCACGTCGTGGTCGACCAGCGCCGCCCGCAGCCGGGCCGCGCCCTCGGCGAGCAGCGGGTCGCGGTCGGCCGCGGTGAAGAAGCGGTCCCAGCGCTGCGGGTAGGACTGCAGGTAGTGCAGCCGGTGCGTCACGTCGGCGAGCACGCCGTCGATGTCGAAGACGGCCACCGGCCGAGCGTCCCGGCCCAGGTCGGCGGCCGCGCTCATGGCGTCGTCCTCATTGCGGCAGCCGCACCGGGTTGATCACGTCCGCGACCAGGATCAGCCCGCTCCACGCGATGAACACCAGCGCCACCACGTACGCCACCGGCATCAGCTTGGCCACGTCCACCGGGCCGGGGTCGGGCCGGCCGAGCAGCCTGGCGCTGCGACGCTTGATCGACTCCCAGATGGCCGGGAAGATCTGGCCGCCGTCCAGTGGTGGGATGGGCAGCAGGTTGAACAGGAACAACGAGATGTTCACCGCGGCCAGCAGCTGCAGGAAGATCGACAGCTCGGCGGCGGCCGGGGCGTCGAGGGCCAGGATCTCGCCACCGATCCGGGAGGCGCCGACGATGCCGACCGGGCCGTTGATGTCGCGCTCCTCGCCCAGGAACGCCGCGCCGAACAGCCCGGGCACCCGCGACGGCAGCTCGACGATGGCCTGCCCGGTGCGCCCGACGATGTCACCGATCTGGGCGCCGACCGCGGCCAGATCCTGCCGCTCGTAGAACCGCACCGGGCTCAGCCCGAGGAAGCTGGCCTGCACCGTCTCGTTCTCGTCGGTCAGGCTGGGCAGCTCGGTGGTGATCAGCGTGGGACGCAGGTCGAGCCGCTGCCCGTCCCGCTCCACCGTCACCGTGACGGTGCCGGTCGCGGCCCGGATCGTCTCCTGCAGCCGCGGCCAGTCGCGCTCGGCGAAGGGCTGGCCGTTGAACGCGACGATCGTGTCCCCGGCCCGGAAACCGGCGGCGGCGGCGGGGGTCGGGGGCGCCCCGGGCGGGCACTGCTGACTGGCCGCGGTGGCCGGCACCACGCAGGCGCTGACCGCGCTGACCGTCGTCGTGGAACCGGTCGGCACGCCGATGCCCATCAGCACGATGGCGAACAGGACGACGGCCAGGATCAGGTTCATGAAGGGCCCGGCGAACATCACGATGATGCGCTTCCACGGCGCCCGCAGGTAGAACTGCCGGTCCGCGTCCTCGGGCAGCACGTCCATCGCCGACTGCTGGCGGGCGTCGTCGATCATCCCCTGGAACGGCCCGGTGCGCCGGCTGCGACCCAGCGTCTCACCCTTGGCCGGCGGGATCATGCCGATCATCCGGATGTACCCGCCGAGCGGGACGGCCTTGAGCCCGAACTCGGTCTCGCCCACCTGGCGCGACCAGATCGTCCGGCCGAAGCCGACCATGAACTCCGGCACCTTGATGCCGAACCAGCGGGCGGTGACGAAGTGTCCGAGCTCGTGCCAGGCGATCGAGATCAGGATCCCGACAAAGAACAGCACGATCCCGAGTGCGGTCATCATGAGGTGATCACTCCCGATCGGTGCGCGAGCTCGCGCGCGTGGGTCCGCGCCCATTCCTCGGCGGCGAGCACGTCCGCCACGGTAGCCGGATCACCCGTCCAGCCGTCGGCGGCGTCCAGCACCCGGGCCAGCAGGTCGGTGATGCCGGTGAACGGCAGCGCGCCGCCGACGAAGGCGGCCACCGCCTCCTCGTTGGCCGCGTTCAGCACCGCCGGCAGGCAGCCACCTGCCGTGCCGGCCTCCCGGGCCAGCCGGACGCCGGGGAACGCGTCGTCGTCCAGCGGCTCGAAGGTCCAGCTCTGCGCGGCGTCCCACCGACACCGGGCGGCCGCCCCGGGCACCCGGTCCGGCCAGGCCAGGGCCAGTGCGATGGGCAGCGTCATGTCGGGCGGGCTGGCCTGGGCCAGGGTCGAGCCGTCGACGAACGTCACCATCGAGTGCACGACCGACTGCGGGTGCACCACCACGTCGATCCGCTCGTAGGGCACGTCGAACAGCAGGTGCGCCTCGATCAGCTCCAACCCCTTGTTGATCAACGTGGCCGAGTTGATGGTGACGACCGGGCCCATGGCCCAGGTGGGGTGGGCCAGCGCCTCGTCGACGGAGACGCCGTGCAGCTCGTCCCGGACCCGGCCGCGGAACGGCCCACCGGAAGCGGTCAGCACCAGCCGGTCCACCTCCTGGGCCCGGCCGCCACGCAGGCACTGCGCGAGGGCCGAGTGCTCGGAGTCGACCGGCACGATCTGGCCGGGCCGGGCCGCTCCGG
This sequence comes from Pseudonocardia sp., assembly GCA_035557575.1. Classification (GTDB taxonomy): domain Bacteria; phylum Actinomycetota; class Actinomycetes; order Mycobacteriales; family Pseudonocardiaceae; genus Pseudonocardia. Next base: position 17,073 of record DATMDS010000236.1, on the reverse strand, counting down.
TGACCAGCGCACCCCCGGCGACCAGCGACTCCTTGTTGGCCAGGGCCAGCACGGCGCCGCCGCGCACCGCGGCCAGCGTCGGACCGAGCCCGACCGAGCCGGTGATCGCGTTGAGCACGACATCGGCCCCCCCGGCCGCGGTCAGCTCGGTCGCCGCGTCCGGACCGGACCACACCTCGACCCCGCGCAACCCCATCCCGGGTAGTGAGCGGCGCAGTGTGGTCGCGGCGTCGAGGTCGGCGACCGCGACCCGGCGCACGCCGTGCTCGCGGATCTGCCGGGCGAGCAGCGCGAGATCCCGGCCACCGGCGGCCAGGCCGGCCACGGTGAACCGCTCGGGGTGCTCGGCCATCAGGTCCAGTGCCTGGGTGCCGACGGATCCGGTGCAGCCCAGCACCAGTACGGAGCGCGTGTTCATTACGTTCCATCATCCCTGCTCGCGTGTTGTGCAACGATGAGGCATCCGCAGCGGAGATGACGCGATCGACGCGGCGGTGCCGGAGCAGGGGCGAGGAGGAGGTCGGCGTGGCCAGGAACCCGCGAGAGCTCGAGCAGCGGCCCGCGGTGGACCCGCACGACGAGCCGTCGGCCGAGTGGGGCTGGCACGGCAGCTTCCACCGCGGCAAGATCATCGCCGGCGCGGTGTCGGCGCTGCTGCTGGTGGTGTTCATCTTCGGGCCCTACCAGAACTACACGCACGCGCTCTGGCTGGGCGGCATCGCGCTGCTGATCGCGTTCATGATCTGGCGCTCGGTGGTGGCCCGGCGCAACGCCTGGCGGCGTTGAGCCCGGGCTGACCTATGGCCGGCTCCGCGATCGAACTGGAGGTCGGCGACCGCACCGTCCGGCTGAGCAGCCCGGACCGGGTCTACTTCCCGGCCCGCGGTGAGACCAAGCTCGACCTGGCGCAGTACTACATCGCGGTCGGCGACGGGATCGTGCGCGCGCTGCGCGAGCGGCCCTGCATGCTGCACCGCTTCCCCACCGGAGTGACCGGGGAGAAGGTGCACCAGAAGCGGCTGCCGTCCGGTGCCCCGGACTGGGTGCGGACCGTCCGGGTGCACTTCCCGCGCTGGAACCGGCACGCCGACGAGCTGTGCGTGCAGCACCCGGCCGATGTGGTGTGGGCGGTGCAGATGTCCACCGTGGAGTTCCACCCGTGGAACTCGCGGGCCGCCGACACCGAACGACCCGACGAGTGGCGCATCGACATCGACCCGATGCCCGAGGCCGGCTACGCCGACGTGCGTCGCGTGGCGCACGTCGTGCACGAGATCCTCGACGAGCTGGGCGCCACCGGCTGGCCGAAGACGTCCGGCGGCAAGGGCATGCACGTCTACGTGCGGATCGCGCCGGAGAACGGGTTCGGCGACGTGCGGCGGGCCGCGCACGCCTTCGCCCGGGAGGTCGGGCGGCGGTGCGACCTGGTCGACCTGACGTGGTGGCGGAAGGACCGCAACCCGGCGTCGATCTTCGTGGACTTCAACCAGAACACCCGCGACCACACCATCCGCAGCGCCTACTCGGTACGCGGCGTGCCGGAGGCGGTGGTGTCCACCCCGATCCGTTGGGACGAGATCGACTCGGCCGAGCCGGGTGACTTCACCATCGCCACGGTGCCGAAGCGGTTCGCCGAGCTGGGTGACCTGCACGCGGGCATCGACGACGCGGTGTTCCTGATCGACGAGCTGCTGGAGTGGGCCGACCGGGACGAGCGCGACGGTGCGGACGATGCCCCCGCACCACAGGACCTCTGACCACTTCGGCCCCGGCTCGAACCCAGGTTCCACTGCCTCTCAGCCGGCGGCAGTGCGGCCCGCAGTGCGCTCGGGCGCGGCGGCGTGGTGGAGGCGGGTGAACTCGGCGATCAGAGCCGGGAGCTGGTAGTGCGCGTTGAGGCCGCTGGGGTTGGGCAGCACCCAGACCCGGGTGGCGCCGAGCGGTTCCGGCTGCCGGCCCACCGCGGCCGTCGGCGTCCCGAACGCGGTGCGGTAGGCGCTGATCCCGACGACGGCCAGCCAGGACGGGCGCATGCGGGCGGTCAGCTCGCGCAACCGCTGCGCCCCGGCCACGAGTTCGGCCGCGGTGAGCTCGTCGGCGCGGGCGGTGGCCCGGGCGACCAGGTTGGTGACGCCCAGCCCGAGCCCGGCCAGCTCGCCCTGCTCGGCCGGGAGCAGCCGTCGCGGGGTGAAGCCGGCGCCGTGCAGCGCCGGCCAGAACCGGTTGCCGGGGCGCGCGAAGTGGTGCCCGGTGGCCGCGCTGACCAGGCCCGGGTTGATGCCGCAGAACAGCACCCGCAGCGGCGGGTCACCCGGCCCGGGCAGCACGTCCGCGATCACCCGCTCGCGCGCCGCGGCCAGCTCCGCCGCCGTCCACCGTGCCACGACCGCAGTCCAGCACGGCGGTGTGATCAACGGGACGCCGGGGTCGAACGAACACGGTCGGGCGACCCTGAGGTCCCTCTCGACGCGCGGGGGGCCCGGACGGGCAGGATGTCGGCGTGGACCTGCCCGTGATGCCGCCGGTCAAGCCGATGCTGGCCAAGCCGCAACCCGCCATCCCCACCGGCCAGCTCTACGAGCCCAAGTGGGACGGCTTCCGCTCGATCATCTTCCGGGACGGCGACGAGGTGGAGATCGGCAGCCGCAACGAGAAGCCGATGACCCGCTACTTCCCGGAGGTGGTCGACGCGGTGCTGGCGCACTTCCCGCAGCGCGCGGTGATCGACGGGGAGATCGTGGTGCTGGACCGGGAACGCAACTCGCTGGAGTTCGAGGTGCTGCAGCAGCGCATCCATCCCGCGGTCAGCCGGGTGAACCTGCTGGCGGTCCAGACGCCGGCCAGCTTCGTGGCCTTCGACCTGCTGGCCCTGGGCGACGAGGACCTGACGGAGCGCCCGTTCGCCGAGCGGCGCCGCATGCTGGAGCAGGCGCTGGCTCCGGCGAAGCCGCCGATCCACCTGACCCCGATCACCGACGACCACGACGAGGCGCGCGCCTGGTTCGAGCAGTTCGAGGGGGCCGGGCTGGACGGGCTGATCGCCAAGAAGCCCGAGCAGCCCTACCAGCCCGACAAGCGGGTGATGACGAAGATCAAACACGAGCGCACCTGCGACTGCGTGGTCGCCGGGTACCGGGTGCACAAGTCCGGACCGGACGCCATCGGATCGCTGCTGCTCGGGCTGTACGACGAGCGCGGGGTGCTGGCCTCGGTCGGGGTGATCGGCGCGTTCCCGCTGGCCCAGCGCAAGGAGCTGTTCATCGAGATGCAGCCGCTGGTCACGGAGTTCGAGGGGCACCCGTGGAACTGGGCGGCGCACGAGCAGGGCGAGCGCACACCGCGCAAGAACGAGACCAGCCGCTGGAACGCCGGCAAGGACCTGTCGTTCACCCCGCTGCGCCCGGAACGGGTGGTGGAGGTGCGTTACGACTACATGGAGGGCGTGCGGTTCCGGCACACCGCGCAGTTCGTGCGTTGGCGGCCGGACCGGGATCCCGAGTCGTGCACCTACGAGCAGCTGGAGCAGCCGGTGACCTTCGACCTGGCCGAGGTGCTCGGGCTGCGCTGACCCGGTCCGACCTGAGCCGGGCCGACCTGAGCCGGGCCCAGGTCCCCGTCCATGATCCATTCTCCGCGGTCGGCCAGGTCCGACTGCCGGGCCGCCCACTGCCGGGGCGGCGGCGGGAGCAGGTCCGGGCTCCAGTACTCCCGGTCCAGCTCGATGACCGGCAGTCCGGTCAGTGCGCCGAGGCGTCGGGCCAGCGTCGACTTCCCGGCGCCACCGCGCCCAGCACGGCCACGCGACGCACCTCGGCGCGCCCGCTCAGCCCGACGTGGCCGCGAGCTGGCCGCAGGCGGCGGCGATCTCCCGGCCTCGGGTGTCGCGCACCGTGCAGGCCACGCCGGCGGCCTGCACCCGGCGCACGAACTCGTCCTGCACCCGGCGCGGGGAGGCGTCCCACTGGCTGCCCGGGGTCGGGTTGAGCGGGATCAGGTTGACGTGCACCCGCTTGGTCCCGACCTGCTGCCGCAGCAGCGCACCGAGCAGGTCGGCCCGCCACGGCTGGTCGTTGACGTCGCGGATCAGCGCGTATTCGATCGACACCCGGCGGCCGGTGGCCTGTGCGTAGCGCCGCGCCGCGGCCAGCACCTCGTCGACCTTCCACCGGTTGTTCACCGGCACCAGGGTGTCGCGCAGCTCGTCGTCGGGGGTGTGCAGTGACACCGCCAGGGTGACCGGCAGTTTCTCGGCGGTCAGCTTGTCGATCGCCGGCACCAGCCCGACGGTGGACACGGTGACCCCGCGCGCGGAGATGCCCAGCCCGTTCGGTGCCGGTTCGGTGATCCGGCGCACGGCCGCGATCACCCGCTTGTAGTTGGCCAGCGGCTCGCCCATGCCCATGAAGACCACGTTCGACAGCCGCATCGGGGCACCCAGCGCACCGTCGCGGGCCGCCACCGCGGCCTGCCGCACCTGCTCGACGATCTCGCCGGTGGACAGGTTGCGCTGCAGACCACCCTGCCCGGTGGCGCAGAACGGGCAGGCCATCCCGCAGCCGGCCTGGCTGGACACGCACACCGTGGCCCGGTCCGGGTAGCCCATCAGCACCGACTCGGCCCGGGTGCCGTCGTGCCCGCGCCACAGCGTCTTGCGGGTGGCCCCGCCGTCGCACTCCAGCTCCTGCACGGGCGTGACCAGCGGCGGCAGCAGGGTGCTCAGGGGCTCCCGGGCCGCGGCCGGCAGGTCGGTCATCGCGGCGACGTCGGCGGTGAGCCGGCCGAAGTAGTGCCGGGCCAGCTGATCGGCCCGGAAGGCGGGGAGCCCCAGCTCGCCGACGGCGGCCCGGCGCTGCGCGGGGTCGAGGTCGGCGAGGTGGCGCGGCGGGAGGACCCGGCGCGGGGCATCGAAGACGAGCGGGAGAACGGTCATGACCCACCCGATTGTGCCAGGGCCGGTCAGCGCCGGGCCCGCTCCCTGGCCTCGGCGAGCAAACCGGTGCGCTGGGCGCCGAACGCCCACAGCAGCGCGCCCGCCCCCAGCCCGACCAGGCCCTGCGGGAAGAGCCGCCCGGCCGAATCCAGCGCGAGCACCGCACCGGCCGCGCCGAGCACCATCAGCGTCGAGCCGGCGGCGACCGGCGTGCGCTGCTCGAGCGCCGGTGCGGCCAGCAGCAGCGCCAGCCCGAACGCGGCGCAGGCCAGCGGGACGGTCAGCTCACCGTAACCGAGATAGCCCAGCCCGACGGCCACCGCCGCGATCACCGCCAGCGTCCCGCCGAGCAACCGCAGCAGTCGCCGCCGGCCGCCGGGCCGCAGCTGGGCACCTGCGGGGTGGACCCGGCGCAGGGCGGCGACCAGCGCGCCGGTGATCCCGAGGCCGAGGGCCAGCACGGCGGTGCTCAGGCCGCCGCCCAGCGCGACCGCGCCGACCGTCCACCACACGCCGGCCGCGACCGTCTCGAGGTAGGGCACCGCGGGAGCTCGCATGCCTCCACGGTAGCGACGGCGGCCAGCGCGCTGCCCGCCCGGACCCGCCAACAGTGCCGGGCCGCAGCTCAGGACCGTGCCCGGCGCTCCCGGTCGCGCCGTGGCGTCGCCGGTCCACCACGGTGTCGGTCAGTGTCGGGGCTCGGTGTCGCCGGCACGCAGCGGGCGCTCCGGATCGCGCTCGCGCTGGGCCACGCGCGCCCCCCGTGTCGTCGCGATTCCCGTGCGCCGCACGTGCAGCCGGTAGCCGACCGGCAGCGTGACTCCGCTGGTCCGGGCGATCGCGCGGTCGGCGACCGGCCGGGAGAACTCGATGCGCAGTACCGCCTCGCACGTCGCCCGGTCCGGGAAGCGCCATACCGTGGGCACCCGCCGCATCGAGAAGCCCTGCCGCGCGAAGAACCGCTCGACCGCGTGCGGGTCGTAGTGCGGGATGTCCGCGCGCATCCAGTCGCCGTAGGGCGCCACGGTCGCGTCCAGGTCGATGATCGCGATCGCGCCGCCGGGACGCAGCACCCGCTCGGCCTCCGCCAGCCCCGGCTCGCAGCCCGGGCCGAAGAAGTACGCGGTGCGGGCGTGCACCAGATCCACCGACCGGTCCGGCAACGGCAACGCCGCCGCTCCCGCCGCGAACACCCGGGCCACGTCCCCCGCCCGCGCCCGGGCCCGCTCCACCAGCGGAAGGTACGGCTCCACCCCGACCACCGACGCCGCCTCGGCCGCGAAGAGCGGCAGGTGGAAGCCGTCGCCGCAGCCCACGTCGAGCACGTCGGCGCCGGCCCACGGGGCGATCTCGCGCAGCGCGGCCCACAGCAGCCCGTCGGGATCCTGGGCGGCGTTCTCCCGCTCGTAGATGTCCGGCCAGTTCCAGATGTTCGGGCTGGGGATCGGTGGCCGCGACGCCGCTCGACGCCCCTCGCCCAGCCGCACCGGGCGATCGTAGGCGGGGATCTCAGCCGAGCGGGACGGCGACGCTCAACACCACCCAGGCGACCACGGCGGTGGGCAGCAGCGAGTCGAGCCGGTCCATCAGCCCGCCGTGCCCCGGCAGCAGGGCGCCCATGTCCTTGATGCCCAGGTCGCGCTTGATCAGCGACTCGATGAGGTCGCCGAGCGTCGCGCTGGTCACCAGCAGCGCACCGAGCAGCACGCCCTTCCACCACGCGTCGCCCATCAGCAACGCCACGCACAACGCTCCGACCGCCGTCCCGGCCAGCTGCGAACCCGCGAAGCCCTCCCAGGACTTCTTCGGGCTGATCGTCGGGGCCATCGGGTGCCGGCCGGTGAGCACACCCGCCGCGTAGCCGCCCACGTCGGAAGCGACCACGCAGAGCACGAAGGTCAGGGCCCGGGCCTTGCCGTCGGGGGCCACCACCAGCAGGGTGGCGAACGAGCAGAACAGCGGCACGTAGGCCGCGGTGAAGATGCCGGCGGCCACGTCACGTAGGTAGTGCGCCGCACCCGTGCGCATCCGCCACAGCAGCACGGCCAGCGCGGTGACACCGAACGCGACGGCCGGTCCGGCCGCCCCGAACGGCCACGCCAGCCAGACCATGGCCTGCCCGCCGACCAGCAGCACCGGCAGCGGAACCTCGATACCGGCCCCCCGGCGCAGCGCGCCGGCCAGCTCCCAGGTGCCGACCGCGGTGGACAGCGCGAGCACCGCGACGAAGAAGTGCCGCTCGAACACCAGCGAGCCGAGGATGACCGAGCCCATCGCCACCCCGACCGCGATCGCCGCGGGCAGGTTGCGCCCGGCGCGCGACGGCCGGCGCACCGCGGGGATTATCGCGGCGGGCGGCTCCGAGGACTGGGCGGTCACCGGCTCAGACTTCGAGGAGTTCGGCTTCCTTGTGTTTGACCAGGTCGTCGATCTGGTGGACGTACCGGTCGGTGGTGCCCTGCAGCTCCTTCTCCGCCCGACCCACCTCGTCCTCGCCCGCCTCGCCGTCGCGGACGATCCGGTGCAACTCCTCCATCGCCTTGCGCCGGATGCTGCGCACCGTGACCCGGGCGTCCTCGCCCTTGCTGCGCGCGATCTTGACCATCTCGCGGCGGCGTTCCTCGGACAGCTGTGGGATGACCACCCGGATGATCTGGCCGTCGTTGCTGGGATTGACGCCCAGGTCGGAGTCCCGGATCGCCTTCTCGAGCTGTCGGAGCTGGCTGGTGTCGTAGGGCTTGATCACGGCCATCCGCGCTTCCGGCACGTTGATCGACGCCAGCTGGTTGAGCGGGGTCATGGCGCCGTAGTAGTCGACCGCGACCCGGGCGAACATGTGCGGCGTGGCCCGCCCGGTGCGGACGCCGGCGAGATCGTCCTTGGCCACCGCGACGGCCCTCTCCATCTTCTCCTCGGCATCGAACAGCGTCTCGTCGATCACGGCTGCTCCCTGTGCGTCGGCCCCGACGCGGTCGCCCAGTCGGGGGTGCTCACCAGTGTGCCGATCCTCTCACCTCTGACCGCCCGTGCGATGTTCCCCTCGATGAGCAGGTTGAACACGATGATCGGCATGCGGTTGTCCATACAGAGGCTGAACGCGGTGGCATCGGCCACCTTGAGGCCCTGTTCGAGAACCTCGCGGTGGGTGATCTCGTCGTACATCTTGGCGTCGGGGTCGGTCTTGGGATCGTCGGTGTAGACGCCGTCCACGCTCTTGGCCAGCAGCAACACCTCGGCACCGATCTCCAGGGCGCGCTGCGCCCCGGCGGTGTCGGTGGAGAAGTAGGGCATCCCGACCCCGGAGCCGAAGATCACCACCCGGCCCTTCTCCAGGTGCCGGATGGCGCGCCGCGGGATGTAGGCCTCGGCGACCTGCCCCATAGTGATCGCGGTCTGCACACGGGTGTCGATGTGGTTCTCGCGCTCCAGGAAATCCTGCAGCGCGAGGCAGTTCATCACCGTTCCGAGCATGCCCATGTAGTCGGCCCGGGCCCGCTCCATGCCCCGGTGCTGCAGCTCGGCGCCGCGGAAGAAGTTCCCGCCACCGATGACCACCGCGACCTGGGCACCGGTGGCCACCACCTCGGCGATCTGCCGGGCGACCGTCTCGACCACCGCGGGGTCCACCCCGACGGCGCCACCCCCGAACATCTCGCCGCCGAGCTTGAGCAGCACGCGGCGAAATCCCGGTCGGACACCGTCGGGGTTGCCCCGTAGGTCGGTCATGTGGTCGTCCCCTCTGCAGGTCGTCGAAGTGGCGCCGCCGGGTGGGTTCAGGCCTGGCCGACCTCGAAGCGGGCGAACTCCTTGATCGTGATGCCGGCCTCGTCGGCCAGCGCCTTCACGGTCTTCTTGGCGTCGTGCACCGAGGCCTGCTCGAGCAGCACGAAGTCCTTGTAGAACCCGTTGATGCGGCCGTCGACGATCCGCTGCAGCACCTGCTCCGGCTTGCCCTCCTCGCGCGCGGTGGCCTCGGCCACCCGGCGCTCGTTGGCCAGCACGTCCTCGGGCACCTGGTCCCGGGTGGTGTAGCGGGGCCGGGCGGCGGCGATGTGCATGGCCACCCCGCGGGCGGCGTCCGCACCGGTGTCCACCGAGCCGTCGTAGGCCACGATCGCGCCGATGGCCGGCGGCAGGTCGGAGGCGCGGCGGTGCAGGTAGAGGGCCACCGGGCCGTCGACCGAGATGTAGCGCTTGAGCTCCAGCTTCTCGCCGATCCGTGCGGAGAGCGCCTGCACGGCCTCGTCGACCGTGCCGCCGTCGAGCTTCGACGCCTTCAGGGCGTCCAGGTCGGCGGGCTTCTCGTCGACCGCGATGCGCAACACCTTCTCGGCCAGCGCCTGGAAGTCCGCGCTCTTGGCCACGAAGTCGGTCTCGCTGTTGATCTCGACCATCGTGCCGCCCTCGGCCGCGACCAGGCCGTTGGCCGTGTCGCGCTCGGCGCGCTTGCCGACATCCTTGGCGCCCTTGATGCGCAGCAGCTCGACGGCCTTGTCGAGGTCACCGCCGGAGTCCTCGAGGGCCTTCTTGCAGTCCATCATTCCGGAGCCGGTGAGCTCGCGGAGCTTCTTCACGTCGGCGGCGGTGTAGTTCGCCATGGTGTGTCTCTTCGTCCGTTCTCGCTAGGGGTCTGCCGGCGATGGCCGCCCGGTCCGGCACCCGGCCGGTCCGGACGGCCACCGGATCAGGTCGCGGTCTCCCGCGTGCCGTTGCTGGTGCTGGCCGGCGCGACGGTGGTCGCCGGATTGGGCGACTCCGCCGGGCTGCCGGTGTTGTCCAGGCTGGCGCCGTCGGAGCCGGCACCCACCGGGAGCAGCTCGCGCTCCCACTCGGCGAGCGGCTCGTCGGCCCCGACGCCGGCGTCCGGCTTGTCCTCGCCGTCGCCACCGCGGCGGGCCGAGCGGGCCATCAGGCCGTCGGCCGCGGCGCGCGCGATCACCTTGGTGAGCAGCGCGGCCGAGCGGATCGCGTCGTCGTTGCCCGGGATCGGGAAGTCGACCTCGTCCGGGTCGCAGTTCGTGTCCAGGATGGAGACCACCGGGATGCCCAGCTTGCGGGCCTCCCCGACGGCGATGTGCTCCTTCTTGGTGTCCACGATCCAGACCGCGCTGGGCACCTTGGCCATGTCCCGGATGCCGCCGAGGGTCTTCTCCAGCTTGCCCTTCTCGCGGGTGAGCATGAGGATCTCCTTCTTGGTGCGACCCTCGAAGCCCCCCGTCTGCTCCATCGACTCCAGCTCCTTGAGCCGCTGCAGCCGCTTGTGCACGGTCTGGAAGTTGGTGAGCATGCCGCCCAGCCAGCGCTGGTTGACGTACGGCATGTTGACCCGGCCGGCCTCCTCGGCGATGGCCTCCTGCGCCTGCTTCTTGGTGCCGACGAACATGATCGTGCCGCCGTGCGCGACGGTCTCGCGGACGAACTCGTAGGCGCGATCGATGTAGGACAGCGTCTGCTGCAGGTCGATGATGTAGATGCCGTTGCGCTCGGTGAGGATGTAGCGCTTCATCTTCGGGTTCCAGCGCCGGGTCTGATGCCCGAAGTGGACACCCGAATCCAGCAGCTGCTTCATGGTGACGACGGCCACGGCCGGTACTCACCTCTCGGTCCGGCGTGGTCGCTGGGCGGCCACGCACGCGGTTGTCGCGGAGCGCCGGTCGGCGGCACCGCCCTGGCGTCGCGCCGGTGTCCGGACCCACGTCACCCTCGTCGACCAGCGACGACGGCTACGCGAGACCGCCCGTCCACCGTGTGCGCGGCGATGTGACGCGGACGTCCACCGCCGCCCGGAACGCGAGCGCGCGAAGTCACCCCGGGTGTGAACGGGGTGCGAGTCGAGTGTACGCCCCGGCTGTCGCCCGACCGTGGCCGCGTCCGGCAGTTGTCCACATCGCGGTGCCGCCGTCCACAGGCGGACCACTCCTGCACCCGCTGCCGGCGCCGGCGAGCAGGCTGAGCCCATGGTCCTCCGACTGCGCAGGGTCCGGGCGTGGCTCACCTCGCTCGGTCCGGTGCCCGTCGGTGGACCGCTGTGGGCCCTCGCGTCGGCACTGGTGAGGGCGACGGCCGGCGGGCGACCGGCGGTCGCGAGCACCGGTTCGCGCCAGGTCGACAGGTGCCGGGGACTCGCCGTGATGCTGACCTTCGCGGCCGTGATGCTCGAGGCCGCGGTTCCGGCCGCGTCGGCGCCGCCCGGCCGGGTCGGGCAGACCGAGCCGATCGGACCGGTCGGCGCTGACGGTGCGGTCGCACGTCCGGTGTCGGGTCCGGTGGCCGGATCGGTGGCGAGCGCGGCAGCCGAACCGGCGGCGGGCGCGGCAGCCGGACCGGTGGCGGGCGCGGCGGCCGGACCGGTGGCGGGCGCTGCGGCGCCCGGAGCGCGCTACGCCTGGCCGCTGTATCCGGTACCCACGGTGCGGACGCGGTTCGCCGCGCCCGAGCACGCCTACGGCCGCGGACACCGCGGCGTGGATCTCGTCGGGTCCGACGGCCAGGCGGTGCTCGCCGCGCGGGCGGGCGCCGTGGTGTTCGCCGGGCCCGTGGCCGGGCGGGGCGTGGTCTCCGTCGAGCACGACGACGGGCTGCGCACGACCTACGAGCCGGTGCAGCCGACGGTCCGGGCCGGCGCGTCGGTCGCTGCGGGTGAGGTGCTCGGCCTGCTGCAGCCGGGCCACGACGGCTGCCGGCCGGCGTGCCTGCACTGGGGCGTGCGCCGCAGCCGGCTGGAGTACCTCGATCCGCTGGTACTGCTGCGGCCCCCGCGGATGCGCCTGCTGCCCGTCCTCGAAGGGCGGCAACGCCGCGGGGCCACCCGCCGACCGAGCCGGACCGACGCCGCGGGCGTCGGGGGACTCAGCCGGCCGCGAGCTCCTCCAGCCGGCCGCGCAGCCTGCCGACCAGGCGGGTGTGCAGCTGGCAGACCCGCGACTCGGTGACGCCCAGCAGCGTTCCGATCTCGGCGAGCGTGCGGTTCTCCAGGTAGTACAGCCGCACCACCAGCTGGTCCCGCTCCCCGAGCTGGCCGACCGCCATCGAGAGCTGCCGCATCGTCTCCCGTGCCTGCACGACGCTCACCGGGTCCGGCGCGTCGTCGTCGGTGAGCAGTTCGGAGACGGCCCCGCCGCTCTCGTGCAGCGCCTCCACGCTGACCAGTTGCACCTGCTTGGTCAGTCCGCTGAGGTCGCGCACGGTCACCCCGAGCTCGGCGGCCAGCTCGCGGTCGGTCGCGCCGCGACGCAGATTGCCCTCCAGGCGCTCCTGGACCCGCTCCAGCTCCCTGGCCCGACCGCGCACACTGCGCGGCACCCAGTCCTGGGCCCGCAGCTCGTCGAGGATCGCGCCGCGAATCCGCTGCGCGGCGTAGCTCTCGAACCGTGGGCAGCGCTCCGGGTCGAACCGGGTCACCGCATCGATCAACCCGAACACCCCCGACTGCAGCAGGTCCGCATGGTCCACGTAGGACGGCAGCCCGGCCGCGATGCGGTGGGAGACGGCGCGCACGAGCGGGTGGTAGTGAACGACGATTTGGTCACGGAGCAGCCGGGTGGGCGTGTCGAGGTACGCGGTCCACAGTTCGTCGATCGTCCTGCGGGGAGCCGGGGGCACGGGCACGGCCGCGGGGCGCAGGCTGCGCTCGGCGGGAGCGCGGGCGGGGAGCGCGGCCGGGCTGGGGTACACCGCGGCGGAGATCCGCGTCGCGTACGACCTGAGCTGGACCGGACCCGCAAACGCGGGCTCAGGCCCGGGGATGAGCCTGCTCATGTACCACCTTCAGCCGCTCGACGGTCACGTGTGTGTAGAGCTGAGTAGTTGCTAGCTTAGCGTGACCGAGCAACTCCTGTACGTAACGAAGATCCGCTCCTCCGGCCAACATGTGAGTGGCGGCGGCGTGCCGTAGACCGTGTGGGCCGATATCTGGGGCGCCTGGCACAGCGGTCAGTGCGCGGTGTACGACCGTGCGGGCGACCCGGGTGTCCAGCCGCCCGCCACGCGCGCCCAGCAGCAACGCCGCGGGCGAGCGGGCGCCGACCAGTCGCGGGCGGCCGAGCTCAAGCCAACGCCGCAACGCGGCCGCGGCGGGCACGCCGTAGACGACGGTCCGCTCCCGGTTGCCCTTGCCGATCACGCGCAACGCTCTGCGGTCGGCGTCGATGTCGTCGAGGTCGAGGGCGCACAGCTCGGCGACCCGGACGCCGGTGGCGTACAGCAGCTCGAGCACCAGCAGGTCGCGCAGCGCGATCGGGTCGTCCTGCTCGGCGCCGGTGCCCGCGGCGTCGAGGAGTGCCGCCGCCTCCCGAACGTCCAGCACCGCCGGCAGCGCCGGTTGCGGCCGGGGGGAGGCCAACCGGGCGCCGGGATCACGCTGCAGCCGCCCGACGCGGTGCGCCCACTTCGTGAAGGTGCGGGCGGCAGCAGCGCGGCGGGCCAGCGTGGAGCGGCCGGCTCCACCGGTGTGACCCGCGGCCAGCCAGCGCCGCAGCGCGGGCAGGTCGAGCCCGTCCAGCGCGTCGAGGCCGGCGAGCAGACCGATCAGGTCGCTGCGGTAGGCGCGCACGGTGTGGGTGGAGCGGCCGCGTTCCAGCTCGAGGTGTCGCAGGAACTCCGCCAACGCCTCGGCGACATCGGGGGCGAGCTCGGCCGGCACAGCCACCGCTCGACGGTGAAGCGCCGCCGCGGCCGGGTCAAGCACCGCGGTGCGTGTCCGACGCCCTGTCACACGCCGGGGGCCGGATCCGGAGATCCGACTCGCTGCGATGTGGCGTCGCAGCGGGCGGACCGCCTTCCATCAGCGCCGATCCCGCGCCGATCCCGCGCGCATCCAGCACCGGGCTCAGCACCGGGCACAGCACCAGGGCGGGTGCGCGGCTCGCCGCGGTGCGTCGAGTCGGCTCGTGCGGATGCCGTACCGGTCTCAGCGGTCAGGCGCGCGGATCCTGGCTCGTTGCCAGCGACCATCGTGGTGCTCCACCAGGCCACGGCGTTCCAGGTCGACCAGCGCCACCCGGACCGCACCGATCGGCACCCCGGCCTCCAACGCCAACCATCGGGTCTCCCGCGCGGCTCGGGTGGGCAGCGCGTCGTGCACCCGAGCTCCGAGCGGGTCCAGCCCGTCGGTCGGCCGAGCCCGTCCGGGCGCAGGGTCGGCGAGCAGGTCCTCGCCGATCCGGCCGATGGCCTCCAGCACTTCTTCGGGGCGCGTGACCAGCAGCGCGCCCTCGCGGATCAGCCGGTGGCATCCGGCGGAGCGGCCCGACGTGACCGGCCCCGGCAGGGCCATCACCACGCGCCCCAGCGCCCGGGCGTCCGCCGCGGTGCGCTGTGCACCGCTGCGCATACCGGCCTCCACCACCAGCGTGCCGGCGGCCAGGGCGGCGATGAGCCGGTTGCGCACCAGGAACCGGTTGCGGGCCGGCACGCACCCCGGCGGGTACTCGCTGATGACCAGGCCGGTCGCGGCCACCCGCTCGAGCATCCGCTCGTGCACCGCCGGGTAGGCCCGGTCGGCCCCGCAGGCGAGCACCGCGACCGTGGCCCCCTCCACGGCCAGTGCGCCCCGATGCGCCGCCCCGTCGATCCCGATCGCCGCCCCCGACACCACGGTGACCGCGCGGTCGGCCACCCCGGCCGCCAGCTCACCGGCCATGTGCGTGCCGTAGCCGGTGGCCGCGCGGGCTCCGACCACCGCGACCGCCCGCTCGCAGAGCTCGGCGAGGCGGCCGGGGCCGCGCACCCACAGCGCCAGCGGCGCGCTCAGCTCCCGCGTACCGCACAGCCCGAAGCCGGCGAACGGCCAGCACGGCCAGTCGGAATGCTCCGGAACCAGCAGCCGAACCCCGGCGGCCGCGGCCGCCTCCAGGTCGGCTTCGGCGCGGTCCACCATCCGCCGGGTACCGGTCTCCGCGGCGACCTGCTCGGGCACCCGCCCGGCGCGCACCCGCTGCGCCGCCTCCTCCGGGCCCACCTCGGCCACCAGCCGGAGCAGCGCCGGAGCCGGCGCCTCGGCCACCCGCGACAGGTAGGCCCTGGCCCGCAGCAGCGCGTCCCCGGCGCCGGCGACAGCCGACCGGCTGCCGCCGGGGTTCACCCCGCCCGGTACGGCGTCTCCGGCACGCACGACAGCCGACGAGGAGTCACTCGGGTTCATGCCGCCCTCCGATCCCGGAAGAACAGAGCGGTCTCCACCAGCTCGCGGTCCGGTGCCGTCCGCCCGGCCAGATCCGTCAACGTCCATGCGACCCGCAGGGCCCGGTCGGCCCCGCGCGCGGTGAGTTCACCACTGCGCAGGGCCGCCTCCAGCGGCCGCACGGCACTTCGGCCCAGCGCGAACCGGGTGCGCAGCGCCGGGCCGGGCACCTCGGCGTTGGTACGCCAGCCGTGCTCGCCCCATCGGTCGGCGGCCGTGGCCCGCGCGGTCAGCACCCGGGCGCGCACGGTGGCCGTGGTCTCCGCGTCCCCACCGACCGCCGACAGCGCCGTGACCGGGAACATCCGAGCCCGCAGGTCCACCCGGTCCAACAACGGCCCGGACAGCCGACCGAGGTAGCGGCGGCGGGCCAGCGAGGTGCACACGCAGTCCCGATCGTGGGCCGGCGCGCACGGGCAGGGGTTGGCCGCCAGCAGCAGCTGGAAACGCGCCGGGTAGCGCACGGTGCCGTCGGCCCGGGCCAGCCGGATCTCGCCCTCCTCGAGCGGGGTGCGCAGCGCGTCGAGCAGGTGGGCTGCGAACTCCGGAGCCTCGTCCAGGAACAGCAGACCGCGGTGGGCCAGCGACACCGCGCCCGGCCGGGCCAGCCCGCTGCCCCCGCCCACGAGCGCGGCCATGGAGCTGGAGTGGTGCGGCGCCTCCAGCGGCGGCACGGTGCTCAGCGGGCCCGCGGCGGGCAGCTGGCCGGCCACCGACCGGATCGCGGCCAGGGTGAGCGCCTCCTCGGGCGTCAACCGGGGCAGCAACCCGATGAACCGCTGGGCCAGCATGGTCTTGCCGGTACCCGGCGGCCCGACCAGCAGCAGGTGGTGCCCGCCGGCCGCGGCGATCTCGCAGGCCTGCCGGGCGTCCTCCTGACCGATCACATCGGCCAGGTCGGGCAGCGCCGGACCGCCCCGATCGGCCACCGGGCCCGGTCGGGGCAACCGGCCGTCCCCGCGCAGGAACCGCACCACCTCCGACAGGTTCGCGGCTCCGTGGACCTCGATCCCCTCCACCAGCGCGGCCTCGTCGAGCACCGCCGCCGGCACCACCGCGCGCCGCAGCCCCGCCCCGCGCGCGGCCAGCAGGCACGGCAGCACACCGCGCACCGGGCGCAGCCGGCCGTCGAGGGCGAGCTCGCCCAGCAGCATCGTCCCGTCCAGGGCGTGCTGGTCGAGGATCCCGTCCGCGGCGAGCACGGCCACCGCCAGCGCCAGGTCGAACCCGCTGCCGGCCTTGCGCAGGCTGGCCGGCGACAGGGCCAGCACGATCCGTTCGTTCGGCCAGGTGCGGCCCGAATTGACCAGCGCCGCGCGCACCCGGTCCTTCGCCTCGTGCAACGCCGCGTCGGGCAGGCCCACCAGATGAAGGCCCGGTAGGCCGCCACCGATGTCGGCCTCGATCTCCACCAGGTGGCCGGTCACCCCGAGCAGCGCGACCGACCAGCTCCGCACCGGGGCCATCAGAACGCTCCCGGATAGTGCTGCACCGTGACCGGGCGGCCGGGCTCGGCCAGCACCGCGAGCACGTCGAAGCGGACCTTTACCCAGTAGACCTGGTGCGCGGACAGCCAGGCCCGCGTGATCCGCCTGATGCGGGCCGCCTTCCGCCCCGTCACCGCCTCCGCGGGCGTCCCGTAGCGGCCACCGCTGCGGGTCTTGACCTCGCAAACGACGAGCCGGTCGGCATCGGTGGCCACCAGGTCGAGCTCACCGTGCCGACATCGCCAGTTCCGGGACAGGACCACCAGGCCCCGCTCCTCGAGGTAGCGCGCCGCAAGATCCTCGCCACGGCGCCCGAGTACGTCCTTCGCTGCCATGCCCACCACGATCGGGGGCGCGCGCTCGGCGCGGCAGGGTCGGCCGGGAACTGTGGACAACCGGACCGTGATGGGGACAACTTCCGCGGACCGTCACGGAGATGTGCTATCAGCCGCCGAACTGGTGGCCCTCCGGCAGCC
>DATMDS010000235.1:0-7084 GCA_035557575.1 Pseudonocardia sp. | reverse complement strand
GCTGGCCTCGGCCCAGCGTGGGCCCAGCCGGCAGGCCTGCCACACCCGCCAGAGCACCTCCTCGGCGCTCTCCCCGTCGCGCACCGCAGCACCCGCGACGGTGAGCAGGGTGCAGACGCGACGCAGCGGGGCCGCCTCGTGCGCCGGCAGCTCGGCCAGCCCGTCAGGGCGGCCACGGGCCGCGGCCCGCAGCGCCGCGACCAGCAGCGGATCGCTGCTCACCCGCTCCGACCCGGCCGCGGGCCGGGCTGCCGGATCCACACCGGTGTCCACGGGGCCGGCAGCGGCACCGGTCCGGGCAGCGCCGGTCGGGTCCGCGCCGGACCGGTCCGCATCCGCACCGTCCGCATCGGCATCCGGGGCAGCTCCGCCACCGGTCGCGGCCTGCAGGCGCAGCAGCCCGCGGCGCAGCCGGCGCATCCGCATCGGATCGGCGGAGCCGAGCGGCGAGGTGAGCAGCGCGGTGGCGGCGTCGGCGTCGAGCTCGGACGGACGCGCGGCGTACCGCAGCACCATCAGCAGTGGCACCACCGCCGACTGCCGGGCCAGCGGGAGCTCGTCGGGCGGCGCGGCGATCGGCACCCCCGCGGCCAGCAGCGCCCGCCGCAACGCCGGCAGCGAGCGGCGGGTGGAGCGCACCAGCACCGCCATTCGCGACCACGGCACCCCGTCCCCGAGGTGGGCGCGCCGCAGCTGATCGGCCACCCAGCCGGCCTCCTGCGCGGGTGAGCTGAACACCCGCACCGCCACCGTGCCCCGCTCGGCCGCCTCGCCGGCCGGACCGGCCCGTTCCCGGCCGGCCCCGGCTCCCGGCAGCCGGGCCGCCAACCGTGCGCCGGCCGCGCGGACCCGGGCCGCGTTGCGCCAGTCGGTGCGCAGCAGCACGGTCTCCGCCGGCACCGCGCCCAGCCCGGCCGGGTCCGCGCCGCGGAAGTTCAGCACCGCCTGATCCGGGTCGCCGGCCAGCAGCACCGACTCGGCCCGCGCGCCGAGGGCGCGGACCAGCTCCAGCTGTTGCGGGTCCAGGTCGTGGGCGTCGTCGACGACGAGGTGGCGCACCCGCTGCCGCTCGGCGGCCAGCAGCTCCGGGTCCGAGGCCAGCGCGTCCAGCGCGGCCGACACCAGCTCGGCCGCGTCCAGTGCGGGCGCGGTGGCCTGCGGGGCGCCGCGCCCGACGGCGCCGCGGAGCAGGATCACGTGCTCGTAGCTGCGGAAGAACCGGCCGGCGGCCACCCACTCGGGCATGCCGTGGCGCTGCCCCAGCTCGAGCAGCTCGTCCGGGCCAAGCCCGCGCTCGGCCGCCCGCAGCAGCAGCTCGCGCAGCTCCGCGGCGAAGCCGGGCAGCCCGATGGCCGGTCGCAGCCGCGCCGGCCAGCCCGAGTCGGGAGCCTCCCCGTACAGCTCGCCGGCCAACAGGTCGCGCACCACCGCGTCCTGCTCGGCCCCGGCCAGCAGCCGCGGGGGCGGGTCGCCGTTGCGCGCCGCGTGCAGCCGCAGCACCCCGAACGCGTAGGAGTGCACGGTGCGCACCAGCGGCTCCCGCAGGGTCCGAGCGATGCCCTCGCCGGCGTGCAGCTGCTCGACCAGCCGCTCCCGCAGCTCGGCGGCGGCTCGGCGGCTGCCGACCAGCAGCAGGGTGTGTTCCGGCGCGGCGCCCGCGCGGACCCGGGCCGCGACCGCGGCCAGCAGCAGCGTGGTCTTGCCGGTGCCCGGCCCGCCGATCACCCGCAGCCGGCCGGCGTGGTGGGCGAGCACCCGGCGGGCCGCCTCGTCCCAGACCGGTTCCCCGGCCGGTGCTCGCGGCTGCCGGACGAGGCCCGGCGCGAGCGCAGCGCGCCCGGTCACCCGACCGGACGCGACACCCTGCCCGCTGCCCACGGTCGGGATGCAACCACGCCCCACCGACACTTCCCGCACCGACCCGCACCCGCCCGCCGCTGGGCCGGCGGGCAGTCGCGATCACACACCTTCCGGCTTCGTCACAATGGGTGGAACCTGTGTGAGCGGTACACAAGGCGTGTGGTCGCCGCGCATCGGGCCGGATTCAGCTGAGCGGGGCTGGGCAGGCGGGGATGGGGCGGGGCGGCCGCTCGGCGCCGCGCCGACTGGCACGATCGGGCCCATGGCGACCCTGCACGTCTCCACGTTCGGCCCGCCGGACGGCCGGCCGGTGCTCGCCCTGCACGGCGTCACCGCCCACAGCGGCCGCTGGCGGGTGCTCGCGGACGCGCTGCCCGAGCTCCGTCTGAGCGCCGCGGACCTGCGCGGGCACGGCCACTCGCCGTGGCTCCCCCCGTGGCATCTGGAACAGCACGTGGCGGATGCCCTGGAGGTGCTGGACGAGCTCGGACCGGACCCGGTCGTCGTGTTCGGACACTCGTTCGGTGGGGCCGTCGCGGTGCACCTGGCCCGGGCCGCCCGGGACCGCGTCGCCAAGCTCGTGCTGCTCGACCCGGCGATCGGGCTGGACCCGGCGGACATGCTGGCCGCAGCCGAGCAGACCCGGGCCGACGAGTCCTATCCGGACCGGGCTGCGGCCTGGGCCGACCGGGCCGCGCGCTGGCCCGGCATCCCCGACGAGCTGGTGGACGCCGAGCTGGAGGCGCACCTGATGCCGGACGGCCAGCGCTGGCGCTACCGCTACTGCCAGTCCACAGTGGTCTCCGCGTGGAGCGAGATGGCGCGACCCGCGCTCACCCCGCCGTCCGACCTGGACACCTTGCTGCTGCCGGCGGCGCGAGCGGACTACGTCCGCCCGGAGTGGGTCGAGGCCTGCCGGGACGAGCTGGGGGCGCGCCTGCAGGTCACCGAGATCGACGCCGGGCACATCGTCTACCTGGAACGCACCGGCGAGGTCGCGGAGCGGATCCGTGCCTTCCTGCGCTCCCCGGCACCGGGCCCGTAGATGGACGACGAGACGGTCGAGCGGGTGCGGGCCGTGGTGCTGTCCATCCCGCCCGGGGAGACGATGAGCTACGGGGAGGTGGCGGGCCGGGCCGGGCTGCGGTCGGCGCGGCTGGTCGGGCGCATCCTCGCCGTCGACGGGCACGACCTGCCCTGGCACCGGGTGCTGCGCGCCGACGGCACCTGCGCGCCGCACATCGCGCGCGAGCAGCACGAGCGGCTGCGCGCCGAGGGCGTGTTCCTGAAACCGTCCCGGCGCCGGCGCGACTGATCAGGCGCTGCGGGCGGCGGCGCCGAGCGCGGCGTGGTAGCGCTGTGCCACCAGATCGATCACCGCTTCGTGGTCGGCCAGCGGTTCCGCGACGGCGTCGGCACCGCTCTCGCCGAGCTGCCGGTGGAACAGCCCGGGTGCGAGCAGCCAGCTCGCCACCGCGACCCGGCGCGTGCCCTCGGCCCGCAGCCGCGCCACCGCCTCCGGCACCCGGGGCCCGCCCATCGCGGTGGTGGCCAGGGTGACCGGCCGGCCGAGCACCCGGCCCAGGCGGCGGGCGGCGAGCGCGCCGTCGGCCCGGGCCCGCGGATCGGAGGAACCGACCACGGCCAGCACCACCGCGTCGTCGGGGCCGGCGGCCGCCTCGTCGAGCCGCTGCGCGGCCGCCTCGACCAGCAACGGGTCCGGGCCGAACGCCTCGGCCAGCAGTACGTCGTTCCGGCCGGTGGCGCGCAGCTGTTCGGGCACGTCGACCCGCACGTGGTAGCCGGCGGCGAGGAACATCGGGACCGCGACGCACGGGCCCGGCAGCCCGGCCAGCGCGTCGCCCGGCGTCGGGCGCCGGACGTCGACGTAGCTGACCGCGACCGGCACCCCGAGCGCCTGCCGGGCCCGGGCCGCGACCCGCTCGGTGGTGACGCTGCCGGCCGGGTCGCGGGTCCCGTGCGCGAGAAGCAGCAGGGCCGGCGCGGTCACCGGACCTCGCTGCTCAGGCAGTGCCCGCCGACCGGGGCCGGCCCGGCGGCCGGGTCGAGGGCCAGCCGGTAGCCGCTGCGCACCACCGCCTGGACCAGCCGGGCATCGCCCAGCTCGGCGCTCAGGTCCAGCATCTCGCGCTCGACCGCGGACTCGGCCGCGGAGCCGGTTGTCGAACCGGGCAGGGCGGCGGCCAGCTGCTCGCGGGACACGACCCGCCCGGGCCGGCGGGCCAGGGCCCGCAGCAGGGCCATCCCGGTGCGGCTCACCGGGCGCAGCTGCCCGTCCACCAGCACCGCGTGTCCGCGCAGCTCCACCCAACGTCCGGCCACCGGCAGACCGCGGGAGCGGGCCGGCAGCTCCACCTCCAGCCGGCGCACCATGGCGCCCAGCCGCGAGCGTTGCGGCTGCACGGTCGGTACGTCCAGCGCCTCCAGCGGCGCCGCGGTCACCGGCCCGACGCACAGCGCCAGCACCGGCCCGCGCAGCCGGGTGAGCAGGGCTTCCTCCCGGCCGCGCTCGGCGGCCCGGGCCAGCAGCCCGGCCGCGGCGGGGGCACTGGTGAACGCGAGCACGTCCAGCTCGCCGGCCAGCACGGCGTCGATCAGCCGATCCAACGGCCCGATGTCGGCGGGTGGCTGCCAGCGGTACACCGGGACCTCGACCACCTCGGCGCCGGCCACCGTCAACGCCTCCACCATGTCCGGCAGCGGTTCGCCGTGCTGCTGCACCGCGATGCGTTTGCCGTCGACCCCGCGGGTCAGCAGGTGCTCGAGCACCTCGGCCGACGACTCCGACGGCGGCGACCAGGCCTCCCGCAGCCCGGTGGACCGGATGGCCCCGCGTGCCTTCGGTCCGCGGGCGATGAGCTCGCCGGCGCCGAGTGCGTCGAGCAGGGCGGAACCCAGGTCCCACCCGCTCGCCGCCGCCACCCAGCCGCGGAACCCGATTCCGGTGGTGGCGACGGTGATGTCCGGCGGCGCGGCGATCAGGCCCCGGGTGGCGGCGAGCAGCTCGGCGTCGTCGGCCAGCGGGACGATCCGCAGCGCGGGCCCCTGCACGACGACGGCGCCGCGGCGTTCGAGCATGGTGCCCAGCTCGTCCGCGCGGCGCGCAGCGGTGACGCCCACGGCGAAACCCGCCAGCGGCGGGACGGGGGCGGTGGTGGAGGCAGCAGCGGCAGTCACAACCCGTTCACGGTAGCTTCCACCGGACACCGGGGAAGACCCGTGATGTGAGAAGTCGGTTACTAATCCGGATCAGAGCAGGTTGCTGACCAGCCCCGCGGCCCGCTCCAGGCCGGCCAGCGTGCGCGCGGACCCGTCGGGGTGCATGGCGTGCAGGGCCAGCCGGTGCAGCACAGCGCGCAGCAACATCTGCGGCCACTCGTCGATCCGGTCCCAGTGCTGGATCAGCGCCGGATCGGCGCCACCCCAGGCCAGCGCGTCCACCACCACCACCGCGGCCGCCCACTCCTTGGGCCGCCAGCAGGGCACCAGGTCGATCACTCCGGGCGAGCCGGACTGGTCGAAGAGCACCGCCCCGAACAGTTCCGGGTGCACGACCTGGAAGGCCGCGCGGATCGGGGTCCGGTACGCGGCGAGTTGGGCGTAGAGGCCACCGCCCAACCCTGGGTTGAGGGTCAGCTTGATCTCCCCGAAGGCGCCGGCCGCCGAGCGGGACAGCAGGTCGTCGCGGCCGTCGAGCAGCCGTGGGCGGGGCACCGCGGCGGTGGCCGCGTGGAGCTTGTTCGCGGCGTCGACCACGGCGTCGTGGCGTGCTTCGAGGGAGCCGGCGACGTACCGGCAGGCGGCCCAGCCGGCGACGATCCACCGACCGTCGGAGGCGCGGATCGGGCGGGCCAGCCGCACCCCCTCGACCTGCAGCCCGTCCAGCACGCCGGCCGACCACGAGGCGTTCGCGTTGTCCACCACCGGCCTGATCATCACGTCGCCGCACTGCCAGGCGGGCCGGCCGGCCCAGCGCACCAGCCGCGGCCGCACCTCCCCCACCCCGAACGCGGTGCGCACGTGCGGGGGCAGCTCGGCCTCGGTCGAGTCGACGTTGAGCACGGGGGCTGCGGTCACGCTGGCACGCTACCTGCGGTCGAGCGCCGGATCCGGCAGCGACGCGGCTCCGGCTTCGCGGGCGGCTGGATCGGCGCGGCCGTGTCAGCCCGCCGCGGCGTCCACCCGTTCCCGACGGTCGCGGTCCCGGCGATCATGGTCGCGGCCCTGCGTCCCCGCGGACGGGCGCTCGTCGTCCTGGTCGCCCGACGCGCGATTCTTCCCCCGTCCCGATGTGCGGCCGTGCTCGTCGCGGTGCTCGTGCTGGTCGGAGCGGGCGTCCGAGTCGCGGCTCGAGGCGCCAGCCCGCTCGCGGTCCGCCCGGTTCAACCGGGAGCGTTTGGTGGACGGGCGTCGCTCGCGGTCCGCGGAATCCTCGTGCGAGCGCTTCGCGTGCTCCCCGCGGGACGCGGACCGCTCGGACTCACCCGACCGGGTACGGCGAGCAGCGGAGTCCCGGTCGGAGGAGTCCCGGTCGGAGGAGACCCGGTGTGGGTCGCGGTGCTCGGTTCGCCCACGCTCGTCGCGGTCACGGTGGCTCTCGCGATCCCGGTCCTTGTGGTCGCTGCGGTCGCCGGCATCCCGGTCCCGACCCGCCCGCTCCCGATCACCCCGGTCCCGATCACCCCGATCCCGATCGACTCGATCCCGATCGACTCGATCGTGGTCGTCACCGCCCCGGTCGGCCCGGGGCCGGTCGTCGGCGGGCCGGTCGGCAGGATCGCGGTCTTTCCGGTCCCGGTCCGCCTGACCGCGCGTGCCCCGACCCGAGCCATCCGGGCCACGATCGGAGGTTCTCCGGTCGGCGCCACCGCGGTCCCTCGGGTCCTGCCCCGCGCGGCCGCGCTGGCCCCGGCCCGAGGTGGCCTGGTCACGGTCGCCCGTGGTCCGGTCCCTTCCCGTCGTGGTTGCGGCGCCCGAGTCCCGTTCGCTCGCGTCACGACGGCCGCCGGCCTGATCCTCCTGCGGCACGTCGGCCCGGGAGCGCTCGCCACTCGCTCGACCACCACGGTTCCGTGCGGCACGGTCGGACGCCTGCCCCGTACGGTCACGGCTCTGACCAGCGCGATCCCCGGCAGATGCCTTCTCGGCGGGAACGTCGGTGTCGCGTGGCTCAGCACGTTTCGACCGGGTGCCGGCCCCGGTT
>DATMDS010000234.1:0-12906 GCA_035557575.1 Pseudonocardia sp. | reverse complement strand
CCGACGCTGCGCACGTCGGCCAGCAGCACCACCGGGCACTGCCAGATCGCCCGGTCCAGCCCGGCCGCGGTCAGCTCCTCGCGGGCGATGGCATCGGCGGCGCGCAGCGTGGCCAGCCGGTCGGCGGTCACCGCGCCGATGATCCGGATGCCCAGTCCGGGCCCGGGGAACGGCTGCCGCCCGACGATCGTCTCGGGCAGCCCGAGCTCGGCGCCGACCCGGCGCACCTCGTCCTTGAACAGCGCGCGCAGCGGCTCGACCAGCGCGAACTCGATGTCGTCCGGCAACCCGCCCACGTTGTGGTGGCTCTTGATCGTCGCGGTACCGGTGCCGCCACCGGACTCGACCACGTCGGGGTAGAGCGTGCCCTGGACCAGGAACCCGACGTGCTCGTCGCGCGCGACCTCGGCGGTGGCCGCCTCGAAGACCCGGATGAACTCGCGTCCGATGATCTTGCGCTTCTGCTCCGGGTCGGTGACGTCGTGCAGCGCGGCCAGGAACCGGTCGGCCGCGTGCACGGTGTGCAGGTCGACCCCGGTCGCGGCCACGAAGTCCCGCTCCACCTGCTGCCGCTCCCCGGCGCGCAGCAGCCCGTGGTCGACGAACACACAGGTCAACCGGTTGCCGATCGCGCGCTGCACGAGCGCGGCGGCCACCGCGGAATCGACACCGCCGGACAGCCCGCAGATCGCCCGGCCGTCCCCGACCTGGGCGCGCACCGCCTCGACCGTCTCGTCGATGATCGACGAAGTGGTCCAGCCGGGGGTGATGCCGGCGATCTCGTGCAGGAACCGGCGCAGCACCTCCTGTCCGTGCGGCGAGTGCCCGACCTCGGGGTGGTACTGCACCCCGGCCAGCCGACGGTCGGTGTCCTCGAACGCGGCCACCGCCGCCCGCTCCGACGCCGCGGTGACGGTGAACCCGTCCGGAGCGCGGACCACCGAGTCGCCGTGGCTCATCCACACCGGGTGCCGGGCCGGCAGCCCGTCGTGCAGGGTGCCGGGCGCGGGGCACACCGCCAGCTCGGTGCGGCCGTACTCCCGCGTGCCGTCCGGCGCCACCTCGCCGCCCAGCGCCCGGGCCATGGCCTGGAAGCCGTAGCAGAGCCCGAGCACCGGGATGCCCGCGGCGAACAGGGCGGGATCCACACTGGGCGCGCCCGGCTCGTACACGCTGGACGGCCCACCGGAGAGGATCAGGGCGGCCGGTTTGCGGGCGGAGATCTCCTCGACCGCGGTGTCCCCGGGGATGATCTCGGAGTACACCTGCGCCTCGCGCACCCGCCGGGCGATCAGCTGAGCGTACTGGGCTCCGTAGTCGACGACGAGAACCGTGGGCGGCTGCACCCGGCCAGGGTACGGGGCCGATGATTGTTCGCCGGTCCGCCCGTCTCACCTCCAGCTCCGGGCGACCGACCCGGCCGAGACGACGGAGACGATCATGGGTGACGCGCAGCAGGCGGTGCAGGACGTGCTGGACGAGCTGGTCACCGATGGGGTCGAGCAGGGTGTTCAGGTGGCCGCGTTCGTCGACGGCGCGATGGTCGTCGACGCGGTCGCCGGCGTCGCCGACCCGGCGACCGGTCGCCGGGTGCAGCCGGACACGGTGTTCTACAACTTCTCCATCGGCAAGGGCGCGCTGGCCACCCTGGTGCACCAGCAGGTCGACGCCGGCGCGTTCGGCTACGACACCCCGGTCGCTCAGCTGTGGCCGGAGTTCGCCCGGCACGGCAAGCAGGCCATCACCGTGCGCCAGGTGCTCGACCACACCGCGGGCGTCCCGGCCCTGCCGCCGGACAGCACGATCGACTCGATCACGGACTGGACGGCCATGGTCGCGGCACTGCAGGACGCCGAGCCGTGGTGGGAGCCGGGCACGAAGGTCGGCTACCACGCCTACACGTTCGGCTACCTGGCCGGCGAGATCGTCCGCCGGGCCACCGGCCGGCCGCTGGCCCAGGTGCTGCACGACGACCTGGCCGCGCCGATCGGCCACCCGGACGAGATCTGGTTCGGCATGCCGGAGTCGGCTCGCGGGAGCCTCGCCGTGCTCACCGATGCACCCTCCGACGTGGACTGGTCCGCGATGGAGATATCGCCGGACGAGCCGATGTTCCGGGCGGCACCGCCGGCGGTGTTCCCGACGGCGGAGCTGGGCAACGACCCGCGGGTGATCGGGGCCGACATTCCCGCGGGCGGCAAGGTGTCGGCCAGGGCGCTGGCCCGGATGTACGCGAGCCTGCTCGGCGAGGTCGACGGCGTCCGGTTGCTCAGCGCCGAGCGGTTCCGGGAGGCCACCACGGTCTCCTCCTCGGGGCCGGACCAGGTGTACGGCGACGAGTCGTCGTGGGGCCTGGGCTGGGCGGCCGGCGTGCCCTGGGACGAGCAGGCGCGCTCCGTGTTCGGGATGGCGGGAGCCGGCGGCAGCTGGGCCGGCGTGGATCTGGATCGCGGGCTGGCGTTCGCCGTGACGAAGAACGTGCTGAGCATGGACTTCGACGCGCTGACCCGGGTCGGCCGGACCCTGCTCGCCGAGCTCGACCGCGGATAGCCGGCGCCGCGCACGGTGCGACGCGTGGCGTCGACATGGTCCCGGTGATCGATCCCAACGGCAGGTGACGGCTGCGCCGACGACCACCAGGCTCCTGTCACCGCGATCATTCGCAACCGGGAACGATGTGCGCCGGGAGGGAACCGCGCGGACGCGGTGGCCGTCGGTGTTCGCATGTTCCACGAACCGTTCCGCGGGTCCGACGCGGTCGCGGCGGGCGCGCTGACCCGGGGAGCGCTGCGCGGCCCACGCTTCCAGCGGCTGTTCCACGACGTGTACGTGGCGGCCGGGGTGGAGCCCGACCTCGCACTGCGCTCCCGAGCGGCGCACCTGCTGCTGGCCGGCCGCGGCGTGCTCGGTGGATGGTCCGCCGCCGAGCTGCTCGGCGCCTCCTGCGCCGCACGCGACGCCCCGGCCGAAGTGATCGTGCGGGGTCGCCTCGCCGGCTGCCACCACGGCCTGCTGGTCCGGCGCGACCGGCTGGCCCCGGGCGAGGTGACCGAGATCGACGGAATCCCGGTCACGTCGCCGCTGCGCACCGCCTTCGACCTGGCGCGCCGGCCACCGCTGACGGAGGCCGTGGTCGCGGTGGATGCGCTGGCCCATCGACATCACCTCGACGTGAGCGAGCTGCGCCGGGTGCGGCACCGGCACCTGGGCGCTCGCGGCAGCGCACAGCTGCCGCAGGTGCTGGCGCTGGCGAACCCGCTGGCCGAGTCGCCGATGGAAACCCGGATCCGGCTGGCCATCGTGAACGACGGGCTGCCGGCGCCGGTGCTGCAGCACCCGGTCGGGCCCTACCGGCTCGACATGGCCTACCCGGCGATCCGGCTCGGTATCGAGTACGACGGCCGCGAACACCTCGACCAGGCCCGGGCGCTGCGGGATCTCGACCGGCAGAGCTACCTCGCCGCCGCCGGCTGGACCAGCGTGTTGCGCTTCCCGGTCGCCGAGGTGTTCCGTCCGGGCGGCGTGGCCGCCCGGGTGCACCAGGAACTGCTCCGCTACGGCCGCCGGCACGACCTCTTCCTGCGCCAGGTGCTGGCGTTGATCGATCCGAACGGCACCTGATGGCAGCGAGGACGACCGTCAGCTGCCGTTCGTCGCGATCAGCCGCGCACGATCAGGCCGACCCGCTGGAACTCCTTGAGGTCGCTGTAGCCCGTTTTCGCCATGGCGCGGCGGAGGGCGCCGAAGATGTTCACGGTGCCGTACGGGCTGGACGACGGGCCGAACAGCACCTGCTCCAGGTTCGCCTCGCCCGGCTCGTACCCGATGACCTCCGAGCGCGGCAGCGACGGGTGCGCGACCGACGAGGTCCAGTACAGCCCGCGACCAGGTACGTCGGACGCCTCGGCCAGCTGCTCGCCGAGGACCACCGCGTCGGCCCCGCAGGCGATCGCCTTGGCGATCTCCCCGGAGCCGGCCATCCCGCCGTCGGCCAGCACGTGCACGTAGCGGCCACCGGTCTCGTCCAGGTAGTCGCGGCGAGCCGCGGACGCGTCCACGATCGCGGTGGCCATCGGGAACCCGATGCCCAGCACGTCATCGGTGGTGGTGGCCGACGACTGCCCGTACCCGACGATCACCCCGGCCGCGCCGGTGCGCATCAGGTGCATGGCGGTGCGGTAGTCGCCCACCCCACCGGCCACCACCGGCACGTCCAGCGAGGCGATGAACTCCTTGAGGTTCAGCGGCTCCCCACCGGACACGTGCTCGGCGGAGATGATCGTGCCCTGCACGACCAGGATCTCCAGCCCCGCGGACAGCAGGTCGGGGGTGAGCTCGCGGGCCCGCTGCGGGCTGACCCGGGCGGCCACCGTCACCCCGGCGTCCCGCACCGTCTTGAGCGCCTCGGCGAGCAGCGCGGTGTCCAGCGGCGCGGCGTGCAGCTCCTGCAACATCCGGACCGCGGCCGTCGGGTCCTCGTCGGCGAACGCCTCGTAGACCCGCGCCAGCGCGCCCTCCGCGTCCGGGTGCCGGGCCCACAACCCCTCGGCGTTGAGCACCGCCAGACCGCCCAGCCGGCCGATCGCCACCGCGCTGGCCGGCGACACCACGGCATCGGTGGGGTGCGTGACCAGCGGTATCTCGAAGCGGTACGCGTCCAGCTGCCAGCCGGTGGAGACCTCCTTGGAGCTTCGCGTGCGCCGCGACGGCACGATCTCGACCTGCGACAGGTCGTAGCTGCGCCGGGCCTCCCGGCCCATTCCGATCTCGACGACGTCCCGCACGGAACCAAAGGGTAGAGCGGCGATCACCGCGCCCCGTCGATGGGGCGCTACCGGGCCGCGTAGTTCGGCGCCTCGACCGTCATCGTGACGTCGTGCGGGTGGCTCTCCTTCAGCCCGGCCGCGGTGATCCGCACCAGCTGCGCCTGCTGCAGCTGCTCGATCGTCGCGGCCCCGGTGTACCCCATCCCGGAGCGCAGCCCGCCGATCAGCTGGTGCACCACCTGGGCCAGCGGCCCGCGGAACGGGATCCGCCCCTCGATGCCCTCCGGCACCAGCTTGTCCTCGCTCAGCACGTCGTCCTGGCCGTAACGGTCCTTGGAGTACGACCGGCCGTTCTCCCGGGACCGCAGCGCCCCCAGCGACCCCATGCCGCGGTAGGTCTTGAACTGGTTCGCCCCGACCAGGATCAGCTCGCCCGGCGACTCCGCGGTGCCGGCCAGCAGGCTGCCCAGCATCACCGTGGACGCGCCGGCCGCGATGGCCTTGGCGATGTCGCCGGAGTACTGGATGCCGCCGTCACCGATCACCGGGATGCCGGCGGCCGCGCAAGCCTGCGCCGCCTCGTAGATCGCGGTGATCTGCGGGGCGCCCACACCCGCCACCACCCGGGTGGTGCAGATCGAACCCGGCCCGACCCCGACCTTGACCGCGTCGGCGCCCGCGTCGACCAGCGCGAGGGCCCCGGCCCGGGTGGCGACGTTGCCGCCGACCACGTCGACCGAGTGCCCGACCTCGGCTCGCAGCTTGGCCACCGTCTCCAGCACCCGGCGCGAGTGCCCGTGCGCGGTGTCCACCATGAGCACGTCGACACCGGCCTCGACCAGCCGCATGGCCCGGGCGTAGCCCTCCTCGCCGACGCCCACGGCCGCGGCCACCACCAGCCGCCCGTCCGGGTCCTTGGTGGCCAGCGGGTACTTCTCGGTCTTGTTGAAGTCCTTGATCGTGATCAGTCCGCGCAGGATGCCGTCGCCGTCGATGATCGGCAATTTCTCCAGCTTGTGCCGGCGCAGCAGCCCCAGCGCGGCCTCGGCCGACACCCCGACCCGAGCTGTGATCAGCGGGGCGGGTGTCATGACCTCCCGCACCGGCCGCGAGTGGTCGACCTCGAAGCGCATGTCCCGGTTGGTGATGATGCCGACCAGCTGGCCGCCGGCGTCGGTCACCGGCACCCCGGAGATGCGGAACTTGGCACACAGCGCGTCCACATCGGCCAGCGTGTCGTCGGGTGAGCAGGTCACCGGGTCGGTGACCATGCCGGCCTCGGACCGCTTCACCACCTCGACCTGCGCGGCCTGGGCCTCCGGGGACAGGTTGCGGTGCAGCACGCCGAGCCCGCCGGCGCGCGCCATCGCGATGGCCATCCGGGACTCGGTCACCGTGTCCATGGGTGAGGACACCAGCGGCACCTTGATGCGGACCCGGCGGGTCAGCAGGGTGCTGGTGTCGACCGCACCGGGCACGACATCCGACTCGGCCGGCAGCAGCAGCACGTCGTCGAACGTGAGGCCGAGCATCGCGAACTTCGCCGGGAACCCGGACATCTCACCGGTCATCACGGCCATCCCCTCGTCGGCATCATGTTCCATCAGTCCTGAGCATCAGGGAGACCTTCACGACCATGGTATCCGCGCGCTCCCGGGCGTGCGGGTCGCGTCGTCGCGCGGGTACGGCCGCGGAGTATCGTCGCACTGGTGTCACCTGATGCCCTCCCCCCGGACCCGTTCGCCGGTGAAGAGTCCGACCCGACGCTGTCACTCGACGCCGAACCGGACGACGGCCCGGAAGCGCTGAACGACGCCGAGCGCGAGGAGGTGGTGTCGGACATCGCCGACCTCGCCGTCTACCAGGCACTGCTCGAGGGACGCGGGGTGCGCGGCATCGTCGTCGACTGCGGCGACTGCGGGGAGCAGCACTACCACGAGTGGAGCCTGCTGCGGGCCAGCCTGCAACAGCTGCTGGACGAGGGCCAGATGCGGCCGCACGAGCCGGCCTTCGACCCGGACCCGACGGCCTACGTCACCTGGGAGTACTGCCGCGGCTACGCGGACGCGGTGCTGTCCGACTCCTGAGCCCACCGATCGAACGCCACGGCCCCCGGATCCACATCGGATCCGGGGGCCGTGGCGCACGTCGCTCAGCTGGTGGTCGGCGAGTCGAGCGCGGTCGTGTCGCTCGGGGTGGCACCGAGTGATCCGGGGTCCTCGGGAGCGGCATCCGGCTGCGGCTGCGCGCCGTCGGCGCCACCCGGTACCGGCTCCTGCGGAGCGGGCGACGTGCTGCCCTCCTCCGACCCCGACGGCTCCCCGGAGGTGTCCGGCCCGGTGTTCGACTCCGGGGCGGAGGTCGCGTCCTCCGGCGGGACTGAGCTCTGCTCCGGTTCCAGGACCGGGGGGGCGACCCGGGCCTGGCGCGGGTCGACCTGCGGCGCTGCCGGCGACGGGGCCTGCGCGCTGGTCGGGTCGCTCGACGAGGAGCCGACTCCGGACGGCAGCTCGGCCGTCGAGGACTGCTCGGACGTGCGACCCGGCACCGCGATGACCGCACCCGGCGGAACCTTGCGCGCCTGGTCGGCGACCAGTGGCGCACCCGGGTCGGCGGGCACACCCGGGGTGGTCTCCCCGGCCTTGGCGATCAGGAAGTCCTGCACCTCGGCCAGCTCGATCCGCCCCTCCTCGGGCCGGACCACGGCGAGGTCGGCCGAGGCGGCCCGCAGCTCCTGCTCGGCGACCGTCGGCTCGCCGGCCGCGATCGCCTGCTTGGCCCGGGTGATGTGCTCCTCGACCCGGTCCGCCGCCTCGATCGACGTCGTGCGCTCGCTGTAGAGCACCTTCGCCACCGGCCACAACACGTCGTCGGGTTCGGCGGAGTAGGAGCTCACCGACACGCCGCCGATGGTGATGACCAGGAAGGCCGCGGCGGCCGCCAGCGGAGCGAGGTGGCGGAGGCGGTGGGCCGGCCGGCGCGCCGCCCGGACCGCGGCCACACCCTCGTCCACGGTGAGCAGCTCCGGGATCGGCCTGGCGTCCACCTCGGCCTTCCAGGCCGCCAGGATCGCCGAGACATGTTCCTCGGACTCGTCGGCCCCACGGCCGCCGGCCGACACCGACATGCCGCCGGCCAACGCGTTGATCAGTTCGTCGTCCGCCTGGACCGCGACGAGATCGACCGGCTCGTCATCCTCGGCTCGAGCACCCCCGGTACCGAGGGGAATCGAACGGATGGTCATCCCGGGCGGGTGTACCCCGTTGGTGCCGTTCGTCGGCGGATGTCCGCGACCGGGGGCGGGGTCGGGGTCATCACCGAAACGATTCTTGCCGCGTCGATGGAAACGCATTCAGACCACCTCCTCCTCCGGCATCGATTTGCGGAGCCGGGTCAACGCCCGGTGTTGGGCGACACGCACCGCACCCGCGGTCGAACCCACGGCCTCCGCGGTCTCCTCGGCGGTCAGGCCCACGACGATTCGTAACACCAGTATCTCTCGCTGCTTCTCGGGGAGCTTCTCGAGCAACCGGCCCATCTCCTCCGACAGCTCCACCCGCAGGGTGTGCTGCTCGGGTCCGTCCGCCGACTCCACGCGGTCCGGCACATCCGACATCGGATCCGCCCGATTACGGGTGGCGGCCCGATGTGCGTCGATCACCTTGTGCGACGCGATGCCGTAGACGAAAGCCAAGAACGGACGGCCCTGGACTCGATAGCCCGGCAAGGCCGTCAGGACGGCCAGGCACACCTCCTGCGCGACATCGTCCGCCGACACCGACGAACGATCGAACCGACCCAGCCGCGCCCGGCAGTAGCGCACGACCAATGGTCGAATCGTTGTGATCACGTCCTCGACGGCCCCCCGGTCCCCCGCCATGGCGCGGGAAACCACATCCTCGGGAACGTGTGCTGCCATCTCACTCATCGCGCGCTGTTGTCCGGGCGTTACGAAACATCCTTTATCATCCGTCCGAGCGGCGGAGCACGACGAGCAGTCAGGCGTGCTCTGTTCCCCACTACCGTAGCGAAAGCCGTCGGTCGGGCCCCGGACAACCCTCCTCCCCTATGAGACCAGACGCCTCACCGGGAGGAGCGTTGCCGCAGCGACGGAGCCACCACCCGAACGGCCGGATCAGCACGGCGAGTGGCGGACAGTCCGAGTGAGCGGCGCGGCGCCGATCGGAGGAGTCACGATCGGGGGGCCTGGCGGGCCGACCCACGGGCTGAGAGAGGTTCCGGCGAGGCGATCGACCTCGATCAGGTGGATCGCCCGCCTCGCCGGGGACATGTGCCGGACCTGCTCGGTCCGAGCCGGGTCAGGTGCCGGTCGCGCTAGGACACCAGCCCGCGCCGGAAGCCGTGCGCGACGGCCTGGGCGCGATCCCGCACCCCGAGCTTGCGGAACAACCGGCGGGCGTGGGTCTTGACCGTGTCCTCGGACAGGTACAGCTCCCGTCCGATCTGACCGTTGCTCTTGCCCTGGCTCATGCCCCGCAGGACCTGCAGCTCGCGTTCGGTGAGCTGCACCCCCGGGTCGGTCGGTGCCCGCGGAGTGGGTACCGCGGTGCTGGCCAGGGTGTGAGCCAGCGCGGCCACCAGCTCGGGACGAGAGGCGTCCCATCGGAGGTATCCGCGTGCGCCACCGGCGATGGCCGCGGCGATGCTGCCCGCGTCATCGGGTGCCCCGAACACGATGACGTTGGCCTGGGGGTGCGCAGCCACGAGCCGCCGAGTGGCCTCCACACCGGTGGGAACCGCACGCTGGGTCCCGACCAGCACGACGTCCACCGGCTGCCGGGAGAACCGGGCGAGCAGCTCGTCACCGTGGGCAACGCAATCGATCCGGTGCACGCCGGGGACCGCGGACATCACGCGGGTCAGGCCTTCGCGGACGCTGCGACGATCGTCGCAGATGAGTACCGTCGTCACGACGATTCCTTCCTGCAGCTTCCTGCAGCCGGGTGATGTGTCACCCCCACATCGGCGGGTGACACGCTCACCTTGACACGAACAGGGCCGTTATGTGCCGGCCATTCGGGAGTCTTGCGCCGAGTGGCGCTAGTCATGTGGGTTATTGCCCTCCGAATGGTCTAATTACATTAGCGGCATACCCCGCAGTCGGGCGCATCGACACCCCCAACAGTCGTGGACCGCCACCGCCTCGGCCCGATCGGCTGGCAATCCGGCGAGGGCTTGTCTGCGTGTCGTCGGCGCGCCGTGGCACGGCGCCGATCAGTCACCGATGAGGTTGACGGAGCATGTCGCTCGGTCGTTTGCGCCGATCCCTCGATCGGGCGAATCGACGACCGGTCATACCCCGTTCGGCGCAGCGACGGGGCCGAGGCACCGGCGCTGCGTCACATCGGGACTGCGGCGCAGATCGCGGCCCGGGCGCCGACCAGGGAGTCGACCCGCACCACGCGCGACGGCAGGTCCTGATCCGCCCAACCCGGCCCGGCGACGACGACCCGGAAGAGCGGCCGGGTCCGCGGCAGCGATCGTAACGCTTCCGCATCGGCCACACCGCTCAGTTGCGCCCACAGCACGACGACCGAGGGCGCGATGCGCCGAACGGCGGCACCGAGAGCCGCGACAGGAAGGTTGGCGCCGAGCGGCAGACAGGGGATGCCCCGGTCGGCCAGCGCCGCGGACAGCGCGCTCAGGGGCAGCACGTGCTGCTCACCGGGCATCCCGGCGAGCAGCACCGCCCGGGCCCGCACATCGATCCGGGCCACCGAGGCGTGCCAGCCGAAGACCCCCGTCGCGCATTCGCTGAGTAGGTGCTCGATCTCCACGCCGGCCCCGCTGTGCTGCCAACGGTCGGCGATCGCCGAGATGACCGGGCGCAGTACGTCGTTCCATGCGGGCTCGACGCCCAGCACCAGGACGGCATCGGCGATCAGCCCCCGCACGGCCGTCGAGTCCAGCGCGAGCGCGGCGCGCGCCAGTCCGTGGGCCCGCCGACTCGCTCCGGGCAGCCGCAGAGCCACCCCGGCCGCACGGACGTGGGTGGTGGCCGGGCGACTCGCATCGGAGTCAGAGGGGACGGTCTGCGGGGTGCTGGGTTCGACGTCGTGGCCGGGCTCGGGAAGGGGCGCGGTCGTGGCGTACCGAGCAGCGTCCACCGGTGACGCGCCCCGCACCATCGCGTGCTGCATCAGCTCCAGCCGCGCAACGTCCACCGCCGAGTAGCGTCGGTGCCGGCCGGGCGTGTGATCGGTGGGCCCGATCCCGTAGCGCCGATCCCAGGTGCGCAGGGTGGCCGGCGCCACGCCGAGCCGGCGTGCCGCGGCGGCCACGCCGAGCTGGGGCTGCTCGAGCAGGCGGGCACCGGAGGTGGACTCGACCGGCACTGTTTTCGTCTGCACGGGCTTCATGGTGCTGGTCGGGCGTCGGATGCGCCAGCAGGGGCCGCGCGACCCGACGGCCCGAGCGAGGCACCCCGTCCGATCGTTCTTGAACAATGTTTGAAGCGGTCATCCTGTCGGGTAAGACCCAGGAGAGTGCCGCGCCAGCACGCGAGCACCCCGCTTCGACTTGGAGGAGGTCCTCGTGGCGGACATTCGGCGGCTCCCGACCCCGGTCACGGAGATCTGGGAGTGGCAACTGAGCGGCGCGTGCCGCGGCATGGACAGCCAGTTCTTCTTCCATCCCGAGAACGAGCGCGGTCCGGCCCGCGCGAACCGGGAGGCGCGGGCGAAATCGATCTGCCAACGCTGCCCGGTCCTGGAGCAGTGCCGCCGGCACGCGCTCGCCGTGCACGAGCCCTACGGCGTGTGGGGCGGGCTGTCGGAGTCGGAGCGGGACATGATGATCCGCGACCAGGAGCGGTCGCTGAAGATGTCGCCGGCCCGACCGGCCCACGCCGGTGGTCGGCCCGCTCGGCCGAGCTGACCGACCGACGACAAGCGGGCCGACCCCGATGGGGCCGGCCCGCTGTGCGGTACCTCGGTGCGGTGGGTCAGTGGCCGTGGCCGTGGCCGTGCCCGCCCGCAGCGGGCGGTGCCGGGGGCTCCGGCTTGTCCACCACGGCGCTTTCCGTGGTGAGCACCATGCGGGCGATGGACGCCGCGTTGACCACCGCTGACCGGGTGACCTTGACCGGGTCCACGACGCCGTCGGCCATCAGGTCGCCGTAGCTGGCCGTGTCGGCGTTGAAACCGCTGCCCCACTCCTGGCCGGCGACCCTGCCCACGACGACCGCGCCCTCGAGGCCTCCGTTGGCCGCGATCCAGTGCAGCGGCGCGGACAGCGCGCGGCGCACGACGGCCACGCCGGTCGCCTCGTCGCCGGTCAGGCCCAGCCCGCCGTCGAGCTCCTTGGCCGCCTGCACCAGCGCCGAGCCGCCGCCGGGCACGATGCCCTCCTCGACCGCGGCGCGAGTCGCCGACACCGCGTCCTCGATGCGGTGCTTGCGCTCCTTCAGGGCGGTCTCGGTGGCCGCCCCGACCTTGATCACGGCAACACCGCCGGAGAGCTTCGCCAGCCGCTCCTGCAGCTTCTCCCGGTCCCAGTCCGAGTCCGAGGACTCGATCTCGGCCTTGAGCTGCGCCACCCGGCCCTGCACCGCGTCGGCGCTACCGGCCCCCTCGACCAGGGTCGTGGTGTCCTTGGTGACCACCGCGCGGCGCACCCGGCCCAGCAGGTCCAGCCCGGCCTCGGACAGTTTCAGCCCGACCTCCGGGTTGATCACAGTGCCGCCGGTGGCGACGGCCAGGTCGTCCATGAACGCCTTGCGCCGGTCCCCGAAGAAGGGGGATTTGACCGCGGCCACCCGGACCGTCTTGCGGATCGAGTTGACCACCAGCGTGGACAGTGCCTCGCCCTCGACGTCCTCGGCCACGATCAGCAGCGGCCGACCCTCGGCCAACACCTTCTCCAGCAGTGGCAGCAGGTCGGCGATGGCGCTGATCTTGTCGCGGTGCAGCAGGACGAAGGGGTCCTCCAGCACGGCCTCCATCGACTCCGGATCGCTGACGAAGTACGGCGAGAGGTAGCCCTTGTCGAACTGCAGGCCCTCGGTGAGCTCCAGCTCGGTGGAGAGCGTGGAGCCCTCCTCGACGGTGATCACCCCGTCGTTGCCGACGGCCTCGAGCGCCTCGCTGATGAGCTCGCCGATCTCCCGCTCGCGCGAGGC
>DATMDS010000233.1:0-16728 GCA_035557575.1 Pseudonocardia sp. | reverse complement strand
GGCCAGGTACTCGAGGACCTCCTGCGCGATGAAGCGCATGAAGTTGACCACGTACTCCGGCCGCCCGTCGAAGCGCTCGCGCAGCACCGGGTTCTGGGTGGCCACGCCAACCGGGCAGGTGTCCAGGTGGCAGACCCGCATCATGATGCAGCCCGACACCACCAGCGGTGCGGTGGCGAAGCCGAACTCCTCGGCGCCGAGCAGTGCGGCAATCACCACGTCGCGCCCGGTCTTGAGCTGCCCGTCGGTCTGCACCACGATCCGGTCGCGCAGGTTGTTGCGCAGCAGCGTCTGCTGGGTCTCGGCCAGCCCCAGTTCCCACGGCCCGCCGGCGTGCTTGATCGAGCTCAGCGGTGAGGCGCCGGTGCCGCCGTCGTGCCCGGAGATCAGCACCACGTCGGAGTAGGCCTTGGCCACCCCGGCCGCCACCGTGCCCACGCCGACCTGGCTGACCAGCTTGACGTGCACCCTGGCCCGCGGGTTGGAGTTCTTCAGGTCGTGGATGAGCTGCTTGATGTCCTCGATGGAGTAGATGTCGTGGTGCGGCGGCGGCGAGATCAGCCCGACGCCCGGGGTGGAGTACCGGGTCCTGGCGATCCACGGGTAGACCTTGCTCCCGGGCAGCTGGCCGCCCTCACCGGGCTTGGCCCCCTGCGCGATCTTGATCTGCAGGTCGTCCGCGCTGACCAGGTACTCGCTGGTCACCCCGAACCGCCCGGAGGCCACCTGCTTGACCGCCGAGCGCCGCGAGTCGCCGTTCGCGTCCGTGGTGTAGCGATCGGAGTCCTCGCCGCCCTCGCCGGTGTTGCTGCGGCCACCGATCCGGTTCATGGCGATGGCCAGCGTCTCGTGCATCTCCTGGGAGATCGATCCGTAGGAGATGGCGCCGGTGGCGAACCGCTTGATGATGGACTCGACGGGCTCGACGTCGTCGATCGGCACCGGCGGGCGCACGTCCTTCCGGAACCGGAACAGCCCGCGCAGCGTCATCAACCGGTGCGACTGCTCGTCGACCTGGCGGGTGTAGTCCTTGAAGACGTCGTAGCGGCCCTGCCGGGTGGAGTGCTGCAGCTTGAACACCGTCTGCGGGTTGAACAGATGCAGCTCGCCCTCGCGCCGCCACTGGTACTCCCCGCCGACGGCCAGCGCACGGTGGCTGGGTCGCACACCGTCGGTCGGGAAGGCCTGCCGGTGCCAGCGCAGCACCTCCTCGGCCAGCACGTCGAACCCGACCCCGCCGAGCCGGGAGGTGGTCCCGGTGAAGCAGCGGTCGATCACCTCGGAGCCCAGCCCGAAGGCCTCGAAGATCTGCGCGCCGGTGTAGGAGGCGACCGTGGAGACGCCCATCTTGGACATCGTCTTGCGCACGCCCTTGCCCAGCGCCTTGACCAGGTTGGTGGCCGCCGCCGCCGCGTCCACCCCCGGGATGTCGCCGCGCCGCGCCAGGTCCTCGACGGTGGCCATGGCCAGGTACGGGTTCACCGCGGCCGCACCGAAGCCGATCAGCAGCGCGATGTGGTGCACCTCGCGGGCGTCGCCGGACTCGACGATCAGCCCGACCCGGGTTCGGGTGCGCTCGCGCACCAGGTGGTGGTGCACCGCCCCGGTGAGCAGCAGCGACGGGATCGGCGCGCGCTCGGCGTCGACGCCGCGGCTGGACAGCACGATCAGCCGGGCGCCGTCGGCGATGGCCGCGGTGACCTCGTCGTTGATCTCGTCGAGGCGCTTGCGCAGTCCCGGCCCGCCCTCGGCCGCGTTGAACACGCCGCGGACGGTGTGCGAGGCGAAGCCGGGGTACTCGCCGTCCTGGTTGATCTGCACGATCTTGGCCAGGTCGTCGTTGCCGAGCACCGGGAACGGCACCACGATGGTCCGGCAGCTGGCCGCGGTGGCCTCCAGCAGGTTCTGCTCCGGGCCCAGCTGGCTCTGCAGCGACGTCACCAGCTCCTCCCGGATCGCGTCCAGCGGCGGGTTGGTGACCTGGGCGAACAGCTGGGTGAAGTAGTCGTAGAGCTGCCGCGGGCGCGCCGAGATGGCGGCCAGCGGTG
This sequence comes from Pseudonocardia sp., assembly GCA_035557575.1. Taxonomy (GTDB): domain Bacteria; phylum Actinomycetota; class Actinomycetes; order Mycobacteriales; family Pseudonocardiaceae; genus Pseudonocardia. Next base: position 14,680 of record DATMDS010000233.1, on the reverse strand, counting down.
CGTCGTTGCCCATCGAGCCGATCGGTTCCGCCCCGCTCCCGGCCATCGGCTTGAGCAGGACGTTGAGCTCCTCCTCGGTGTAACCGAAGGCCTGCTGACGGTGGGTCAGGGCGGCGTGCGAGACCACCTCGCGGTCCCGCGCGGGCAGGTCGCCGAGCCGGATCAGGCCGGCGTGCAGCCAGTCGGCGTAGGGCAGCTCGGCGGCCAGCGCGCCCTTGACCTCGTGGTCGTCGACGATGCGTCCTCTGGCGGTGTCGACCAGGAACATTCGGCCCGGCTCCAGGCGGCCCTTGCGGACCACCGACGACGGCTCGACGTCGAGCACGCCGACCTCGGAGGCGAGCACCACGGTGCCGTCATCGGTGAGCCACCAGCGGGCCGGGCGCAGCCCGTTGCGGTCGAGCACGGCGCCGATCTGGGTGCCGTCGGTGAACGCGACCAGTGCGGGGCCGTCCCAGGGCTCCATCAGGCAGGAGTGGAACTCGTAGAAGGCCCGCCGGGCCGGGTCCATCTCGTCGTGGTTCTCCCAGGCCTCCGGAATCATCATCAGCACCGCGTGCGGCAGGCTGCGCCCGCCCAGGTGCAGCAGCTCCAGCACCTCGTCGAACGTGGCCGAGTCGCTGGCGTCCGGGGTGACGATCGGCGAGAGCCGCCGCAGGTCGCCGGGGATGATGTCGGACTCCAGCAGCGCCTCGCGGGCGGCCATCCAGTTCCGGTTCCCGCGCAGCGTGTTGATCTCGCCGTTGTGCGCGACGTAGCGGTACGGGTGCGCGAGCGGCCAGGCCGGGAAGGTGTTGGTGGAGAACCGGGAGTGCACCACCGCCAGCGCGCTGGTCACCCGCTCGTCGGCCAGGTCCGGGTAGAAGGGGACGACCTGCGGCTCGGCCAGCATGCCCTTGTAGACGATGGTGCGCGGGCTCAGGCTGGGGAAGTAGACGCCGATGGCGTGCTCGGCCCGCTTGCGCAGGCAGAACGCGCGGCGCTCCAGGTCGAGGCCGGCCGGCGCGGCGTCGCGGTCCTCGCCGCCCCACTCGGCGCCGGCGACGAACAGCTGCCGGAAGCCGGGCATCACCGCGCGCGCGGTCGGGCCGATGTCGGCCCTGTCGGGGTCGACGGGCAGCTCGCGCCAGCCCAGCACGACCAGGTTCTCCTCGGCGGCCAGCCGGTCGATCTCGGCGACGGCCTCGTCCGCGGCCTGCCGGTCGGACGGCAGGAACGCGGTGCCCACCGCGTAGCTGCCCGCCGGCGGCAGCTCGAAGTCGACCACGGCGCGGAAGAACTCGTCGGGGACCTGGATCAGGATGCCGGCCCCGTCACCGGTGTTCTCCTCGGCGCCCCGGGCTCCGCGGTGTTCCAGCCGGAGCAGCGCGGTGATCGCCTTGCGCACGATGGAGTGATCGCGGCGACCGGCGAGGTCGGCCACCATGGCCACGCCACACGCGTCGTGCTCGAAATCGGGGGCGTACAGCCCGCCGGAGGTGACCGCTGGGTTCGACGCCACAAGGCCTCCTGTCGTCTCGGTGCACCCCGACAGCTGGCATCGGGACGACGTGATGGTGGTGGGACCAACTATTTGTTCCCTACCTGGACGCCGTTCGTACGCTGAACGGTCGTGGCAGGCCGGAACCTGTGAGCGGCGCTCGCACGCGGCGGTGGATGCGGAGGCGCCGCCGACCAATGTCGCACGTCAGGCCGACGATTCGCCAGACACAGCCGGAGTGACCAGGATGACGGGTCACCCGATGCGACGCGGCGTAATCGAACGGTAACGTCTGCCCAGCTCGGCTCGCGTGTCGCCGCTCCCGCGCGGATGCCGTCGACGGCCGCTCCGAGGATCCCACCACCGGCCGCCCGCCGACCGCCGGCGTCCAGATCGGACGGTGCCACGGGCGGCGGCCCGCGGGGGGCCGGGGCCGGGGAGACTGGGCGCGGTGGACGTGCGTGCGGTGCTGGCCGACGTGGCCGAGCTCGGGCCGTACTTCGCGGTGACCCCCGGTCCCGGCGTCGGCGGTGCGGGCTGGCGGCCGGTGCGCGAGCTCTACTCCGACCCGGCTCCGGTGCGGGAGCGCATCGCGCAGGTCGGGACGGCGCTCGGCTCCGACGCCCGGGTCGCCGCGTCGATCGCGTTCCAGGGCCTGGCCGCGCAGCTGGTGTCGGCCCCGTTCGCGGCGGTGGCGCTGCACGGGGTGCTGCCCCGGCTGGGCGCCGACGCGCTGTGCTGGCGGCCGGTGCACAGCGGGCCGTGGCCGCTGGGCTGCGCGGAGCCGGCCGGTGCCGCCGTCGGCTCCGGCGCTGCCGGCGGCGCGGCCCTCGCCGCGCTGCTGCTGGTGGAGCACCTGCAGCCCCTGGTCGCGGTGGTGCGCGAGCAGGTCTCGATCGCCGAGCGGGTGCTGTGGGGCAACGCGGCCTCCGCGCTCGCGGGCGCGAAGCGGATGGTGGGTGTCACGCGCCCGGAGGCCGCCGACGCCGCCGCCCGGCTGGCCGCGACCGTGCTCGACGTCGGGCCGCTGCGGGGGGCGGGGGAGAAGCTGCCGCCGATCGACCCGGACCGCGGGTGGACGTTCCGGCGGCGCTCCTGCTGCCTGTACTACCGGGTGGGCGGGCTGTGCGAGGACTGCGTGCTGCTGGTCGACCGCTGAACCGGCGTCCGGGCGCCGGCCTTCATCAGTCCAGCGCGATCTCGGCGATCGTCACCGTGACCACCGCGGCCAGCCCGGTGTAGGAGTGCACGGCAGCGGCCACCGAGCGCTGCACCTCGACGGCCAGGTCGCGGCAGTTGTACCCGAGCCGGGTGGACACGGACAGCGCGATCTCGGCCGCGCCGTCCTGCACGACGGCGCTGGCGCCGGGAGGTGGCGGCCGCAGCGCGTCCGGGCCGAGCACCGAGCCGGCCAGGGTGTGCCCGAGGTCCGGGGACAGTCCGATGACACCGGTCACCGTCAGCGCGGTGTGCGCGGCCACCCTGGCCACCAGTGCGTCGGTGACCCGGATGCGGTCCGGCGGAACGGCGGCGGGCGTGCTCACGGACCGTCCTCGGGTTCGAGGTCGTCGAGCAGGTCGACGACGTCGATGTCCACCCGGCGTACCGGCACCCCCAGCGCCTGCTCGCCGGCGGCGATCACCATCTGCCGCACCCGGGCGGTGACCGAGGCCAGGTCGACCCCGAACCGGGCGGCCACGGTGATCGACACATCGGCTCCGGTCGGGACGGCGTCGCCGGCCGGCTGCTCGATCCGGCAGCTGCGCGCCCGCACCCCGGCCATCCGGTCCACCACGTGCCGCAGCACCCCGGCCGCGGCCGGGCGGCTCAGCCGCGCGGGGCCGAGCGGGGAGTCCAGGGCCAGCAGCTCATGCTGCCGGAACTCGGTCCGCACCGCCTGCATCACCCGGTCCAGCACCGACGACGGCGGCTCGACCGGCTCGGCGGCCATCCGGTACACGACCCCGCCCAGGCCACGGGCGTCGGCGATGGCGGCCGCACAGTGGGGGCAGCCGCGCTCGTGCTCGTCCGGGGCCAGGCCGGCGGCGACGCGGTCCCACACCGTGGCCGCGTCGCGCCCGCAGGCCAGCGGCGCGATCGGATGGGCGGGGTCGTCCGGGCTCATCGCCACGGTCGCATCACCTCCACCAACCGCAGCCGCGCGCGGTGGATCCGCCCGCGCACGGCATCCTCGCTCGCTCCGGTGATGTGCGCGATCTCGGAGTAGCCCAGCCCCTCCAGCTCCCGCAGCACCCAGCACACCCGTTGATCGTCGGACAGGCCCCGCACCGCCCGGCCCAGCTCGACCAGCCCGGCGTTGACCTCGGCGGCGCGCTCCGGGGTGTCGGCGGCCGGCACGGTGACGTCGACCCGGTCGAGCAGGACCGGGCGGCGCCGGCGCAGCGCGGCCAGACAGCGGTTGGTGACGATGCGGTACATCCACGTGGAGAACGTCGCCTCACGGCGGAAGCGGCCGATGCGCCGCCAGGCGTCGAGCAGCCCCTCCTGCAGCGCGTCCTCCGCCTCGACCGGATCGCCCAACACCCGGACCGCGAGCCGGTAGAGCGCGGTCTGGTGCCGGCGGGCCAGCGCCTCGAAGGCGGTGGCGTCGCCCTCCTGGGCGCGCACCAGCAGGGTGGCCTCGTCCAGCTCGTCGGCGGCGGGGACGAGCTGCGGCGCGGCCGAGCACGCCGATCGGGTCACCGCGCCACGCTAGCGGGCGCTGACGCGCCCGTGAGTGCTGCGCCGTGTTAGAGCACGGCGCAGCACTCACGACCGGTAGCGTCGGTGCCGTGGTCGACGTGGACGAGCTGGCCGCCGCCGTGCGGGCGCACCCCGCGGTGGCGCGGTTGGACGGTGGCCCGTTCGGCACCGTGGCCTCGTTCCTGCCCGGCCGGCGGCGGATCGACGGGGTGCGGATCGGGATCGGCGCCGAGCCCGTCGAGCTGGCCGTCGTGGCCAGGTGGGGGACACCGCTGCCGCGGTTGGGTGCCGAGTTGGGGGCGATCGTCCGGGGGCTGTGCGGGCCGGTCGCGGTCGACGTGACGTTCAGCGATGTCGTACTGGACGAGACGTCCACCGGCGCCGCGATCAGGCCCTGACCGGCGCGGGCCGGGCGGGCGCCGCCGGTCGCCCGCTCTCGCCTAGACTGGCGGCAACGACCGGTCGCTCGCCATCGTGCCGCGGCCAGTTCCACGGGAATCCGACTCGCGCGCGGTTCACCTTCCTGCGCGCCGCCCGCTCCCGCCGGAACGAGATCCACCCGTACGAGATCGACCCAGACATCGCTACACCGAGGAGTGCCGCACCGTGAAGAGCACCGTCGAGCGGCTGAGCCCGACGCGCGTCCGGATCAACGTCGAGGTGCCGTTCGACGAGCTCAAGCCCGACTTCGACCGCGCCTACAAGAAGATCGCCCAGCAGGTGCGCGTGCCCGGGTTCCGCCCCGGAAAGGTGCCGGCCCGGATCATCGAGGCCCGCCTCGGCCGCGGTGTGGTGCTCGAGGAGGTCGTCAACGGCGCCGTCCCGGTGAAGTACTCGGAAGCGGTCAGCGCGGACTCCTCGGTCACCCCGCTCGGGCGCCCCGACATCGAGGTCACCGAGATCGCCGACGGTGACAAGCTGGCGTTCACCGCCGAGGTCGACGTGCGGCCGGAGATCGCACTGCCCGAGCTGAGCTCGCTCGCCGTGGACGTCGACGACATCGCGGTGACCGACGACGAGGTCGACGAGGGCCTGCAGAACCTGCGCGCCCGGTTCGGCACGCTGACCACGGTCGACCGGCCCGCGGCCAAGGACGACTTCGTGCTGCTCGACCTGTCCGCGACGGTCGACGGCACCGCGGTGGAGGAGGCGGCCACCACGGGCTTCTCCTACCAGGTCGGCCAGGGCGGCCTCATCGACGGCATCGACGAGGCCATCACCGGGCTGTCCGCAGGCGAGACCGCGACCTTCCCCACCACGCTGGTCGCCGGGGAGTTCGCCGACCGCGAGGCCGCGGTGAGCGTGACCGTGACCGCGGTCAAGGAGCGTGAGCTGCCCGCGGCCGACGACGAGTTCGCCCAGCTGGCCAGCGAGTTCGACACCCTCGACGAGCTGACCGCCGACCTGCGCGAGCGGCTGGCCCGGATGAAGAAGATGGACCAGGTCACGCAGGCCAGGGACAAGGTGCTGGACGCGCTCGTCGAGGGCACCGAGGTGCCGCTGCCGGAGAGCGTGCTCGCGGCCGAGGTGGACAGCCGCACCCACGACGCGGTGCACGGCTTCGACCACGACGAGGACCGGTTCGCCGAGTTCCTCGCCGAGCAGGGCAAGACCCGCGAGGAGTTCGAGAACGAGGCCCGCGAGGAGGCCGAGAAGTCGGTGCGCGCCCGGCTGCTGCTCGACGCCCTGGCCGACTCCGAGCAGGTCACGGTGAGCGACGAGGAGCTGACCGAGCGGATCGTCATGCAGGCCCAGCAGTACCGGATGCCGCCGGAGGAGTTCGTGCGGCGCATCCAGGAGGCCGGCCAGCTCGGAGCCATCTACTCCGACGTGCGGCGGACCAAGGCGCTGATCGCGGCCGTGCGCGCGGCCACCGTCACCGACGCCTCCGGGGAGCGGGTCGACCTGTCCGAGGTGCTCGGCTCCGAGGAGACCGGCTCCGACGGCCCTGGTTCGGACGAGGCCGGCGCCGAGGCGACCGGCATCGAGGGGACCGCAGGCGGGACCGCGGCGGGCGAAGCCGCCGACGAGGTGGCTGCGGAGTCCACCGTGGACGCTGGGCCGGCCGCCGGGGACGCGACCGAGGACCGGCCGTCCCGAATCAGCTGATCGGGCGTCGGCAGGCACGCCCACAGCGAACACCCGGTCCGTGGGCGGCGACCGTGACGGTCGTCCGCGTAGGGTCACCGGTAGAGACAAGAACGCGAGCTGACCAGCAGAAGGCAGGGTGAAGTGAGCAAGCAGGACACCGGCCCGCGTACCGCGGACCGATTGATCGCCGGCGCCATGCGGCGGGGCGGCGGGCCCACCTCGATGACACTGTCCGACTCGGTGTACGAGCGGCTGTTGCAGCAGCGGATCATCGTGCTCGGCCAGCAGGTCGACGACGACATCGCCAACCGGATCGCCGCGCAGATGCTGCTGCTGTCCGCGGAGGACGCCGAGGCCGACATCGCGCTCTACATCAACTCGCCGGGTGGTTCGGTGACCGCCGGGATGGCCATCTTCGACACGATGGAGTTCATCCCGTGCGACGTGGCGACCTACGCCATGGGGCTGGCCGCGTCGATGGGGCAGTTCCTGCTCTCGGCGGGGACCAGGGGCAAGCGCTACGCCCTGCCGCACTGCCAGATCCTCATGCATCAGCCGTCGGCGGGCGTCGGTGGCACCGAGTCGGACATCTCCATCCAGGCGGAGCTGTTCCGCCGGCACAAGCGGGAGATGGCCGAGCTGATCGCCTCGCACACGGGACAGACCGTCGAGCGGATCACCTCTGACTTCGACCGGGACCGCTGGTTCTCCGCCCAGGAGGCCCTGGACTACGGATTCGTCGACCACGTGATCTCGCGGGCCGCCCAGCTGCCCGACGCGATCAGCGAGAACGGGAACGGAAGCACCCGATGAGTTTTCAGCCGGCCCAGTCCCGCTACGTGCTGCCGTCGTTCGTCGAGCGCACGAGCTACGGGGTCAAGGAGTCCAACCCGTACAACAAGCTGTTCGAGGAGCGCATCATCTTCCTCGGCGTGCAGATCGACGACGCGTCGGCCAACGACGTGATGGCGCAGCTGCTGTGCCTGGAGTCGGCCGACCCGGACCGCGAGATCAGCATGTACATCAACTCGCCGGGCGGCTCGTTCACCTCGCTGATGGCCATCTACGACACGATGCAGTTCATCCGGCCGGACATCCAGACGGTCTGCCTCGGCCAGGCGGCCTCGGCCGCGGCGGTGCTGCTGGCCGCCGGCACCCCGGGCCGCCGGCTCGCGGTGCAGAACGCCCGCATCCTGATCCACCAGCCGGCCACCGAGGGCTTCTACGGGCAGGTGTCGGACCTGGAGATCCAGGCCGCGGAGATCACCCGGATGCGTCGGCTGCTGGAGGCCACGCTGGCCAAGCACAGCGGCCGCAGCCCGGAGCAGGTGCACGAGGACATCGAGCGGGACCGGATCCTCACCGCCGAAGAGGCGAAGAACTACGGCATCGTCGATGAGATCATCCAGAGCCGGAAGCTGTCCGCCGCCTGACCCGATGGGTCGAACGGCGGATCATTTCGACCGCCCGCCGACACGTCGCCCAATAGGAGCCGCGTGAAGCTCCCCGGGATACGGTTCGGACGGGTACCGTCACGAGAGCGAGCCTGCCGGGCACGCTCGATGGGGCCGCGCAACTATGGGCCGCGCACATAGATTTGGGGTGGTCTGCACTCATGGCACGCATCGGTGACGGCGGTGACCTGCTGAAGTGCTCTTTCTGCGGGAAGAGCCAGAAGCAGGTCAAGAAACTGATCGCCGGCCCAGGCGTCTACATCTGCGACGAGTGCATCGATCTCTGCAACGAGATCATCGAGGAGGAGCTGGCCGAGGCCGGCGAGGTCAAGCTCGACGAGCTGCCCAAGCCGGCGGAGATCCACGACTTCCTCGACCAGTACGTGGTCGGGCAGAGCCAGACGAAGCGCACGTTGTCGGTCGCGGTCTACAACCACTACAAGCGGATCCAGGCCGGTGACAAGGGTCGCGGTGCCGACGGTGACGGCGTCGAGCTGGCCAAGTCCAACATCCTGATGCTCGGCCCCACCGGCTGCGGCAAGACCTACCTGGCGCAGACCCTGGCCAAGTTGCTCAACGTGCCGTTCGCGATCGCGGATGCCACCGCGCTCACCGAGGCCGGCTACGTGGGCGAGGACGTCGAGAACATCCTGCTCAAGCTGATCCAGGCCGCGGACTACGACGTGAAGCGGGCCGAGACCGGGATCATCTACATCGACGAGGTCGACAAGATCGCCCGCAAGTCGGAGAACCCCTCGATCACCCGGGACGTCTCCGGCGAGGGTGTGCAGCAGGCGCTGCTGAAGATCCTCGAGGGCACCACCGCGAGCGTGCCGCCGCAGGGTGGGCGCAAGCACCCGCACCAGGAGTTCATCCAGATCGACACGACGAACGTGCTGTTCATCGTGGCTGGTGCGTTCGCCGGGCTGGAGAAGATCATCGGCGACCGGGTGGGCCGGCGCGGGCTGGGCTTCGGGGCCGAGATCCGCTCCAAGCACGACCTGGACGGCGCGGAGAGCTTTGGCGACACGATGCCCGAGGACCTGATCAAGTTCGGGCTGATCCCGGAGTTCATCGGCCGGCTGCCGGTGGTGGCGTCGGTGACGTCGCTGGACAAGGATGCCCTGGTCAAGATCCTGACCGAGCCGCGCAACGCGCTGGTCAAGCAGTACTACAAGCTCTTCGAGATGGACGGCGTGGAGCTGGAGTTCACCGACGACGCGCTGGAGGCGGTGGCCGACCAGGCCATCCTGCGCGGCACCGGTGCCCGTGGTCTGCGCGCGATCATGGAAGAGGTGCTGCTGCCGGTCATGTACGACATCCCGAGCCGGGATGACGTGGCCAAGGTGGTGGTCACCGAGCAGACGGTGCGGAGCAACGTCAACCCGACGATCGTGCCGCGTACCCCGTCCCGTCGGGAGCGCCGCGAGCGCTCGGCCTGACGGCCCCGTGAGTGCCGGGCCGTGCTAGAACACGGCTCGCCACTCACGACCATCGCCGCCTGCGGGGGCTGAGCACCGACTGCGCAGCAACCCGAGCGCCCTCTGTCGCGCGCGGGACCAGGCCGGGCGGAGCCCCGCGGCGCGGGACGTCACCACCAGCAGTGGGCGCGGGTAGGGCGACGCCTGCGCGGCCCGCGCGACCGGACGTTCTACTTATCCGACGCTTCCGGTTGCGAGGCTGTCGACCTGCGCTTACCTTCAGCCCGCTTCAGTCCCACGGTTGCGCTGGAGGGTGAAATGGCTGCGGGCTTCCTGCAACGTGAGCGGATCGTGGCGCCGCCCGGCTGGAGCCGATGGCTCATTCCGCCGGCCGCGCTGTCGATCCACCTGGCGATCGGGCAGGCGTACGCCTGGAGCGTGTTCAAGCCGCCGCTGGAGGCGGGGCTGGACATCTCCGGGGTGGCCAGCGCGCTGCCGTTCACCCTGGGGATCATCATGCTCGGGCTGTCCGCGGCGGTGTTCGGAACCAAGGTCGACGCCAACGGCCCGCGCTGGGCGATGCTGGTGTCCTCGTCCTGCTTCGTCAGTGGGTTCCTGATCTCCGCGCTCGGGCTCTACCTGCGCCAGTACTGGCTGGTGGTGCTCGGCTACGGGTTCGTCGGCGGCATCGGGCTTGGCATCGGCTACATCTCCCCGGTCTCCACGCTGATCAAGTGGTTCCCGGACCGGCCGGGGCTGTCCACCGGCATCGCGATCATGGGCTTCGGTGGCGGCGCGTTGATCGCCTCGCCGCTGACCCAGCAGCTGCTCACCGCGTTCGGGGCCAGCGGCGAGAACCCGGACGTGAACGGGATCGCCCAGACGTTCCTGGTGATGGGCGTGATGTACGCGGTGTTCATGTCGGTGGGCTGGCTGCTGATCCGGGTGCCGGCCGACGACTGGAAGCCGGCCGGTTGGGAGCCGACCCAGCAGAAGTCGCACGCGATGATCAGCACCGGGCACGTCTCGGCCGCGAACGCCATCAAGACGCCGCAGTTCTGGCTGCTCTGGGTGGTGTTGTGCTTCAACGTGACGGCCGGCATCGGCATCCTGGAGCGCGCCGCCCCGATCTACCGGGACTTCTTCCCGGACGCCAGCTCGCCCGCCGCGCTGGCCGCGGCGGCCGCCGGGTTCGTGGCGATGCTGTCGCTGGCCAACGCGCTGGGCCGGATCATCTGGTCGAGTACCTCGGACTGGGCCGGCCGGAAGAACATGTACCGCTTCTACCTGGGCGTCGGCGCGCTGCTGTACCTGGCCGTCACGCTGACCACGAACAGCAACAAGGTCGTCTTCCTGGTCTGCGCGATCTTCATCCTGTCCTTCTACGGCGCCGGTTTCGCGACCGTGCCGGCCTACCTGCGGGACCTGTTCGGCACCTACCAGGTCGGCGCGATCCACGGCCGGCTGCTGACCGCCTGGTCCACCGCCGGTGTGCTCGGACCACTGATCGTCAACGCCATCGCGGACGCCCGCATCGCGGCCGGCGTGCAGGGTCCGGGTCGCTACACCACCGCATTCATGATCATGATCGGACTGCTGGTCATCGGTTTCGTCTGCAACGAGCTCATCCGCCCGGTCAACGAGCGGTTCCACGAGCCGCGCGACGACGCGGCCACCACCACGGCAGGAGCGAAGGCATGAGCGAGCTGAGCACCGAAGCGCGCGCCGAGGGCGGCCTGCACCCGGCGCTGATCGGGCTGCTCTGGCTGTGGGTGCTGATCCCGTTCGGCTACGGCGTCTACCAGCTGGTGATCAAGATCCCGGCCCTGTTCGGCGGCTGATCCGGAGGTCCCGGAGCGCCGGCTCCGGCGGCGGCGATCTCGATCGGGCACTAGTGTCGCCAGGGTGCCGAGTGATGATGCCGATGCCCTGTCCGCCTGGGTCACCGCGGTGAGCCGCGAGCTGGGCCTGGAGGGTGCGCTGGAGAGCGTCGGGCTGGTGGACACCGTGCTCGACATGACCTCGGACGTCGCCCACGGGGTGAGCCGCCCCGGCGCGCCGGTGACCGCGTTCCTGATCGGGGTGGCCGCCGGGCGGGCCGACGACCCGTCCGTGGCCGCCCGCGACTACGCGGAGAAGATCAGCCGGCTGGCCGCGGGCTGGGACCCGGAGTCCTGATCTCCCGGGCCCGGCGAGCGGGCGGTCAGGCGGTCATGTTCATGTTGGCCAGCACCCGGATCGGGCGGAGCCGGACGAGCAGCTCGCCGGGCACGGCATTGCGCCGGCCGAACTCCTCGGACTGCTCCACGCCCATGTAGCGGGCGGCGATCGCGGTGGCCGAGCGGACCAGCTCGGCGGGCTCCTCGCTGATCGTCGCCTCGCCCTGGACCTGCACGAACGCGTACGGCGCCGCCTCCTCGTCCACACACAGGCACAGCCGGGGGTCGCGCCGCACGGCGCGCCCCTTCGCGGTGTCGCGCCCGGTGTTGAACAGCAGCTCCGGAGCCTCGTCCGGGCCCTCGACCACGAACCAGACCGGGGCCACCAGCGGCCGCCCGTCGGCGGCGACGAAGCCCAGCTTGCCGGTGCGGGTGCCGGCGCTGAGGAACTGGCGCACCGTGGGAAGCAGCGCGGCGGTCGCCGTCGTCTCGCTCATGTGCCCACGGTAGAGCGGCGGTGCTGTCCCGGCGCGACGCGCGGGTCCGGCGTGGCGCAGCCGGCACTGTCCCGGGCAGGATCGCGGCATGCTGACGGTGTGCGGGCTGGGCCGGCGGGTGCAGCAATCGATTCGACGGTCCCGGTCCACCGCCACGGTGCGCCCGGTCGCCGCCGTCCGACCGCTGGCCGGTGGGCGCCGCCCGCTGATCACCGATCGACTCGGTGATCAGCGGCGCGGTGGGGCCCGCCTGAAGCAGGTCGACGGCACCACCTGCGGCAGCGCGGTGCTGCTCGCGCTGGCCGCATGGGCCGATCCGGACGAGACGCTGCGGCTCGACGGCGAGCTGGGCATGGAGCAGCCGGTCGCCGGGGTGCTGCCCGGGGGCACCGTCGGGTTCGGCGCCCGCTTCGACGCCCGGCAGCAGCAGGTGCACCGTGAATCGACGCGGTTCTGGCCGCAGGCCCTGGGCACGTCCCCGTGGGGCATGGTGGCGTGGCTGCGCCGCAACGCTCCCGCGGCCGGCCCCTACCGGGTCCGGTTGGTGGACGACACCATGCCGGTCGACCTGGACGACGCGGTTGGCCAGGTCGAGGTCGCGGTGGCCGCCGGGCGGCCGGTGCCGCTGCTGATCGGCGCCTTTCTGCCCCGGCACTACGTGCTCGTCGTGGGCGCCGACGCCCGTGGTTGGCGGGTCTACGAACCGGGGTCCGGCCAGGTCCGGCTGGTCGAGCCGGACCAGGTGCGGCGCCGGGAACTGGCGCCCGTCCTGGGTTTCGCCCGGCTGCACGCCGTCCTGCTGCCCTCCTGACCCCGCGGGGCGGTGTGCTCGCGGTCCGTAGACTGGTCCGGGTGACTGTCACCCTCTGCTTCGGGACGGGGAGACGGTGAGCGAGGGGCCGGAGGGCCAGGGCTCGCCGCCGACTCCCGAGGACGCCCTCGTCTCGCACGTGCTCGACGCCGTCCGTGGTGCGGACTCGCCCGACGTCGTGCCGGAGACGTCCACGGTCGCCGGCTTCGCGGAGTTCCTCGCCGTCGAGGCCGCGCTGGACCGGCGGTGGCCGGAGACGGTGATGGAGCCGTCGCTGAAGCGGATCTCCGCGCTGGTCGACCTGCTGGGTGACCCGCAGCGGAGCTACCCGGTCGTGCACCTGACCGGGACCAACGGAAAGACGTCGACCGCGCGGATGATCGACGCGCTGCTGACCGAGGTCGGGCTGCGTACCGGGCGCTACACGAGCCCGCACCTGCAGCTGGCCACCGAGCGGATCAACGTGGACCGCCGGCCGATCACACCGGAGCGCTACGTCGAGGTCTACCGCGACGTGCTGCCCTTCCTGGAGCTGGTGGACGGCTCCGCGGGGGAGCTGTCCAAGTTCGAGGTGCTCACCGCGATGGCCTTCGCCGCCTTCGCCGACGCGCCGGTCGAGGCCGGGATCGTCGAGGTCGGCCTGGGCGGGCGCTGGGACGCCACCAACGTCGCCGACGGCGCGGTCGCGGTGATCACGCCGATCGGGCTGGACCACGCCGAGTACCTCGGCACCGACGTGCTGGGCATCGCGCAGGAGAAGGCCGGCATCATCAAACCGGGCGCGGTGGCCGTGCTGGCCGCGCAGGACCGGGCGGTGGCCGAGGTGCTGCTGCAGCGCTGCGCCGAGGTGGACGCGCAGGTGGCGCGGGACGGGTCCGAGTTCGGGGTGGCCGAACGCGAGATCGCCGTCGGTGGGCAGCGCCTCACGCTGCGCGGGCTCGGCGGCACCGTGGACGAGATCTTCCTGCCGCTGCACGGTGAGTTCCAGGCCGGCAACGCCGCGCTCGCGCTGGCCGCGGCCGAGGCGTTGATCGGCGCAGGGCCGCAGCAGCCGATCGACCCGGACGCGATCCGCTCGGCGTTCGCTCAGGTCAGCTCGCCCGGGCGGCTGGAGCGGCTGGCCGCAGGGGCCGGGGTGCCGACGGTGCTGGCCGACGCCGCGCACAACCCGCACGGGGCGCGCGCGCTGGCCGCGGCGCTGATGACCGAGTTCCGCTTCAACCGGCTGGTCGGGGTGCTCGGCGTGATGGCCGACAAGGACGCCCGCGGCATCCTGCGCGAGCTGGAGCCGGTGCTGGCCGAGGTGATCGTCACCGCCAACTCGTCGCCGCGGGCGATGGACCCGGACGAGCTGGGCGGGCTGGCCTCGGAGATCTTCGGGTCCGAACGGGTGAGCGTCGAGCCCCGGCTGGCCGCGGCCGTCGAGCAGGCCGGCGAGTTGGCCGAGGAGGGTGGACAGTCCGGCGTCGGTGTGATCGTCACCGGTTCGGTGGTCACCGCCGGGGAGGCCCGGACCCTGTTCGGGAAGCAGCCGTCGTGACCGCCGACGTGTTCTCTCCCGCGGAGGCGGCGTCGTGACCGCACCGGCACCGGATCCGGAGCAGGGCCTGCGCGCGATCTTCGCCGCGACGCTGGTCCTGGAGTCGATCGTGGTGCTGCTCGCGTTGCTCGTGCTGCCGATCTCCGGCGCCGGCGCCACCCCCACGACGACCGCGGTGATCGTCGCGCTGGCGGTGCTGATGATCCTCGCCGCCGGGGTGCAACGCCGCCCGTGGGGTCTGCGGGTCGCGCTCGCCCTGCAGGTGGCCACCATCGCCTGCGGGTTGCTGGTGCCCGCGCTCGGGGTGATGGGGCTGATCTTCGGCGCGGTCTGGGCGTTCCTGCTGCACCTGCGCCGCGAGGTGGCCCGCCGGCACGCCCGCGGCGAGCTGCCCAGCCAGCAGGATCACCAGCGGTAGGCGTGTCCGGTGTAACGGTGGAGGTGACCGCGGACACTGCACGTCCATGACCACTCGATCACGCCCGCTGCGCCGCCGCCTCGTCCTGACCACCCTCACCGCCGTG
>DATMDS010000232.1:0-19762 GCA_035557575.1 Pseudonocardia sp. | reverse complement strand
CGTGGCCACCAGCCGCGGGGCCCGCGCGGCCACCCAGTCGATCTGCGCCGGGTCGGTCACCTTGGGCACCCTGGCGTGGGTGAGCAGCTCGCCCAGCACGGCCAGGTCGGCCTCGGCCTCGGCGCTGCCGGCCGCGTTGATCCGCACCCAGAGCTGCTGCCCGGACGCGGGCGGGGCAGCGGCGTGCTCGGCCAGGGCGGCCGCGGTGGCCGCCCTGGCCGCCGGGCGCTGCTCGGGGGCGACCGCGTCCTCCAGGTCGACGACCACCGCGTCGGCCGCGCTGCGGCGGGCCTTGGCGATCAGCTCCGGCCGGTGGCCGGGCACGAACAGGTAGGTGGCGGGGGCCGGGCCGGCGGCGACGGCCGAGGCGATCGACGCGGCGGTCACAGCACACCCCCGTCCTGCAGGTCGCGCAGCCGGCCCAGGTCGTGCCCGAGCTCCTTGACGTAGATCTCGTCGTTGTCCCGGCCCAGCTCGCGGCCGGTGAACGCGATGTCGCCCGGGGTGTCCGACATCCGGAACATCACGTTCTGCATCTTCACCGGGCCGAGCTGGTCGTCGTCGACCGTGGTGAGGATCTCCCGGTCGATCACCTGCGGGTCGTTGACCAGGTCCTCGACCGTGTACACCGGCGCCAGCGCGGCCCCGACCCGCTCGAACTCGGCGATCACGTGCTCGGCGTCGTGCGCGCCGATCCAGGCCGACACGTAGCCGTCCAGCTCGTCGGCGTGCTCGACCCGCTCGCCGGCCGAGCGGAACCACGGCTGCTCGGTCACCTCCGGGTGCCCGACCAGGGTCAGCACCCGCTGGGCCACCGACAGCGAGCTGGCCGAGACCGCGACCCAGCGCCCGTCGCGGGTCAGGTAGGTGTTGCGCGGGGCGTTGTTCGGCGAGCGGTTGCCGTGCCGGCCCGGGATCTCGCCGAGCTGGTCGTACACCGTCGGGGCCGGGCCGAGGATCATCAGCAGCGGCTCCAACAGCGACAGGTCGATCACCTGGCCGCGCCCGCCGCGCTCGCGGTGCAGCAGGGCCAGCGTGGTGGCGTACGCGCCGGCCATCGCCGCGGTCCCGTCGGCCAGCCCGAACGGCGGCAGCGTGGGCGGGCCGTCCGGGTCGCCGGTCATGTGCGCCAGCCCGCTCATCGCCTCTATCAGGGTGCCGAACGCGCGGCGCTGCGCGGCCGGCCCGGTCTGCCCGAACCCGGTGACCCGCAGGACGACCAGCCCGGGGTTGATCTCGTGCAGCAGCTCGGGCGACAGCCCCCAGCGCTCGAACACGCCGGGCCGGAAGTTCTCGATCAGCACATCTGCGGTGCGCACCAGGTCCAGGAACAGCTCCCGCCCCTCCGGGGTGGACAGCTTCGCGGTGACGGTGCGTTTGTTGCGGCCCAGCACCTTCCACCACAGCCCGACGCCGTCCTTGCTGCGACCGTGGGTGCGGGCGGAGTCGCCGTCCGGGTGCTCGACCTTGATGACGTCGGCGCCGAAGTCGCCGAGCATCGTGGCGGCCAGCGGGCCGGCGTAGACGGTGGCCGCGTCGATCACGCGCATTCCGGCGAGTGGTCCGGTACGCGGCTTCTCGGTACCGAATTCGAGGTTGTCGGTAATGGTCATCACAACTCCTTCGTGTCGAATGCGAATCGGGAAATCAGCCGACCGGAATGACGCCCAGGCCGATGGCGGTGCCCAGCATCACCAGCGAGCAGACGACCGCTCGCCAGATCACCTTCTTGTGGTGGTCGGCCAGGTTGACCCGGGCCAGCGAGATCAGCAGCAGCATCGCCGGCACCAGCGGGCTGGTCATGTGCACCGGCTGACCGATGATCGAGGCCTGGGCCATCTCGACCGGCGCGATGCCGTAGTGCCCGGCGGCCTCGGTGAGGATCGGCAGGATGCCGAAGTAGAACGCGTCGTTGGTCAGGAAGAAGGTCAGCGGCATCGAGAGCACCGCGGTGATCACGGCGAACCAGGGGCCGAGCGGCTCGGGCACCGCGGCCACGATCCCGGTGGCCATCGCGGTGACCATCCCGGAGCCGGACAGCACCCCGACCAGCACGGCGGCCGCGAACACCATGGCCACCACCGAGACGATCGACGAGGCGTGCGCCTTGACCTGGGCGACCTGGTCGTCCGGCTTCGGGAAGTTGACCACCAGCGCGATCGCGGTGGCCGCGACGAACACCAGCGACAGCGGCAGCAGGTCCAGCCCCAGCAGGGTCAGCAGGGCGACGGTGAGCCCGAGGTTGAACCAGATCAGCTTCGGGCGCAGGGTGGGTCGGTTCGGGTCCAGGCCGCTGGCCATGTCGGCGCTGTCGTCGTCGGCGCTGTCGTCGCCGCCGGTGCCGGGCCGGTCGTCGTCGAGCACGGCGATCCCGCCGCCGCCCGGTCGCGGGCCGGTGCCGACCGCGGCCGGCGCCAGGGTGGCCGCGACCTGCTCCAGGGTCCGGCCGGAGCGGGCCAGCCGGTTGCGCTCGGAGCGACCCAGGAAGTAGGCCAGCACGATCACGGTGGCCAGGCCGGCGATCATGCCCGGCACCATCGGGTTGAACAGCTCCGACGGCGACACCTTCAGCACGGTCGCGGCCCGGACCGTCGGGCCGCCCCACGGCACGATGTTCAGTACGCCGTTGGCCAGGTTGGCCACCACGGTGAGCACCACCGGGCTCATGCCCAGCTTGAGGTAGATCGGCAGCAGCGCGGAGACGGTGATGATGAACGTGGTGGAGCCGTCGCCGTCCAGGGAGACGATCCCGGCCAGCACCGCGGTGCAGACCACCAGCCGCACCGGGTCGTGACCGACCACCCGCAGGATGAACCGGATCAGCGGGTCGAACAGCCCGACGTCGATCATCAGGCCGAAGTAGATGATGGCGAAGAACAGCAGCAATGCGGTCGGCGCGAAATCGCCGACGGCCGTCATGATGGAGTCGACGACGCCTTCCTCGGCCTCCCCGGTGACCCCGAATGCGCCAGCCAGCACGGCGAACGTCAGGGGGACCAGAATGAGCGCGACCATCGGCGTCAGTCTTTTGGACAGGATCAGGTACATGAACACGGCGATCATCGAGAAGCCGAGGGTGATGAGCATCTTCGCTCCTTCTAACCGGAGGTGATGAAGGAACGGTAAGGGCCATTGCGGCCGGCTCGATGCTTGCGAAAATAGGTCGCGCTTATGGCCTTTGACGATGGTTGTGGTCGTTGTGGTCGCGGCAGCGACGACGTCGGCCGGCCGGGTCGAGCGGGGCGGACTCGATGGTGTCGGCGGCCACCGCGCCCGCCCGCGGCCCGCAGCCCGCAGCCCAATCGACCGTAGTGCGGGTCGCCGCCGGCACCGGGACTACCCTGGATCGACGTGACCACTGACGTGTTCTCCGCCCTCGAGGCGCTGCTGCCGCGCGTCGCCAAGCCCGTGCAGTACGTCGGTGGCGAGCTGAACGCGCAGCTCAAGCCGTGGGACTCGGTGGACGTCCGGTGGGCACTGATGTACCCGGACGCCTACGAGGTGGGGTTGCCCAACCAGGGCGTCATGATCCTCTACGAGGTGCTCAACGAGCGGTCCGACGCCTTGGCCGAGCGCGCCTACGCCGTGTGGCCCGATCTCGAGGCCCTGATGCGCGAGCACGGCGTGCCGGCCTTCACCGTGGACGGGCACCGGCCGCTGGGCGCGTTCGATGTGATCGGGGTCAGTCTTTCCACGGAACTGGGCTACACGAACCTGCTCACGTCCCTGGACCTGGCGGGCATCCCGCTGCACGCCACCGACCGGACGGTGGACGACCCGGTGGTGCTGGCCGGCGGGCACGCGGCCTTCAACCCGGAGCCGGTGGCCGAGTTCATCGACGCCGCGGCGATCGGCGACGGCGAGGAGATCGTCGGCGACATCACCGACGTGGTCGCGGCCTGGAAGGCCGAGGGGCGGCCCGGTGGCCGGCGCGAGCTGCTGCTGCGGCTCGCCGGTGTCGAGGGCTGCTACGTGCCGGCGCTGTACACCGTGCGCTACCACCCGGACGGGCCGATCGAGGCCGTCGAGCCGGTCGACGACCGGGTACCGGCCACCGTGACCAAGCGCACCACCACCGATCTGGACGCCTGGCCCTACCCGAAGGCGCCGCTGGTGCCGCTGGCCGAGACGGTGCACGAGCGGGCCAGCGTGGAGATCTTCCGGGGCTGCACCCGCGGCTGCCGGTTCTGCCAGGCCGGCATGATCACCCGACCGGTCCGGGAGCGGTCGCTGGCCGGCGTCGGCGAGATGGTCGACGCCGCGGTGCGGGCCAGCGGGTTCGACGAGGTCGGGCTGCTGAGCCTGAGCTCGGCCGACCACTCGGAGATCGCCGAGATCACCAAGGGCCTGGCCGACCGGTACGAGGGCACCAACACGTCGCTCTCGCTGCCCTCCACCCGGGTGGATGCGTTCAACATCGACCTGGCCAACGAGATCTCCCGCAACGGCCGCCGCTCCGGGCTCACCTTCGCCCCCGAGGGCGGCTCCGAGCGGATCCGCCGAGTGATCAACAAGATGGTGTCGGAGGAGGACCTGATCCGCACCGTCAGCGAGGCGTTCGCGCAGGGCTGGCGGCAGGTCAAGCTCTACTTCATGTGCGGGCTGCCCACCGAGACCGACGACGACGTGCTGGAGATCGCCGGCATGGCCCACCGGGTGATCCGGGCCGGACGGGCGGCGGCCGGGCACAACGACGTCCGCACCACGATCTCGATCGGCGGGTTCGTGCCCAAGCCGCACACCCCGTTCCAGTGGGCCGCGCAGGCGCACCCCGACGTCGTCGACGGCCGGCTGCGCAAGCTGCGCGCGGCGGTGAACGCCGACCGCAAGGTGGCCCGCAACATCGGGATGCGTTACCACGACGGGCAGCCGTCGCTGATCGAGGGCCTGCTGGCCCGCGGCGACCGCCGGGTCGGTGCGGTGATCGAGCGGGTGTGGCGGGCCGGTGGCCGGTTCGACGGCTGGAGCGAGCACTTCGACTTCGCGCGCTGGACCGCGGCGGCCGCCACCGAGCTGGAGCCGCTGGGCGTGTCGCTGGAGTGGTTCACCACCCGCGAACGCGACCGGAACGAGGTGCTGCCCTGGGATCACCTGGACTCCGGGCTGGAGCGCGACTGGCTCTGGGCGGACTGGGAGGACGCGCTGGCCGGCCAGGAGCAGGACGACTGCCGCTGGACCCCGTGCTTCGACTGCGGCGTGTGCCCGGCCACCGGTACCGAGATCGAGGTCGGACCGAGCGGGAGCACGCTGCTGCCGCTGAGCGTGCTGAACCCGCTGGCCGCACGCTCCGACGTCAACTGATGGCCCGCGTCCGTCCCGGAGAGGCCGCCAACCCGGCCCCGCCCACCGTGGTGCGGGTCCGTATCCGCTTCGCCAAGCGCGGCCGGTTGCGGTTCCTGTCGCATCGGGACGTGGCGCGCAGCTTCGAGCGGGCCATCCGGCGGGCCGGGGTCCCGGTGGCGCATTCGCACGGGTTCAACCCGCACCCGCGGTTGTCCTGGGTCGGGGCGGCCCCGACCGGGGCGGCCAGCGAGGCCGAGTACGTCGAGATCGGGCTGACCCGTCCGATGGAGCCGGGGCCACTGGTGGCGGCGCTGGACGCGGCGCTGCCGGCCGGGATCGACGTGCTGGCCGCGGCGATCGGCGAACCGCCCCCGCTGGCCGAGCGGATCGACGCGAGCCGGTGGACGATCGAGCTACCCGGGGTCGCGCCGGCGCAGCTGCGCGCGGCACTGGACGCGCTGCTGGCCGCGGACACGGTCGTCGTGGAGCGGATCACACCCGGTGGGCGCCGCCAGGTCGACGTCCGAGCAGCCCTGGTGGACGCCGAGGTCAGCGCACGGGCACCGGGCGGCGGCGTCGTCGAATCGGGTGTCGCTGCGTCGTCGGCCGCTGCGCCGGCCCCGCACTGTGCGATAATGAGCGCGGTCGTCCGGCAACTGACACCCGCCGTCCGACCCGATGACGTGTTGAGTGCACTCGATCTTGTCGCAGGCCTTGTGCCTCCGGTGCCCGCGAAGGCCACCCGGACGGCTCAAGGACTGCTCGACGACCGAGGCGATCTGGTTGACCCACTCGGCGCGGTCCGGGTTACCGCCCGAGGCTGAGCGAAGGGGTCGGCAGCGGAGTACCGGCGCCCTGCCGGGCCCCGCCCGCCATCGTGAACGACCGCCCCCCGGGGCGGAGCGAGACAACAGGATTGCTCTCCGCGTACCCCGCGGGGAGAACTGCACGTGCCCCTGCGCGGCCGCCTTCTGACGAGGGCGCCCGGGGGCGGAGGAGCTGAATGTCGGAAATCGATTCGCCCGCCGGTAGAGCCGGCGGGCCGGTCCCCGTACCCGCCGTGGACGAACTGCCCGAGAAGATGCGGGTGCACGCGCTGGCCCGCCTGCTCGGGCGGACCAGCCGGGAAGTGATCACCGCGCTGGCCGGTGTCGGCGTCGAGGTGCGGAGCGCCCAGTCCAGCATCGACCGCAAGTCCGCCGAGCAAGTGTTCACGGCGCTGCACGGGAAGGCGACCGGCGCGGGCCCGAGCACCGCCCCGGCCACCGGTCCCGCGGAACCGGATACCACCCCGGACTCCGCCGCCGCGGAGCCGGAGGAGCCGGCCGCCGGGTTGGTCCCGCTGTTCGCGCCGCCGGCCCCGTTGTTCCAGCCGCCGGCAACCCCGGCCCGGCGGCGCCGCGGCGCGGTACCCGAAGCGGTGGAGGATGCGCCGGCCCTCGAGCCGGACGAGCCGGCCGAGGACACCGCCGAGGCGGACACCGGCCCGGCCGAGGGCGATGACGCCGACGACGCGGACAGTGCCGGTCGACGTCGCCGCCGGCGCGGCCGCCGTGGCCGTGGGCGTGGGCGCGGTGGCGAGGACGACAACGAGTCGGGCGACGGCGACGAGCTCGACACCGGCGAGCCCGCGGCCGCCGACTCCGACGATGCCGACGCGCCCGACTCCCCGTCCGAGTCCGAGGACGACGCCGGCGACGAGGACTCCGACGACGACGGCCAGGCCGACGACTCCGGGGCAACCCGCCGGCGCCGCCGGCGCCGCCGCCGGCGCGGCAACGGGGACGACGGCGAGCCCACCGACGAGTCGGATCCCCCCAACACCGTGGTCCGCGTGCGCCAGCCCCGGGAGCAGCGCGAGCCCCGGGAGCAGCGCGAGCCCGACAGCGGCGACGGCGTGCAGGGCGTGCGCGGCTCGACCCGGTTGGAGGCGAAGCGGCAGCGCCGCCGCGACGGTCGCGACGCCGGCCGGCGGCGGGCCCCGATCCTGTCCGAGGCCGAGTTCCTGGCCCGCCGGGAGTCGGTCGACCGGACGATGGTGGTGCGCGAGCGCGGCGACCGGATCGAGATCGGCGTGCTGGAGGACGACATCCTCGTCGAGCACTTCGTGGCCGGCCCCGGGCGCGAGGGCGGCGCGGGCAAGTCGCTGGTCGGCAACATCTACCTGGGCCGGGTGCAGAACGTGCTGCCCAGCATGGAGGCGGCGTTCGTCGACATCGGCCGCGGCCGCAACGCGGTGCTGTACGCCGGCGAGGTCGACTGGGACTCCGCCGGTCTCGGCGGCAAGGCCCGCCGCATCGAGCAGGCGCTGAGCAGCGGCGACAGCGTGCTGGTGCAGGTCACCAAGGACCCGATCGGGCACAAGGGCGCCCGGCTGACCACGCAGATCAGCCTGGCCGGGCGGTTCCTGGTCTACGTGCCGAGCGGCGGGGCGGCGGGGATCAGCCGCAAGCTGCCCGACATCGAGCGCAAGCGGCTCAAGGACATGCTCAAGGAGATCGTTCCCAGCGAGGCCGGAGTGATCATCCGCACGGCGTCGGAGGGAGTCAGCCAGGAGGCGCTGGAGCGCGACGTGCGCCGGCTGCAGGCCCAGTGGGACATCGTCAAGACCAGGTCGGAGCAGACCGGGCCGCAGAAGCCCAAGGCGCCGACGCTGCTCTACGAGGAGCCGGACCTGCTGATCAAGGTCGTCCGCGACCAGTTCAACGAGGACTTCTCCCGGCTCGTGGTCGAGGGCGACGACGCCTGGGACACGCTGCAGAACTACGTCGGCCATGTCGCCTCCGAGCTGGCCCCGCGGCTGCACCGGCACGTCGGGACCGCCGACGTGTTCGCCGCCTACCGGATCGACGAGCAGCTGCTCAAGGCGCTGGACCGGAAGGTGTGGCTGCCCTCGGGCGGCACGCTGGTCATCGACCGCACCGAGGCGATGACGGTCATCGACGTCAACACCGGCAAGTTCACCGGCTCCGGGGGCAACCTGGAGGAGACCGTCACCCGCAACAACCTGGAGGCGGCCGAGGAGGTCGTGCGCCAGCTGCGGCTGCGTGACATCGGCGGGATCATCGTCATCGACTTCATCGACATGGTGCTGGAGGCCAACCGGGATCTGGTGTTGCGCAGGCTCACCGAATGCCTGGCCCGCGACCGCACCCGACACCAGGTGGCCGAGGTCACCTCGCTGGGCCTGGTGCAGATGACCCGCAAGCGGGTCGGCGGCGGGCTGCTGGAGCACTTCTCCACCCCCTGCGAGCACTGCCGGGGACGCGGCGTGATCGTCAACGCGGAGCCGGTGAGCGAGCCCGAGGCCGGTCAGGCGGAGCGGTCCGAGCGGGAGCCGTCGACCGCGCGCCGGTCGCGCGGGAAGGGCCGGCGCGACTCCGGAGCGCCCGCCGAGGGCGAGTCCGATGGCCGCCGGCGCAACGGGTCGACCCGCAACGGTTCCCCGGTCGACGTGGCCAGCCGGACCGGCCTGGACACCCGACCCGATCGGGCCGAGGCCGACACCGACGTCGGCGCGCCCTTGCCGGAGCCGGTGGAACCCACCGTGATCGAGGTCGATCCGGTCGCGGTCGACGCCGAGCTCGCCGGTGCGGACCGGGTCGCCGACGTGGCCGCGGACGCGGTCGAGGAGATCGTCGTCGAGCGGACCCTCGCCGAGCGGACCGTCGCCGAGCGGACCGGCGCCGAGCGGCCCCTCGCTGAGCGGTCGGGGCACGACGGGGCCGCGCCGGCTGTCGAGGGCGGCAACGGCAGGTCACGCCCGCGCCGGGGCCGGGTCACCCGCACCGCCGGCGCGCCCGCGGCCGGCTCCGGCGAGGCCCCGGTGGTCGCCGTGGTCACCGTGCCGACCGCGGCCGCCGACCCCGGGGGCGGCGCCGATGGCGACACCGCAGCCGAGCCGGTGGCGGTGGTCCCGCCGCAGCCGGCGCCGAGCGCGGCCACCCGGCCGCGCCGCAGCCGCCGGTCGGCCTCCCGACCGGCCGGACCGCCGGCCGCGGAGCCCGGCGACGCCGGAGGAGACCCGGTTTGACCCTCCGAGATTCGTTTCCGTACCCTGGGACACCTGCGCTGCACCGTCGCCCGGTGCAGCCCGCGTCGGGCAGGCCTGGCGCATCGTCCCCCGAGCTTCAGGAGCAGTGCGTCGATGTACGCGATCGTCAAGACCGGCGGTAAGCAGTACAAGGTGGCCGTCGACGACGTGCTCACGGTCGAGAAGATCGACGGTGAGCCCGGCGCGGAGATCACGTTCCCGGCGGTGCTGCTGGTGGACGGCGACGACGTCACCACGGACATCGACGCGCTGGCCGGGGCGTCGATCACCGCGACGGTCGTCGAGCACACCAAGGGCCCCAAGATCCGCATCCACAAGTTCAAGAACAAGACCGGGTACCACAAGCGTCAGGGCCACCGGCAGCCGCTGACCAGGGTCCAGGTCACCAAGATCGCGAAGTGACGATTCAACTACGCAAGGGAGACCGGCCATGGCACACAAGAAGGGCGCGTCCAGCTCGCGTAACGGCCGCGACTCCAACGCCCAGCGTCTCGGCGTCAAGCGGTTCGGCGGCCAGGTGGTGAACGCCGGGGAGATCCTGATCCGGCAGCGCGGCACCAAGTTCCACCCCGGGACGGGCGTCGGCCGCGGCAGCGACGACACACTGTTCGCGCTGGTCGAGGGGGCGGTCGAGTTCGGCTACACCCGCGGCCGCAAGGTCGTCAATGTGGTACCGGCGCAGGTCTGAGGCCTGTAAAACAACTCTGTCACCGGCGGGCCGCCCATGGGGTGGCCCGCCGTTGTCGTGTGTGAGGAGAGACCGATGGCGAAGTTCGTCGACCGCGTGGTGGTGCACGCCACCGCGGGCGCGGGCGGCAACGGCTGCGCCTCGGTGCACCGGGAGAAGTTCAAACCGCTGGGCGGGCCGGACGGCGGCAACGGCGGCCGCGGCGGGTCGGTGGTGCTGGTCGTCGACCCCGGCGTGCACACGCTGCTCGACTTCCACCACCGCCCGCACGCCGCGGCGCGCAACGGCAAGCAGGGACAGGGCGGCTTCAAGGCCGGCGCCAACGCCGACGACCTGGAGCTGCGGGTGCCCGACGGCACCGTGGTGTTCTCCGCGGACGGCGAGATCGTCGCCGACCTGGTCGGGCCGGGCACCCGGTTCGTGGCTGCCGCCGGTGGGCGCGGCGGGCTGGGCAACGCGGCGCTGGCCTCGGCCGCGCGCAAGGCGCCGGGTTTCGCGCTGCTCGGCGAGCCCGGTGAAGCCCGCGACCTGGTGCTCGAGCTGCGCTCGATGGCCGACGTCGGCCTGGTGGGGTTCCCGTCGGCCGGCAAGTCGTCACTGGTCGCGGCGCTCTCCGCGGCCCGCCCGAAGATCGCCGACTACCCGTTCACCACGCTGGTGCCGCAGTTGGGCGTGGTCAGCGCGGGCGAGCAGGTGTACACCATCGCCGACGTGCCCGGTCTGATCCCCGGGGCCTCCGAGGGGCGGGGGCTCGGGCTGGACTTCCTGCGGCACATCGAGCGCTGCTCGGTGCTGGTGCACGTCGTGGACTGCGCCACCCCGGAACCGGGCCGTGACCCGATCTCCGACATCGAGGCGCTGGAGAACGAGCTCGGCCGCTACACCCCGGCTCTCGGCGGCGAACTGGCGACCCGGCCCCGGCTCGTCGCGCTGAACAAGATCGACGTCCCGGACGCGGCAGAGCTGGCCGAGCTGGTGGCTGCCGACCTGCGCGAACGTTTCGGCTGGCCGGTGTACCTGATCTCCACCGCAACCCGGGCCGGCCTGCGTGAGCTGTCGTTCGCGCTGGCCGAGCGGGTGCGCGAGTACCGGGCGGCGCAGCCGGTGGCCGAACCCACCCGGATCGTGCTGCGTCCGACCGCCGTGGACGACGCGGGGTTCACCGTCGAGCCCGACGCGGAGTTGCCCGGCGGCTTCATCGTGCGCGGTGCCCGCCCCGAGCGTTGGATCCGGCAGACCTCCTTCGACAACGACGAAGCCGTGGGCTACCTGGCCGACCGGCTGGCCCGGTTGGGGGTGGAGGAAGCGCTGGCCGAGGCGGGGGCCCGGCCCGGCGCGCCGGTGACCATCGGCGATGTCACGTTCGACTGGGAGCCGACCACACCGGCCGGGGTGGCCATTCTGATGTCCGGCCGCGGCACCGACCGGCGGCTGGAGCAGGACACCCGGGTGCGGGCAGCCGAGCGCAAGGCCGCCCGCAACGAGCGTCGGCGGGACCGCTCCCACGAGGAACTGCTGGCCGAGCTGGACGAGGCACCGTTCGGGGACGACGGATGACCACCGTGCCCGGCGCCGGGTCCCGGCGCAGGTCGACCACCGGTTTCCGCGGACGCGGGGGCCGGGGTTGACCGCGGTGCGGCGGCAGCTGGCGGCGGCCCGGCGGCTGGTGGTGAAGGTGGGGTCGTCCTCGCTGACCAGCCTGACCGGCGGCCTCGACCCGATGCGGCTCGACGCGCTGGTGGACGCGCTGGCCGCGCGCCGGGCCGGCGGCAGCCAGGTGGTGCTGGTGTCCTCGGGCGCGATCGCCGCCGGGCTGGCCCCGCTGCAGCTGACTCGCCGACCCCGCGACCTGGCCACCCAGCAGGCCGCCGCCGCGGTCGGCCAGCTGCTGCTCGCCCAGGCCTACGGCGTCTCCTTCGCCCGGCACGGGCAGCGGATCGGTCAGGTGCTGCTGACCGCCGACGACATGGTCCGGCGCGCGCACTACCGCAACGCGCAACGCACGCTGGAGCGGCTGCTCGGGCTCGGCGTGTTGCCGGTGGTCAACGAGAACGACACCGTGGCCACCGACGAGATCCGGGTCGGCGACAACGACCGGCTGGCCGCGCTGGTCGCGCACCTGATCGGCGCCGACGGGCTGGTGCTGCTCTCCGACGTCGACGGCCTCTACGACGGCGACCCGCGGCTGCCCGGCGCCCGGCTGCTGTCCGACGTGGGTGCGCCGGCCGACCTGGACGCGGTGCGGGTGGCCAGGGCCGGTGCCGACAGCCTGGGTACCGGCGGGATGGCCACCAAGATCACCGCGGCCGAGATGGCGTCGGCGTCGGGCATCCCCGTGCTGCTGGCCGCGGCCGAGGACGTGGCCGCGGCGCTGGACGTGTCCGAGGCGGGCCCCAAGGTGGGCACCGCGTTCCGGCCGTCCGGGCGCCGGTTGTCGGCCCGCCGGTTCTGGCTGCGGCACGCCGCCGACGTCCGCGGCACCCTGGAGCTGGACGCCGGGGCGGTGACCGCGGTGCTGGAGTGGCGGCGGTCCCTGCTGGCGGCCGGGATCCGCGGGATCAGCGGCGACTTCGTGGCCGGTGACGTGGTCGACCTGGTCGGCCCGGCGGGGACCGTGGTGGCCCGTGGGGTCGTCGGCTTCGACGCCGCCGAGCTGCCCGAGCTGATCGGCCGCCGGTCCCGTGACGTCCCGCCCGAGCAGCGCCGCGAGGTGGTGCACGCCGACGACCTGGTCGCGGTCGCCCTCCGGGCCCGTGAGTGCTGAGCCGTGCTCTAACACGGCCCAGCACTCACGGGCCCGAAGGGCGGCTCAGCCGGCGAGGAGACGGTGGCTGGTCCGGGCGGCCGGGCTGGTCGCGCGCAGGGCGTCGACCAGTGCCTGCCCGGCGGTAGTCAGGGCGGCGTCGTCGAGCGCGCCCAGCGCGTCCAGGATGAAGATCGCGTTGCGGGTGGATCCGGTCAGCCGGGTGCGGGTGCACTGCCGCCAGTTCCAGCGCCGGCAGGTCACCCCGGCGTCGTCGCGCCAGACGACCTCGCCCGGTTCCGGGTGCTCCAGCACCGGTTCGCCACCCGCGCTGGTGTCGAAGTCCTCACCGCCGTCCGCCCGGACGAGCCGGGGCGGGCCGATGTAGCGGTCGAGGTCCTCGCCGCCCACCGGCAGCACGTGCGCGACCGAGACCGCGTTGTAGGCGTCGGTCAGCCGGTCCACCCGCGGCATCCCGTCCGGCACCCGCCGCAGCAGCGCCTCCACGCTGGGGCGGGTCCGTTGCGGCTTCGCCCCGAACTCCCGGAACGCGGCGCGCCACTGCATGACGTGGGGATGCTGGGGCAGGTGCTCGGCCACCGGCTGACCGGCGAGCCGGTCCCGCGCGGTGGCCTCGGCCGCGGCCAGCAGCCGGTCGCTGACC
The DNA here is from genome assembly GCA_035557575.1 of Pseudonocardia sp. Taxonomy (GTDB): domain Bacteria; phylum Actinomycetota; class Actinomycetes; order Mycobacteriales; family Pseudonocardiaceae; genus Pseudonocardia. Next base: position 6,330 of record DATMDS010000232.1, on the reverse strand, counting down.
TCGTCGCTCGGCCCCGGCCGCAGGTCCTCGGCCACGATCAGCAGCGCCCGGTAGTCCGGGCGCAGCGTCAGCACCGCAGGGTCGATGCCGGCCCGTTCGAGCACCGGGTGCCCATCGGACATGCCGTCCTCCTCGATCGGTCGGCGAGCCTAGGGCGGCGCCGGAGACCGGCCGCGGACGGGGCGGTGCCGTTTGGTGCTTGTCGCCGGCGACGGGTCCGGACACACTCGGCGGGATGACGGCAGCCGAGCGTGCGCGGGCCCGCATGGTGGCCGCGCTGCGCGCCGCCGGCCGGCTGTCGGATCCCGCGGTCGAGGAGGCCTTCCGCGCCGTCCCGCGCCACGAGTTCCTGCCCGAGCTCCCGGTTGCCGAGGCCTACGCCGACGAGGCCGTCGCGGTGCAGCGGATCGACGGCATCGCCACCAGCTCGGCGTCCCAGCCCTCGATGATGGCGATCATGCTGGAGCAGCTCGCCGTGCGCCCGGGCGACCGGGTGCTCGAGATCGGCGCCGGCACCGGGTACAACGCGGCGCTGCTGTCCAGGATCGTGGGCTCGACCGGGGCGGTGACCTCGGTGGACATCGACGCGGAGCTGATCGACTCGGCGGCGCGGCACCTGCAGGCGGCCGGAGTCGGCGGGGTCGAGCTGGTGTGCGCGGACGGTGCGTTGGGCTACCCGCCGCGGGCCCCCTACGACCGGATCGTGCTCACCGTCGGCAGTTCCGACGTGCGTCCGGAGTGGGTGACCCAGCTGGCCCGCGGTGGCCGCCTGCTGCTCCCGCTGGCGCTGCGCGGCAGCCAGCTGTCGGTGGCGCTGGACCTGGGCCCGGACGGTCTGCTGCGCAGCAGCTCGGTGCGGGGCTGCCAGTTCATCCGGATGCGGGGGATCGGTGCCGCACCCGACCGGATGCTGCCCGTCGGCGACTGCGTGTCGATGCAGCTGCCGGACGAGACCACCCAGGTCGACCTGGCGGGGGCCGCGGCGGCACTGACCGCCCCTGGACCGGTGCGCACCGCCGGCGTGGCGCTGGGGCCACAGGACGTGTGGGACGGCTTCGGCCTCTGGCTGGCGCTGCAGGAGTCGCGGGCCGTCCGGCTGCTGGCCGGCGACGACCGCGACCCCGGTGACGACGACCCGTCGGCGATGGGCGCCGGCCCGGCGGCCGCGATGTTCCCGATGGGCGCCGGCTACGCCGGGGTGGCGCTGGTCGGACCCGGTTCCGGGGTGGCGTTGGCCGGCCCGGTGGGCGGCGGGCGGGACTGGCCGCGCCCGGCCGCAGTGCACTGCTTCGGCGTCGACGGGCCCGCGTCCGGGGAGCTGATGCTCGCGGCGCTCGCGGCCTGGGACGCTGCCGGTCGACCGCGCGCGGCCGGCCTGCGGCTGCTCGTCGGGCCGCACCCGGTCGCCACCGAGGCCCCCGGGCTGACGGTGCGGCTGCCCAGCGCCGTGGTCACCGCGAGCTGGCCGGTCCCGGCTGCGCCGCTCCCGGCGCCACCGCGGTAGGCCACCGTGGCGCCGCCGCCGCACCAGGCTGCCCGAGCGGACATCGTCCGGGTGCGGCTGGTGGGGTCGTTCGCGGCCAGTCGCGCCGCGGACGCCGAACCGGTGCGGCTGGGCAGCCGCAAGGCCCGCCGCCTGCTTGCGCTGCTCGCGGTCGAGCCCGACCGGCTGGTCCCGCTGGAGCGGATCGTCGACGTGCTGTGGCCGGTCGACCCGCCCCGCCGGCCCGGCCCGGACGTGGCCACGCTGGTCAGCCGGTTGCGCGCGGTGCTCGGCCATGCGGTGATCGGAAGCGACCGGGGCGGCTACCGACTGGGACCGCCGCCGTACGTCGTCGTCGATCTCGACGAGGCGGCCGCGCTGGTCGCCGAGTGCGCGCGGCTGGCCGGAGCGCCGGGAGGTACGTCCGCGGGAGCTCGTGCGCTGCAGCTGCTCGGCGCCGGTGGCGTGCTGCTCGACGAGCCCGACGCGGAGTGGGTGCGTGAGGTCCGGATCCGTCACGAGCGGCTGCTGCGCGCGGCCCGGCATGCCACGGCCGCGGCCGCGCTGCAGGCCGGTGACCCGGCCGCGGCCCGGGACCTGGCCGAGGCGGCGATCCGCCAGGACCGGCTCGACGAGGCCGCACACCGGCTGCTGATGTCGGCTCACCAGGCCGCGGGCGAGCCGGCCCGGGCGCTGCTGGTCTACCAGGGGCTGCGGGAGACGCTGGCCGACGAGCTGGGGGTGGACCCGGCGCCGGACACCCGCGCCGTGTACGAGGCGGTGCTGGCCGAGCGGGACAGCCGGCCGCGGCCGCCGGGACCCGCGCCGCCCCCGGTGCGCGTGATCGGCCGCGGCGCCGAGGTGGGCCGGTTGCGGTCGGCCTGGGACGCGGCGGTGTCCGGCCGCTCGAGCACGGTGCTGATCGCCGGCGAGGGCGGTATCGGGAAGTCGCTGCTGGCTGCGGACCTGGCCGCCACCGTCCGCCGGACCGGCGGCGCGGTGCTGGAGACCCGCTGCTACGCCAGCGAGCGATCGCTGTTCCTGCAGCCGCTGGTCGAGGCACTGGGGCCGCCGCTGGCCGCGCTCGACCCCGCACTGCTGCGGGCCGCCGCCGGCGCCCGGGCCGCCGCGCTGGCCGGGCTGCTACCCGACCTGGCCGAGGTGCTCGCGGTCACCGACCCCGGCCGCACCCGGCCGGACGTGGAGTTGCAGTGGGCGTTCGAGGCGGTGCTGGCCGTGCTGCGCGCGCTGGCGGCCCGGCGTCCGGTGCTGCTGCTGCTCGACGACCTGCACAACGCGGGGCTGGCCACCGTCGAGTTGCTGCACTTCCTGGCCCGCCGGCTCGGCGACGCCCGGCTGCTGGTGCTGGCCACCGTGCGGGCCGAAGAGGGGATCGAGGCGCTGCAGGCGCTGGCCGACGTCACCCACCGGCTCGACGTCGGCCCGCTGGACGCGGCCGCCGTGACCGGGATCGCCGCCGCCGCCGGCCGCTCCGACCTGGCTGCGACCATCATGAGACGGACCCGTGGGCACCCGCTGTTCGTGGTGGAGTCGTTGCGGGCGGCGGTGGCCGGCGACTCCGGCGTGCCCGAGTCGCTGCAGGCCGCGGTGCTGGCCCGGCTGCGGTCGGCGGGGCCGGCGACCGAGGAGGTGCTGCGCGCCGGTGCGGTGCTCGGGGCCACCGTGGATCCGGAGCCGGTCGCGGCGCTGCTCGAGCAGACGCCCCTGGAGGTGACCCGCCGCTGCGCCGCCGCGGTGGCCGGGCGGCTGCTGGTGGTGACCGAGCGCAGCTACGAGTTCGCCAACGACGTCGTGCAGGAGGTGATCTACGCGACCACGCCGGCTCCGGTGCGCAGGGCCCACCACCGCCGGGCCGCCGACGTGCTGTCCGGCTTCCCGGAGGCGGTGGCCGAGCACGCCGCCGCGGTGCAGGACTGGGCCCGGGCCGCGCGCGCCCTGCTGGTCGCCGGGGAACGGGCGATGAACGGGCTGGCCATGTCCGACGCGCAGGTGCTGTTCGGGCGGGCGCTGGCGGCCGCGGAGCGGACCGCCGACCTGGAGTTGGTCGGCCGCGCCCAACTGGCCAGGGCGTCGGCCCGGGAGGCGCTGGCCCAGTACCCGGCCGCGGTGACCGACCTGGAGGGGGCCGTGCTGGCCGCGCGCCAGGCCGGTGACCGCAGGCTCGAGATGCTGGCGCTGCGCGCGCTCGGTGGGCACGCGGCCCTCGCCGCCGGGGTCGGCGTGGACCGCTGCGAGGCGTGGCTGCTGGAGAGCCTGCGGATCGCCGGATCGCGGGGTGACCGGGGCTTCCAGGCGTCGGTGCTCGGCTGGTTGGCGGTGCTGTCGACCAACCGGCTGCGCTTCGACCGGGCCGCCGAGTTGGCCGGGCAGTCGATGCGGTTCGCCCGGGCCGCCGGGACGGACCACCCCCTGGCCGCGGCGCTCGACGCCACCAAGAACATGCACGCCTATCTGGGGCAGACCGGGCCGCTGGCCACCGTGCTCGACGAGCTGATGCCGCTGAACCGGCGCATCCGCGATCTCCGCCTGCTGCAGTGGGCGGTCTTCGAGTCGTCGTTCGACATGCTGCGCCGCGCCGACTGGGCCGCCGCCGAGCAGCGCATGGACGAGGCCATCGTGCTGGCCCAGCAGAGCGGCCACCCGGCCCACGAGTCCTGGTACGTGGCCCACCTGGGCTGGCTCGCCCGGCTGCAGGACCGGCTGGACGATGCCGAGCGGCTCGGCCGGCGGGCCGTCGAGCTGGCCGGCCGCTTCGGGCACAACTGGTTCCGGCCGACCGCGGCCGCGTTCCTGGCCCGCACCCTGCTGGCCCGCGGGGAGCGGGCCGCGGCGGTCGCGGTGCTCGGCGAGCTGGCCGCCGACGCCGTGGCCGGGGTGGCCGAGGCGCACCTGCTGCGCCGGTTCGCGGCGGAGGCCGAGGTGAGCGGGGCGCCCGAGCGGCTGGCCGCGGCGCACCGGCTGCTCACCGGCATCACCGCGCCGGAGGGCACCGCCTGGATCCTGGGCGCCGACACCTACCTGGCGGTGGCCGAGGCCTGGATCGCGCACGGCCACCCGGAGCGGGCCCGCGCGGTGCTCGCCCCGCTGCTCGCGGCCGCGGGGACGCTGGGGTGGCTTCCGGTCCTGGCCGCGGCCGGGGTGGTCGACGCGCAGGCCGCGGCGCTGCTCGCCGACCCCGCGGCCGCTGCGGCACTGGCCCGGGTGGCGGAGCTCGCCGATCGGCACGGGATGCCCGGGGTGTCCGCGGCGGCACACCGCGTCGTTGTCGCGACGTAGCCGCTCGATCCCGCGCTCGGGTCAGGGCAGCTCAGCCAGCAGCGCGGTCGGCGCGCCCGAGTCGAACACCGCGTAGCCGACCGTGATCCCCGTCCCGCCGCACCGCGCCCTCGTGATCGGGCACTCGTTCCCGCACTTCCACCCGTGTGCTCGCGGCCGATTGCAGCGCTGTTGCAGCGATCACGCAATCGCCTGGCGGCACCGTTCGCGGGCACGTCCGCTTCGAGCGAGGAGATGACATGGCAGTGGATCAGGACCGGGTGATGGAGTTCCTCGGCAGGTTCGTCGGTGACCTGGGGGCCACCGCGGCGGCCGGCAACGTCGTCGTCGGGCACCGGCTGGGGCTCTACCGGGCGCTCGCCGAGGGTCCGGCCACCGCGGAGGACCTGGCCGCCCGCACCGGCTGCGACGCGAGGTACCTGACGGAGTGGCTGCGCGGGCAGGCCGCCGGTGACTACGTGCGCTACGACGCCGAGACCGAGCAGTTCTCGATGACCGAGGAGCAGGCGTTCTGCCTGGCCGACCCGAACGGGCCGGTCTACCTGCCGGGGGCCTTCGTGCTCGCCCTCGGCGCCCTGCGCGCCGAGCCGCGGATCACCGAGGCGTTCCGCACCGGTGCCGGTGTCGGCTGGCACGAGCACGACCAGGACGTGTTTATCGGCTGCGAGGCGTTCTTCCGCCCCGGTTACCTGGCGAACCTGGTGTCCAGCTGGATCCCGGCGCTGGACGGGGTCGAGGCGAAGCTGACCGCGGGCGGTCAGGTGGCCGATCTCGGGTGCGGGCTCGGGGCGTCCTCGGTGATCCTCGCCGAGGCGTTCCCGCGAACCACGATCGCCGGGTCGGACTACCACGCTGCGTCGATCGAGCTGGCCCGCAAGCGCGCGGCCGAGGCCGGTGTCTCGGACCGGGTGAGCTTCGAGGTCGCCTCCGCGCAGACCTTCTCCGGCGGGGACTACGACCTCGTCGCGACGTTCGACTGCCTGCACGACATGGGCGATCCGCTGGGCGCCGCCCGGCACGTGCGGGGTGCGCTGCGCCCGGACGGCACCTGGCTGGTGGTCGAGCCGGCCGCCGGGGACCGGGTCCAGGACAACCTCAACCCCGTCGGCCGGCTGTACTACAACTTCTCTTCGTTCCTGTGCGTGCCGAACGGGCTGTCGCAGAGCGGCGGTTACGCCCTGGGCGCCCAGGCCGGGGAGAGCGCCATCCGCCAGATCATGGTCGACGCCGGGTTCACCCGGTTCCGGCGAGCCGCGGAGACGCCCTTCAACCTGGTGTACGAGGTGCGGCCGTAGCGGCGTACGCATTGCCAGATTGTGCAACAATCCTCTCGGCGTCAGGGGGTTGTGCGCATGGATCTGAACTCCGACCTCGGGGAGTCCTTCGGTCGCTGGACGCTCGGTGATGACGCCGCCATGCTCGACGTCGTCACCTCGGCCAACGTGGCCTGCGGGTTCCACGCCGGGGACCCGACGACGCTGCGCCGCACCTGCGCCCTGGCCGCGCAGGCCGGCGTGGTCGTCGGGGCCCAGGTCGGCTACCGGGATCTG
>DATMDS010000231.1:0-65537 GCA_035557575.1 Pseudonocardia sp. | reverse complement strand
AGTCGGCGCTCAGCGCCAGCGCCAGCGCCCCGGCCGACCCGCCCACGGTGATCAGGACCAGTGGCCGCAGCGGCGTCCCACCGAGGAACAGCAGCGCGATCATCACGATGCCGAGCGAGATCGTCATGCCCAGGTCGGGCTGCAGCACGAGCAGCGTCATCAGCACCACGGTGACCGGGACCACCGGGGAGAGCGCATAGCGCCACTGGTGCAGCGCGGCCTGGCGGGCGACGAGCACGTGCGCCCCCCACAGGGTGAGCGCGACCTTCACCGCCTCCGAGGGCTGCACCGAGAACGAGCCGATCGCGAACCACGCCCGCGACCCGTTGCGCACGTCCCCGGCGACCAGCACGGCGACCAGCGACAGCGCCCCGAGCACCAGCGCGGCCGGGGCGAGCGCGCGCAGCCGGCGCGGCGGGATGCGCAGGCCCACGTAGAACATGAGCAGGCCCGGCACGCAGAACAGCAGCTGCCGGCTGAAGATCGAGTACGACGAGCCGTCGGCGGTGTAGGACACCACCGCGGAGGCGGACAGGACCATCACCAGGCCGAACAGCGTGAGCAACCCGAACACACCGATGATCAGGTGCAGTGAGGTCAGCGGGCGGCGCAGCCAGAGCCCCAGTGCGGTGCCGGCCCGTCCGACCGCGTGCCGCAGGCCGGCGCCGCGGGAGCCGGCCCTGCGGGAGCCGGCGCCGCGGGAGCCGGCGCCGCGAGCCGGGCCGGGCGAGCCGGTGCGACCGGAGCCGGCGCCGGCGGACCGGGACCCGGCGGACCGGGCGGTCGGGCGGGATCGGGCGGTGGCCTGCTGGTCGTCCGAGCCGGTCGGGCGGGAGCCGCGCACGCTGCGCACGGGCGCGTCGCCCCCCGAACCGGAACGCGTCGAGCCCGCCGGCCGGCTGCGGCCGGACCGCCGATCCCCCGCGCCCCGGGTGCCGGCGGCGGTCATCGCTGCCCCGGCAGCTCGGCCACCGCGGCGGCGAACGCCCGGCCGCGCTCGGCGTAGTCGACGAACTGGTCCATGGAGGCTGCCGCCGGAGCGAGCAACACGACGTCGCCCGGATGGGCCAGGGCGGCGGCGCGCCGCACGGCAGTCCTCATAGGCCCATCGTGACCCGGGACGACCTCGACCACGGGGAGGTCGGGCGCGTGTCGGGCCAAGGCGGCGGTCAACTCCCGCCGATCGGTACCGATCACCACGGCGGCCCGCAACCGGGCCGCGTGCCGTGCCACCAGCTCGTCCACCGTGGCCCCCTTGAGCAGGCCACCGACGATCCAGACCACCGGGGCGCCGGCCTGCGCGGACAGCGCGGCCCCTGCCGCGTGCGGGTTGGTGGCCTTGGAGTCGTCGACGAAGCGCACGCCGCCGACGGTGCCGACGTCGGCGGACCGGTGCGGGCCGGGCCGGAAGTCCAGCAGCCCGGCCCGGATCCCGGCCGGGGAGACGTCGAACGCCCTGGCCAGCGCGGCCGCGGCCAGCGCGTCGGTGCGGCCGGGCGGACCCGGCGGGTGCACGGCATCGGCTTCGATCAGCACGCCGCCCCCGAACGCCCGGTCCACCAGGGAGTCGGCGACGATCCCGAGCTGGTCGGGGGCGGGCTCGCCGAGGGTCACCCCGACCCGGCGGGTACCGGCCGGCACCCGTCGCAGGAGCGCGGCGGCCGCCGGGTCGTCCACCCCGGCCACGGCGATCGGGCCGCGCAGCGCCAGCGCCTTGGCCTCGGCGTAGGCCGTCATCGAGCCGTGCCAGTCCAGGTGGTCCTCGGCCACGTTGAGCACGCAGCCCGCAGCCGGGCGGATCGACGGCGACCAGTGCAGCTGGAAGCTGGACAGCTCCACGGCCAGCACCGGGTGCCCGGCCTGCACCGCCTCGACCACCGGGTAGCCGATGTTGCCGCAGGCCACGGCGTCCGCCCCGGCGGCGCGCAGCATCGCCGCGAGCATGCCGGTGGTGGTGGTCTTGCCGTTGGTCCCGGTCACCACCAGCCACGCCGGCGGGTCGGTCCGGTGCCGGCCCAGCCACCAGGCCAGCTCCGGCTCGCCGACCATCGGGATCCCGGCCGCGGCCGCCACGGCCACCAGCGGGTGGTCCGGGCGCCGGCCCGGACCGGTGACGACCAGCCGGGTTCCGGCGGGCACCGCGTCCGGGTCGGCGCCCGGCTCGGCCCCGGCCGGCAGGTCGGTCAGCCGCTCGGGGGCGGCGTCGGTGACCGTCACCCGGGCCCCGAGGTCCAGCAGTGCCGCCGCCGCGGCGAGCCCGGAGATCCCGGCCCCCGCGACCAGCACCCGGGCCCCGGACAACGTCGCCGGGTCGATCCCGACCACGTCGCTGCGCGTCATCTCCCCGTCCCTCGTCACAGGCCTGAGGACGCCTGCAGCCACTCGTTGTAGAACAGGCCCAACCCCAGCGCCGCGCACATCGCCGCGAGCAGCCAGAACCGGATGATCACGCTGGTCTCGGCCCACCCGGCCAGCTCGAAGTGGTGGTGGAACGGGGCCATCCGGAACACCCGGCGCCGGGTGGTGCGGAACACGATGATCTGCACCGCGACCGACAGCGCCTCGACCACGAACACGCCGCCGATCACCACCAGCAGCAGCTCGGTGCGGGTCACGATGGACAGCCCGGCGACCAGCCCGCCCAGGGCCAGCGAGCCGGTGTCGCCCATGAAGATCCGGGCCGGGGCGGCGTTCCACCACAGGAACCCGATGCAGCCGCCCATCGCCGCGGCCGCCACCAGCGCCACGTCCAGCGGGTCCCGGACCTGGTAGCACCCGGCCACCGCGTTCATCGCACAGTTGTTCCGGAACTGCCAGAACCCGATGATCGTGTACGTGGCCAGCACCATCGCCGCGGTGCCGGCGGCCAGCCCGTCGAGGCCGTCGGTCAGGTTGACCGCGTTCGACCAGGCGGCGATGACCAGGTAGCCGAAGAGCACGAACCCGATGGAGCCGAACGAGAGCACCGCGATGTCGCGGACGAACGAGAGGCTGTCCGAGGCCGGGCTGAGCCCGTCGGCGTTCGGGATGCGCACCGCCAGCACGCCGAAGATCAGCGCGGTGAGCAGCTGCCCGACCAGCTTGGAGGTCTTGCTCAGGCCGAGGTTGCGCTGCCGGCGAATCTTGATCAGGTCGTCCAGGAAGCCGACCAGGCCGAGCGCGGTGGTCATGAACAGCACCAGCATCGCCGACGCGGTGAACGGCTCGCCGGTGATCAGGTGCGCGACCAGGTAGCCGAGCCAGATCGCCAGCAGGATCGCGACCCCGCCCATGGTCGGGGTGCCGCGCTTGGCCAGGTGGCTCTGCGGGCCCTCGGCCCGGATCTCCTGCCCGAAACCCTGCCGGATGAAGATCCGGATCAGGTACGGGGTGAGGAGGATGGAGACCGCGAGCGCGACGCCGGCGGCGATGAAGACGGCCCTCATGTGGCCCTCCGGGCTTGTGAGTGGTGAGCCGTGCTAGAGCACGGCTCACCACTCACGAGCAGGGTGGCCGCCAGCCGTTCCAGGCCGGCGGCGCGGGAGGCCTTGACCAGCACCACGTCACCGGGGGCGAGCTCGGCGGCCAGCAGCCCGGCCGCCTCGTCGACGTCGGCGACCGCCCGGCCCGCGCCGTAGTCCGGGGCGTCCACCGTGACCAGCTCGGCGACGCCGGCCCGGCGCGCCTCCGCGGCGACGCCGGCGTGCGCCGCCCCGGCCTCGGGACCCAGCTCGCCCATCCGGCCCAGCACCGCCCAGGTCCGGCGGCCGGCGCCGACCGCGGCCAGCGCGGCCAGCGCGGCCCGCATCGAGTCCGGGTTGGCGTTGTACGCGTCGTTGATCACGGTGACCCCGTCGGGCCGCTCGGTGACCTCCATCCGCCAGCGCGACGCCGGCGTCGCCGACCCGAGCGCGGCGGCCACCGACTCCGGGGTGCCGCCGAGCTCCAGGGCCACCGCGGCCGCGGCCAGCGCGTTCCCGACGTGGTGCCCGCCGACCAACCGCAGCGCCACCGACGCGCTGCCGGTCGGGCTGACCAGCCGGAACCGGGCCCGACCGCGGTCCAGCCGGACGTCCTGCGCGCTGATCCCGGCTCCCGCACCACGCCCGACCAGCTGCACCCGGGCCGCGGTGCGGTCGGCCATCGCGGCCACCAGCGGGTCGTCCGCGTTGAGCACCGCCAGCCCACCCGCGGGCAGGGCCTCGACCAGTTCGCCCTTGGCCCCGGCGATGGCGGCGGTGGAGCCGAACTCGCCCAGGTGCGCCGAGCCCACGTTGAGCACCACCCCGATCCGCGGCGGTACCGCGGCGGCCAGCGCGGCGATGTGCCCGCGACCGCGGGCGGAGAACTCCAGCACCAGGTGCCGGGTGTCGGGACCGGCGCGCAGCGCGGTCCACGGCAGGCCGAGCTCGTTGTTGAACGACCCGGGCGGCGCCACCGTGGGCCCCAGCGGCGCCAGCACCGCCGCCAGCAGGTCCTTCGTGGAGGTCTTGCCGGAGCTGCCGGTCACCCCGACCACGGCGAGCGCGGGCAACGCCTCCACCACGTGCCGGGCCAGCCGGGCCAGCGCGGCCAGCACGGCCGCCCCGGCGCCGTCCGGATCGTGCTCGTCGAGCGCGGTGCCGGCGGCCCGCGGCGCCGGCGGGACGATCACCGCCGGGGCGTCCACCGGACGCGCGGCCAGCACCCCGGCCGCGCCCGCGGCGACCGCGGCGGCGGCAAAGGCGTGCCCGTCGGCGCGCTCGCCCGGCAGGGCCAGGAACAGCCCGCCCGGTCCGACGGCCCGCGAGTCGAACTCCACGGCGCTGACCCGCTCCGCGCCCGACGCCCGGTGCAGGTGCCCTCCGGTGACGGCGGCGACCTCGGCCAGCCGCATCTCGATCATGCCGTCACCCTCGGGCGCCGCCCGCTTCGAGATGGCCCGCTTCGAGATTTCGCAGCGCCGCCGCCAGCTCGGTGGCGTCGTCGAACGGGAGGGTGACGTCCCCGACGCGCTGGCCGGTCTCGTGGCCCTTGCCGGCCACCACCACCGCGTCACCGGCGCGCGCGGCGGCCACCGCCACCGCGATCGCCTCCCGCCGGTCGCCGACCTCGAGCACCTCGCCGTGGCCGGCCTGCGCGCGGGCGCCGGCCAGCATCGCGGCCCGGACCTGCGCCGGGTCCTCACCGCGCGGGTTGTCGTCGGTGACCACCAGCAGCTCGGCCCGGGCGGCGGCGGCCGCGCCCATCAGCGGCCGCTTGCCCCGGTCCCGGTCGCCGCCGCAGCCGAGCACGACGAGCAGCCGCCCGGGCACCTGCGCCCGCAGCGTGTCCAGCAGCGCGGCCACCGCGGCCGGCTTGTGCGCGTAGTCGACCACCGCGAGGAACGGCTGCCCGTCCTCGATCCGCTGCATCCGTCCGGGCACCGTGAGCTGTCCGAACGCCGGCGCGGCCAGCTCGGCCGGCACCCCGACCGCGTCCAGGGTGGCCAGCGCGAGCAGGGCGTTGGCCACGTTGAAGGCGCCCGGCAGCCGCAGCACCACCGGCACCGCCTGCCCGTCCGGGCCGTGCGCGGTGAACGTCTGGCTGCCGTCGGCGGCCACACCGAGGTCGCCGATCCGCCAGCTCGCCGGACCGGTGGTGGCGACGGTCACCGCGCCGGGGGTGGCCGCCGCGAGCCGCTGCCCCCATGAGTCGTCGACACAGATCACCGCCCGCTCGGCGCGCCCGTCGAAGAGCGCCGCTTTGGCCGCGAAGTAGTCCTCCATGTCGGCGTGGAAGTCCAGGTGGTCCTGCGAGAGGTTGGTGAACGCGGCGACGGCGAACCGGGTGCCGGCCACCCGGCCCAGCGCCAGCGCGTGGCTGGAGACTTCCATCGCCACATCGGTGACGCCGGCCTCGGCCATCACCGCGAACAGCGCCTGCAGGTCGGGTGCCTCCGGCGTGGTGAACGCGCTGGGCAGCCGGCTCCGGCGGGCCGGGTCGGGGCCGTCGATCCGGATGCCGACCGTGCCGAGCAGGCCGCTGCTGCGCCCGGCGGCCACCAGGCCGGCCTCCAGCAGGTGCGCGACGGTGGTCTTTCCGCTGGTGCCGGTGACGCCGAGCACGGCGAGCCGGGCCGTCGGATCGCCGTAGACGGCGGCCGCGAGCGGGCCCACGACGTCGCGCGGGCGCGGGTGCACCAGCAGCGGCACCGGTGTCTCGGCGTCGGTGCGCAACGCGGCGACACGGGAGGCGCCGTCCGGGTCGGTGAGCAGCGCGACCGCGCCGGCCGCCAGCGCGTCGGCCGCGAAGTCGGCGCCGTGCACCCGGGCGCCGGGCAGCGCCGCGAACAGGTCACCGGGCCGCACGTCGGAGGCACGCAGGGCGATGCCGGTGATCGGTGTGGCGGCCCCGCCGGCCGGCTCGGGAGGGGCGGTCAGCCCGGCGACCGCGGCCAACGCCCCCAGACCGGTCGGCCGGGTCACGGCCGGTCGGGGAAAGACGGCCGGTGCGGCCGCGGCGGTCACGGAACTGGCGGGCGACACGTCGAAAGGCTACCGGCGGGCCATGATCGCCCTGTCCGCGCACCACCCTCCGCGAGGGGTACCCGCGCCGGGAGCCGGACGTCCCGATCGCCGGGCTGTCGCACCGACGGCGCACCCGGCCACGCAGGTCGGACCGGAGCGCCTTCCGCGCAGGCGGACCGGGCGGGCCCGGGGTGTCCGTCGGCGGTGCCGGGTGGGGTGCCGGGCACGGGCTTCACGGATGCGTTCAGGGCAGCTGCAGGGTCTGGACGGGAGCTGGGTCGACGCTGACCGGGAGCCGGTCCCGCTGGGCCAGGTAGGTGGCGATGTCGTGGAACAGCGGGGCCGCGCTGGCCCCGCCGCCGGGCGCGTCCAACATGATCGCGACGACGTATCGCGGGTCCTGCGCCGGCAGCATCCCGGAGAAGGTGATCCAGTAGGTGTTGCGGGAGTAGCAGCCGCAGGTCGGGTCCACCTGCTGGGCGGTCCCGGTCTTACCGGCCACGACGTAGCCCGGCACCGCCGCCTGTGGCCCGGTACCGCGCTGGCCGCGGGCGTCCTGGGTGACGGCGGTGAGCATGGTCCGCAGCTTCGCCGCCACCTCGGGCGACATCACCTGCACCCCGGGCGGGGTCGGCGGGGTGACCCGCACCCCGTCCGGTCCGGTGACCGACCCGATGATCCGCGGCGGGACGCGCAGCCCGTTGTTCGCCACCGCCTGGTACATCCCGGCCATCTGCAGCACGGTCATCGACAGCCCCTGCCCGATCGGCAGGTTGCCGAACGTGGAGCCCGACCACGACTCGCGGGCCGGCACCGACCCGGCGCTCTCCCCCGGCAGCCCGACCCCGGTCTTGGCGCCGAGCCCGAACCGCACCAGCATCTCGGCGAACCGCTCCTCGCCGACCCGCTGCGCGGTCATGATCGTGCCGACGTTGGACGACTTCGCGAGCACGCCGGTCAGCGTGTAGTGGTCCAGGCCGTGGTCCCAGGCGTCGCTGACCGTGCGGTCGGCGATCCGGATGCTGCCCGGCACGTTCAGCACCTCGTCCGGGGTGGCGACTCCGTACTCCAGCGCAGCCGCCATCGTCACGATCTTGTTCACCGAGCCGGGCTCGAACGGGGTCTGCACCGCCGGGTTGCCCAGCTGGGCCGGGGTGGCGGCGCCCAGGTTGCGCGGGTCGAACGTGAGCCCGTTGGCCAGCGCGAGCACCTCGGAGCTCTGGGCGTCCAGCACCACGGCGGACGACGTCGAGCGAGCGCCGGTGCGGGCCACGTAGTCGGCCAGCGCGCGCTGCACCGTGTACTGCAGGTCGGAGTCCAGGGTGAGCGCCACGTTGGAGCCCTGGGTCGCCGGGCGCTCGAAGCGGGTGCTGCCGGGGATGACCGCGTTGCTGTTCTCCGCCGTGTCCACGACGCGCAGCCCCTCGGAGCCGGCGAGCGTGTTGTTCTGCGAGCTCTCCAGCCCGACCCGGCCGACCAGCTTCCGCTCGTCGGCGTCCCAGGTCGCGGTGCCGATCACGTTGGCGGCCAGGGTGCCGGCCGGGTACTGCCGGTCCTCGCGACGCTCCTCCGCGATTTCCGGGAACCGGTTCCGCACGTCGCGGGCGATGTCCGGGTCCACCAGCTTGGTCAGCACGACGTAGCCCTTGTCGCTGGTCAGCAACGCGAGCAGGGCGGCCTGGTCCTGGCCGGTGGCCTGGGCGACGGCCGCCGCCATCTCGGTCTTGTAGCGCAGCGCGTCCGCGCCCCTGGTCGCCGCGATCAACCGCGGGTTGGTGACCAGCGCCCGCGCCTCGGCGCTGAAGGCCAGCGGGTTGCCGGACCGGTCGGTGATCTCGCCGCGCTCCGCGGGCAGCGGGATGTTGGTGATCGACTGCCGCTCGGACGCGGCGGCCAGGGCGCCGGCCTGCACGGTCTGGATGACCACCAGCTTCATCGTGGCCGCGCCGAGGGCCAGCACCAGCACGATCCGACCGATCTTCAACCGCCGCGCGTGGGCGCGGGCACCGGTCGAGCCGCGACGGGCCGCCGGCCGCCGGGGTGGTGCGGCGCGAGCCGCACCGGTCCGGGGCCGGGGTGGGGCCGTTGTCATCAGCCGGTGCTCTGATCGGTGCCGGGGGCACCGATCGGCGGGGGCGTGCCCGATGCGGCGCCCGCGGCGCCAGCGGACGCGGCGGCGCCACCGGACGCGGTCCCACCGGACGCGGTCCCACCGGACGCGGTCCCACCGGACGTGGTCCCACCGGACGCGGTTCCGGTCGCGGTTCCGCCGGTCGACGGCGTCGCCTCGGCCCCGGTGGAGGTCCCGGCCGCGGCACCGGCCCCGGTCGAGGCGGCTGCATCGCCTGACGGGGCATCGCCGGTTGTCGCGGCGCCGCCACTGGTTCCGGCAGCGTCGGCGCTCGCGGCACCGCCGGTGGCCGCCGCGTTCCCACCGGTCGCGCCGGTCGCGCCGGTCGCAGCCCCGCCGGTCACAGCCCCGCCGGTCACAGTTCCGCCGGTGGCAGCCCCGCCGGTCACAGTTCCCGTGGCCGCAGCCCCGGTCCCCGCAGCGTCGGCGACGGGGGGAGCCGGCTGGCCGCCCGCGGCCGGGCTGGCCGCGTCGACCGGTGCCGGGACCTGGACCCGCGGCGCCGCGAGCGGCACCGGCGGCGCCTGCGCCGTCGCCGGCGCCGGCTCCCCGACGACCGACACCGACCCGTCCGGCCCGATCACCAGCCGCGCCGGGTCCTGGACCGGCACCATGCCGATCGAGGCCGCCCGCTCGGCCAGCTCCGGAGCCGACTCCATGCTGGCCACCTCGCGGTGCAGCCGTTCGCTCTGCGAGCTGAGCAGCCGCGCGTCGTTGCGGGCGTCCTGCAGCCGGTACGAGTCCGCCGCGGCCGCTGTCGACAGCCACAGCGTCGCCACCAGACCGGATCCGAGCAGCGCCATCACCAGCAGCACGAACTGGGCCCGCCCGGAGGACGTGGCCGCCCGCGTCGACGGGCCTCCGGTGAGCCGGCGCAGCCGCTCCTCGCGCCGGGCGTAGGCCCGCTGCGTGCCCGACACCCGCGCGGTCCGCTGGTCGGACGGCGCGGCCGCAGCCGCCCGCTTCGAGCTCGACCGTTGCGGGGCCGTCAGGGTGGCCGTGCTCGACGAGGTCGCTCGGCTCGTCCGGGTCACGGGCGGGACGTCGATGGGCGACGGCGCGCCCCGGGCGCGGCGGCGCCGCGATCCGCGCTGCGCCGGAACCGCAGGGCCCCAGCCCGCGGTCCGTACCCGCTCCGCGACCGGCGCGCTCATCGCACTCCCTCGCTGCGCTCGGTCGGCGCTTCGCGCAAGCGCTGTGTCATCGATTCGCTCGCAAGCTCGCTCACTCGCACTCCCCCGCTGCGCGCGCTCGTGGCGTACCGCCGCTGGTGCGCCGCCCGGCTCATCCGGTTACCCGTGACCACGCCGTCCCCCTCTGAGTCCTTCAGAGCCGTCCTCATGCTGCTGCCTCCCGGACTCGTACGGCCGCCCGCAGCCGCACCGAGGCGGCGCGCGGGTTGTCGCTGATCTCCTGCTCCCCCGCCTGCTCCGCACCGCGGACCAGCAGCCGCAGCTCGGGTCGGTGCTCGGGCAGCTCCACCGGCAGATCCGGCGGCGCGCTGGACCGGGCCCGCACCGCCAGCTCGCGTTTGACGATGCGGTCCTCGAGGGAGTGGTAGGCCAGCACCACGATCCGCCCGTCCACGGCCAGCGCGTCGACGGCGGCCGGGATGGCGTGTTCCAGCGCGTCCAGCTCCCCGTTGACCTCGATCCGCAGTGCCTGGAAGGTGCGCTTGGCCGGGTGTCCCCCGGTGCGCCGCGAGGCCGCCGGGACCGCCCCGTACAGCAGCTCCACCAGCTCGGCGCTGCGCCGCAGCGGCGCCTGCTCGCGGCGCCGGCCGACCGCGGCCGCGATGCGTCCGGCGAAGCGCTCCTCGCCGTACTCGCGCAGGATCCGGGCCAGCCGCGGCACCGGGTAGGTGTTGAGGACATCCGCCGCGGTCGGCCCGGAGGTGGGGTCCATCCGCATGTCGAGGTCGGCGTCGCGGGCGTAGGAGAAGCCGCGGTCCTCGGCGTCCAGCTGCAGCGAGGAGACGCCGAGGTCGAACAGCACCGCGTCGACCCGGGCGTGGCCCAGCTCGGCCAGCACGTCGTCGATGCGGTCGTAGACGGCGTGCACCAGGTGGGTTCGCGCCGCGTGGGCGGCCAGTCGACGCCCGGCCAGTTCCAGCGCCTGCGGGTCCCGGTCCAGCCCGATCAGGGTCAGCTGCGGGTGCTCGGCGAGCAGCGCGGCGGCGTGGCCACCGAGGCCGAGCGTGGCGTCCACCATGACCGCGGGGCGGCCGGTCAGTGCGGGCCGGAGCAGTTCGACGACGCGAGCCAGGGCGACAGGAACGTGCCGGACCCCAGCCGACCGGTCCTCTTCGGGGTGCCCCACCACCCACCTCCTGCCTCACGTCGTCGAACCACCCTGCCGGTCCGGGCACCCCTACCCGGACCACGACCACGCCCCCGCCCGGATGCCGCGCCGTCGGCCCGCTGCGACGGACCTGGCACCGGGGAAGGTGCGCCAGGGCCGTCGCGCCGAGGGGCGGCGCGGCATCCGGGCGGTGGCGCGGTCGGGTTGACTGCTCCCGCGCGCCCCCACAGCCGCTAGAACAGTCCGGGAAGCACCTCCTGCGCCTGGGCGTAGTCGCCCTCGTGTTCGTCCTGGTAGCGCTGCCAGGCCTCGGCGTCCCAGATCTCGGCCCGGGTGAAGGCCCCGATCACCACGCACTCCTTGCTCAGCCCGGCGTACCGGCGCAGCTCGGGGGTGATGGCGATGCGGCCCTGGCCGTCCGGATTCTGCTCGTCGGTCCCGGAGAACAGGTTGCGCTGGAAGGCGCGGGCGGACTCGCTGGTCAGCGGGGCGGCGGCGACCTTCTGGGCCAGCTCGGCGAAGGCGTCACGGGTGAACACGTAGAGACAGTGGTCCTGCCCTTTGGTGATCATCAGCCCCCCTCGCAGCTCGTCCCGGAACTTGGCGGGCAGCGTGAGCCGCCCTTTGTCGTCCAGCTTCGGGGTGTAGGTGCCGAGAAACACGGACCCCACCTCCCCTGCGCCCCAGTGATCACCACATTACCCCACTTCTCACCACCGTCAACCCGATTCCGCTCCGCGTCTCTCCCTCCGACGGGGGAAAGTGCAGCTCAACGAGGGTGGGGCAAGGTGGGGCAGCGCGGCGCACCACTCGCCCGTAGTACGTCGAAGTTGCCCCGAACCGGCGACATCGGGGCGTCCGACGGGGGTCGAGGGCCCGCCCGGAGGACCGCGGGGGCCGACCGTGGGGGGAGGTGGGGGACACCGGCGCACCCCATCCGGCCCCGCCTCCCAGCACCGTTTGACACACTGGGCGCGGGTCCGCGACGGACCGGGCCGGACACGAGGAGGTCGGGTGACCGCGACGAGCGGCCGGACGCCGGTGGACGCGCGGGCCGGGCTGGCCGAACTGGCCGAACTGGCCGAGGTCTGCGGCCGCATCGCCGATGCCGTGCAGCGGGTCATCGTGGGCAAGCCGGAGGTCGTGCGGCTGACCCTGGTCACCCTGCTGGCGCAGGGACACCTGCTGGTCGAGGACGTGCCGGGGGTGGGAAAGACGTCACTGGCCAAGGCGCTGGCGCGGGCCATCGACTGCTCGGTCAGCCGGGTGCAGTTCACCCCGGACCTGCTTCCCGGCGACATCACCGGGATGTCGATCTATAACCGGCAAACCGCCGAGTTCGAGTTCCGACCCGGCCCGGTGTTCGCCAACGTGGTGATCGCGGACGAGATCAATCGCGCGTCGCCGAAGACCCAGTCGGCGCTGCTGGAGTGCATGGCCGAGCACCAGGTCACGGTGGACGGCTCCACCTACCAGCTGGCCAGCCCGTTCCTGGTGGTGGCCACCCAGAACCCGATCGAGATGGACGGCACCTATCCGCTGCCGGAGGCGCAGCGGGACCGCTTCACCACCCGGATCAGCGTCGGGTACCCCGACCCGGGCGCCGAGCTGGCCATGATCGACGAACACGCCGCCGGTGACCCCCTCGACGTCCTGCACCCGGTGACCGACGCCCGCCAGGTCCGGGCGGCGATCGACGTGGTGCAGCGGGTGCACCTGAGCACCGAGGTGCGCCAGTACTGCGTGCAGCTGGTGGGCAGCACCCGCCGGCACCCGGACCTGCGGCTGGGCGCCTCCCCGCGGGCGACGTTGCAGCTGGTGCGGGCGGCCAGGGCGCAGGCCGCGCTGGCCGGCCGCGGGTACGTCGTGCCCGACGACGTGCAGGCGGTCGCCGTGCCGGTGCTGGCCCACCGGCTGCTGCTCTCCCCCGAGGCGGCGGCGGCCCGCCGCACCCCTGCCGACCTGGTCCGGGTGCTGCTGAACCGGCAGCCGGTGCCGGCGCCGGCCCGGCCCGGTTACTGACCGGTGCTGGCGCCGTCCGGACGAGCCCTCGGCCTCACCACGCGGGGCCGCTGCCTGCTGGCCGGCGGCCTGGCGACGGTGGCATGCGCGGTGCTGCTGAACGAACGCGACCTGCTGCGGGTCGGGGCGTTCGTCGCGCTGCTGCCCGCACTGGCCGCGCTGCTGGTCCGGTACACCCACCGGGCGGTGCAGGTGCGGCGCACGCTCACCCCCACCCGGCTGCCCGTGGACGGCTCGGCCGAGGTGGAGCTGCAGGTGCGCGGGGGCGCGCTGGCCGGGGTGCTGCGCCTGGCCGACACCGTGCCGGACGCGGCCGGACCGGTGCCGCAGTCGCCGCCCCGGTTCGTGGTGCACCGGATCCCGCGGCGGGACGGGGTGCGGCTGCGCTATCCGTTGCGCCCGACGCTGCGCGGGGTGCACCGGATCGGGCCGCTGCACGCGCTGGCCTGCGATCCGCTGGGGCTGGCCGAGCTCACCCGGGAGGTCGCCGGCGCGGACCGGCTGGTGGTGCTGCCCCGAGTGGTGGGGCTGCACGGTCTGCCGGCGGCGTTCGGCGGCGGCGAGCGCACCGCCGGTGCGGCCCTCGCCCACCAGGGCCGGGGCAGCTCCGACGTCCTCGTCCGGCCCTACCGGCACGGTGACGAGCTGCGGCGGGTGCACTGGCGCAGCACCGCCCGGCACGACGAGCTGATGGTGCGGCTGGAGGAACGGCCGTGGCGCGGCGGCACCACGGTGTTGTTGGATCGGCGCGCCTGCGCTCATGCCGGGCACGGCGCCGACTCGACGCTCGAGCTCGCGGTGAGCCTGGCGGCCAGCATCTGCATGCATCTGATCGGCCGCGGCGACCCGGTCACGCTGGTCACCTCCGACGGCGTCGAGCTGGCCGGCCCGCGCACCCCGGGCGGCACCGAGGCGCTGCTGGACGCGCTGGCCGCGCTGCGCCCGTCCGCGCAGCGCGACCTGGTCGGCCCCGCACCGCAACCGGCCACCGACCTGATCGCCGTGCTCGGGGCGCTCGGGCCCCCCGACGTGCCGGCGCTGCTCACCCAGCACACGCCCGGCCACGCCGTGCTGCTGGGCGCGGCCGGATCGGTCGACCCGGGCAGCGCCGCGGAGCTCGACCAGGCGGCCGCGCTGCGCCGGGCCGGCTGGCGGGTGGCCGTCCCGGGCGCCAACGCGACACCCGAGTCGGTGTGGACCGAGCTGGTCCCCGCCGACGCCGGGGCGGCGCGATGAGGGAACGACCGGCCATCGCGGTGCCCCGCATCGGCGGCCCGGGGCTACCGGTCGGCGCCGCCGTCGTCGCCGGGCTGGCCGTGCTCTGCGCGGGCGCACCGGTGGCCGCGGTCGTGCAGGGCAGCAGCTGGATCGGCTACGCCGCGGGCGCGGTGTCCGCGGTCGTGGTGTGCGGGCTGCTGCTGCACCGCTTCGCCGTCCCGATCGTCGCCGCCGGCCAGTGTGTGGCGGTCCTGGTCCTGCTCACCGCGCTGTTCACCGCCGACCGGCTACCCGGTCCGGCCGCCGTGCTCCGGATCGCCGGCCTGATCAACGGAGCCGGCCGGCAGATCAACACCGGGATCGCCCCGGTGCCGGCCACCGCGGAGATCCTGGTGCTGCTCACGGCCGCGTTCGGGCTGCTCGGGGTGGCCGTGCACCTGGCCGCGGTGAGCGCGCACGCCCCGGCGGTGGCCGGGGTGCCGTTGCTGGCGGTGTTCGCCATCCCGGCGGCACTGGCCGAAGGGCTGCTCCCGACGGCCACGGTGGTCATGGCCGCGGCCGGGTACGGCCTGCTGCTGGTGGTGGGCGACGGCTCGCGGACCCGCCGGACGAGCTGGCGGGCCGTGCTGCGGCACTCCCCCGCCGCGCTGGCGCTGCTCGGCACGGCCGGGCTGCTCGCGTTGACCATCGGCTCCGGAGCCGGCGTCATCGGCACCTCCGGCCGCTTCGGCTCCGGCGGCGGGCCGGGCGCCGGAGCCGGCGCGATCGGGCTCAGCCCGTTCACCGCGCTGCGTGGCCAGCTCAACGACTCCGGCTCGACGGAGCTGCTGCAGGTGCGCGGGCTGCCCCGGGCGACGTACCTGCGGGCACTGACCCTGAGCAACTACCAGGCCAACGTCGGCTGGCGGGCCAGCCCGCCGGCGCCAGGGGTGCCACTGCCGGGGCCCGTCCAGCCGCCGCCGGCCACCCCCGGGGAGGTCGTCGACGTGCAGATCGAGAACGTCGGCTTCCGCGACTACTGGTTGCCGCTCTACGGCGAACCGCTGCAGGTCGAGGAGCTCCCGGACGGGCAGTGGGCCTACGACGGGCGCAGCGGCACCGCCTACGCCATCCAGCCCCACGACGAGCAGCGCTGGACGGTGCGCACACTCCTCCCGCGCCCCACCGCGGCCGAGCTGCGCACCACGGATGCGGTGAGCACGGGCGTGCCCGAGTACCGCAGCCTGGCCGGTGTGGATCCGCGGGTGATCGCGCTCGCGCAGCAGATCGTGGCCGGCCAGGAGTCCGCGTTCGACCGCGCGATCGCCGTGCAGGACTACTTCACGGGGCCGGGCAGCGGATTCCGCTACAGCCTGCAGACCGCGCCGGCCAACGGCGACGACGCGCTGGTGGAGTTCCTGACGGTCGGCCGCAGCGGGTACTGCGAGCAGTTCGCCTCCGCGATGGCCGTGCTGCTGCGCGCGGTGGGTGTCCCGTCCCGGGTGGCCGTGGGGTTCACCGGCGGCACCGACTACGGCGACCACCGCTCGATCCGGACCTCCGACGCGCACGCCTGGGTGGAGGCGTACTTCCCCGGCCACGGGTGGGTGCTGTTCGACCCCACCCCGTTGACCGACGGCCGGACGATCACACCGGACTACGTGCTGGAGACGCGCGGTGCGGGTCCCGGCCCGGACGCGCCGGTTCCCGGCACGGACCTCGGGCCGGACGAGGCGCCGACCGTTGCCGCCGGGCCGGCGCCCGCCGCGCCCACTCCGGAACCGGAGCCCGGGACCGCGGCGCCGGCGACCGGCGGACCCGGTGCCGTGCCCTGGGCACTGGTCGCGGGGACGCTGCTGGTCGTGCTCGTGGCCCTGCTGCCAGCGGGGGTGCGGCGCTGGCAGCGCCGACGCCGGCTGGCCGCGGTCGCCGCCGGCGGGCCGGCGGCGGTGGCGGCCGGCTGGCAGGAGGTGCTGGCCGAGTCCGCGGACCGGGGGTTGCCCGGCCACCCGACGGACACCGTGCGCGGGACCGCCCGCAAGCTGGTGCGCGAACACCGGCTGGACCCAGGCAGCCAGCAGGCTCTGCGCCGGCTGGTCGGGGTGGTGGAGTCCAGCTGGTACGGCGATCAGCACCCGGATGCCGGCGAGCTGGTCGCGCCGGTGCGGGCCGTCCGGGCCGGCATGGCGGCCGGGGGGCCGCTCGGCCTGCGCGCCCGGTTGCTGCCGCGCTCGGTGCTGGGCCGCCTGCGCCCGGACGGATCACGCCCGGCCCCGGCCGACCACGCCGTGGACGACGAAACCGCCGCCACCCGGAGCTGATCCGGACGGCGGCGGCCTGTGACGATCTGGCGCGGCGGCTACTCCTGTTCGAAGCGGCGCCGGAAGCGCTCCTCCATGCGGCCGGTGAAGCGGTTCTTGTCCTGCTCGGCACTCCTGGCCTGCTGCGGCGCCTGGCCGCTGGCGCCGACCGAGGTCACCGCGACGACTGCGCCGCCGAGCATGACCAGGAAACCGACCACCGACAGCACCGGGAAGCTCGACGCCAACCAGAGCTGTGGTACCGCCACGCCGACGACGAGCAGCACCAAGCCGACCACGAACACAGCGACGCCCTGCAACCGGCGTCGTCGGGTGGGCTTGCGCAGCCTTCCGCCGCGAACAGTGGATGCGAACTTGGGGTCCTCGGCGTAGAGCGCGCGCTCGATCTGTTCGAGCAACCGCTGCTCGTGCTCGGAGAGGGGCATGGCTTCCTCCGGCACTGGTCCTGTGTTGTCGGGTCATCTTCCATGGTGCCGGAACGACGCGACGAGCGCCCGGGAGTGGACGTCTACTGCAGAGGATACGAGTCTCGCGGCCCGGCGACTAGCCGGACTCGTCAAGCGGACGGGTCGATCTTCTCCGAGCGGCTGCGGCGAAGGTGTGATCTGCACCGCAGCGGCCCCGAAAAGGCGGCCGAGCGCGATGTCAGCGGCCGGATACCACCGGGCTGCCGGCGCCGGGTCAGGCCGGCCGCCGCGCCATGGCGTGCAGCCGGGCCGCCACCTCCAGCAGCGGGGCGGCCGCTGCGGCCAGCTCCTCCAGATCCGTGACGGCCGCCGTGGCCGCCGGGCCGCCGTCGCGGACCGATCCGGGGATCCAGCCCTCCAGCACGCCGTCGCCCTGCAGCCGCTCGATGCGCAGCTCGCACGCCTCGAGCAAGCTGCGCAGTGCGTGCGCATCCAGCCGACGGCGCAGCGCGTCCTGGGGGCCGAACCGGCCGTCCGGATCGGTGAGCAGGGCGCGCGCCTCCGCCAGCCGACCACCCAGGGTCCGCCCGAGCACGGCGCCGTAGCGGCCAGCCACCAGCACCGACACCGCGGCGCCCGGAGCGCTCGCCGCGCAGAGCGCAGCCACGGCCGCCGTGGCGTCGTCCACGACCTCGAGCAGGCCGTGCCCGAGCACCAGGTCGGCGCCGGCGGCCGGGACCGCCTCGGCCAGCGCGTCGACGTCGCCCTGCACGGGTGTCACCAGCTCGTGCACGCCGGCGTCGCGGGCCCGCTGTTGCAGGGCGGCCAGCGCGTTGGGGCTGTTGTCGACGACCGTGACCGCGCAGCCGCGGCGGGCCAGCGGCACCGCCCAGCCCCCGCTGCCCCCGCCGACGTCCACCACGATCGGGCGGTGGCCGGGACGATCGGCTCGGACCCGGTCGAGTTCGGCGGCCAGGGCGCGGTGCACCGGGCCGGCCCCCGCCGCCGCCGACGGCGGCCCGCCCGCACCCCTGGCCCGCGCCTCCACGAGCGGCAGCCTAGGCCGTGCGGCCGCCGCCCTGCCCGACGCAGGGTCCCTGGGCCGGCGTGCCCGGCCCCGACCGGGCACGCGCCCGGACCGAGCCAGGGCCGGGGGTGCGGGTAGGTTGCTTGCCGTGCAGGTGGTCGCCACGTTGAGCCTGAAGGGCGGGGTCGGCAAGACCACGGTCGCGCTCGGGCTCGCCGGCGCGGCGCAGCACCACGGTCTGCGGGCGCTCGTGGTCGATCTGGACCCGCAGGCCAACGCCACGCTCGCGCTCGACCCGGCCGGCACCACCGCCACCGTCGCCGACGTGCTGGACGAGCCGACCCGTTCGATGGTGCGCCGGGCGATCGCCCCGAGCGGTTGGGGCGACGGGCTCGACGTGCTGGTCGGCGCGGAGCAGACCGAGCGACACAACCACCCCGATCCCGGCGCCAAGCAGCTGCAGCGGTTGGCCCGGGCGCTGCGCCGCATCGCCGACCTCGACGAGCACACGCCGGCCAGGGGCGCCGACGACACGCCGGCCGGGGCGACGGGCGAGCACCCGCCGGTCGCGCCGGAGCCCTACCGACTCGTGATCATCGATTGCCCACCGTCGCTGGGCCAGCTGACCCGCAGCGCCCTGGCCGCCGCACACCGTGCGGTGCTCATCACCGATCCGACGATGTTCGCGGTGTCCGGTGTGCAGCGGGCCTTCGACGCGGTGCAGGCCGAGCGGTTGCGCGGCAACCCCGACCTGCAGCCCCTGGGCGTCTTCGTCAACCGGGTCCGCCCACGCAACACCGAGCACGAGTACCGGATCGCCGAGCTGCGGGAGTTGTTCGGGCCGCTGGTACTGAGCGGGGTGCTGCCCGACCGCTCCGCCATCCAGCAGGCCCAGGGTGCATGCCTGCCCATCCAACGCTGGGACACCCCGGGCGCCCGGGAGGCGTCGGCGGTGTTCACCCTGCTGCTGGGCCGGGTGCTGCGCAGCGAGCGCACCCGCCGCGCCGGCACCACCGCCGCAGCGCCACCGGCTACCGGCTGAACGGACCGCCGCGGCCCGGATCGTCACCGCATCGGTATCAGCGACCCCACCAGCTGCACGAACTGCTCGGACTGGCGGAGCAGGTCGTCGGCGTCGCGCTGCCCGACCAGCCGGGTGATGCCGGCCTCGGCGGCGGCCCGGGTGGCCGAGCAGGAGGCGAAGAAGGCCGCCCACTCGCCCAGCTCGGGCGCCACGACCGCGAGCAACTGCCAGGCGTTGCGGGTGCTGCCGCGACGGGGCTGCGGCGTGGCCCGCACCGCGAGCACGGCCGCGGCCGCCCGCAGCGCCGCCAGGTAGGCCAGCGGGTAGCGGGTGATCGGGTCCGGCTCCCGGTGCGCCTCGGCGATGCCGTCGGCGGCTTGGCGGAGCAGCCCCACGGCCGACCGCGGGGTCGGCGCCGGCACCGGAGGGCGCGGCGGCTCCCGGCGCGGCGCCGGCACGGGAGCCGTCGGCACCGACCCGCGTCGCGGGGACGACCGGGAACGAGAGGGGCTGATCGTCGTGACAGTCATGACCGACTCCTGGTGGTGGGCATGGGCGGTGGGCGGTGCGGTGCCATCAGTCCGGGACCCGGATCAGGTCCCAGACGCCGGGACCGGCCCGCATCCGCAGCACGAACTCGCGGGCCGGAGCGTCCGGCTCGCCCGCGGATCGGGCGACCACCCGCCAGCACCGCATCCGGTCGCCGCCGACCGGCATCGGCGAGGGGAACGGCCACGGCGACTCCTCGATCCACCGCTCGCGCACGTCGGTGATCAGGTAGCGCGGCCCGCGCCGGATCGGCCGGCGCTGGAATTCGACCGGCTCACCGTCCTGCCACCGCACCTGGATGGGGGTCGGCTGACGTGATCCGAACACCCGGCCGAATGCGTTCACGCCGTACCCTCCCTGGAAGGACCGTCGACCGGCCCACCCGGCGGCGAAGCGCTTCCCTCGCCCCTCCGCCGGGCGGCGGTGATCGAACACATGTTCGATCGATGACCAGTACAGCGCGCCCGGCGCGCGACGTCAAGTCGGATCGAGGGGGACGACGTATCCCGGTCCGGCATGGTGAGATGAGCCGGTGACCAGGGCTCCGGCTCAGCGGCTCGTCGAGCTCAGCGCGCAGGCCCTCACGGCGCGCCTGGCGGAGGCCCTGCACGTGTACGTCAGCGCGATGGGCTATCCCCCGGGCACCGCCCGGCAGCGCCGCAACCTCTGGCTGGAGCACCTGAACCGGCCCGGCTGGCGCGCGGTGGGCTGGCTGGACGCGGCCGACTCGCTGCTGGGCGTGAGCTACGGCTACGGCGGGAGCCAGGGCCAGTGGTGGTACGAGGAGGTGCGCCGCGGGCTGCGCGACGCCCACGGCGACCAGCGGTGGCTGGAGGACTACTTCGAGCTCACCGAGCTGCACGTGCGGCCCGATGCCCAGGGGCACGGCCTCGGCGAGGGCCTGCTGCGGGCCCTGCTCGCCGGGACCGACCGCTCCCGGGTGCTGCTGTCCACCCCGGAGTACGGCGACCGGCCACCGGGCCGGGCCTGGCAGCTCTACCGCCGCCTCGGCTTCCGGGATGTGCTGCGTGAACACCGCTTCACCGGCGACTTCCGCCCGTTCGCGGTGCTCGGTCGGGAGCTGCCGCTGCCGCTGCCCCGCGTCCCCGACTGAGCACCCCCGTACCGGATCGGGTGCGGGAGGGGCGATGGCACCATGGGCCGGTGCCCCCGACCGTGCGCCGCCTGCTGACGCTGCTGCTCGCCCTGCTCCTGGTCGGCGCCGGATTGTCCGGATGCGCCCGGGTGCGCACCGCGCTCGCGGTGCAGCCCGACGACACCGTGACCGGCGAGATCATCATCGCCACCCCGGAACAGGGGCCGGACGACACCGGACCGGCCGTCGAGGTGCCGCCGGGCCTGCAGTCCGACGTGGAGATCAGCAGCTACCGGCAGGACGGCTACGCCGGTTCGGTGCTGCGGTTCTCCGGCCTCACCTTCGAACAGGTCGCCGAGCTGAGCCAGGCGGCCGGCCCGGCCGGCAGCGCCGTCCGGTTCCAGCTGCGCCGGGGCGGCAACCGGCTGGTGGTCACCGGGTCCGCCGACCTGACGCAGGTCCCCGTGGACCGGGCCGACTTCCAGCTCAAGATCAGCTTTCCCGGCGAGGTGCTGGACACCAACGGCGAAGCCGACGGCGACACGGTGAGCTGGACGTTCACCCCGAGCGAGGTCGGGGACTTCTCGGCCGTCGCCGCCTCGGACGATCCGAACGCACCGTCACCGCTGAACTGGACCCTCCTGATGGGGGCGCTGGTGGCTGCGGCCGCGGCCGGCACCGTGCTCTACGCCAGGCACACCCGCAACCCGCCGGTCAACCCGTCCGCTCGCTGAGCGCGGCCGGCCGGTCGGCCGCCAGCCCGAGCCGGCGCACCAGCTCGGCGGTCGCCGTCGACCGGTTCAGCGTGTAGAAGTGCAGCCCCCGCACCCCCTCGTCCAGCAGCCGGGCGCACAGCTCGGTGGTGACGTCCATCCCGACCGCCCGGAAGCCCGCCGGGTCGTCGGCGTAGGGCGCCATCCGCTGCTGCAGCGCGGGCGGCAGCGGCGCACCGGACAGCTCGGGCCCGCGGCGCAGGGTCCGCACCGTGGTCAACGGCATGATCCCGGGTAGCAGCGGGACGTCGCAGCCGGCGGCGACCAGGCGGTCGCGCAGCCGCAGGAAGCCCTCGGGTTCCAGGAACAGCTGGCTGATCGCGAAGTCGGCGCCGGCCCGGATCTTGGCGAGCAGCCTGGCCAGGTCCGCGTCCGCGTCGGCCGAGCGCGGGTGGCCGTAGGGGAAGGCGGCCACCCCGACGCAGAAGTCGCCGAGCCGGCGGACCAGCCGCACCAGGTCCTCGGCGTAGGTCAGGCCCTCCGGATGCGGGATCCAGTCCCCCAGTGGATCGCCGACCGGGTCCCCGCGCACCGCCAGCACGTTGACGATGCCGGCCGCGGCGTAGGCCCCGATCACCTGGCGCAGCTCGGCCACCGAATGCGAGACCGCGGTGAGATGCGCCATCGGGACCAGCGTGGTGTCGGTGGCGATGCGGGCGGTGGTCCGGATCGTCCGGTCCCGGCTCGATCCCCCGGCGCCGTAGGTCACGGAGACGAAGGCCGGATCCATCGGCTCCAGCCGGCGCACGGCCCGCCACAGCTCGACCTCCCCCGCCTCGTCCTTCGGCGGGAAGAACTCGACCGAGAACACGGGCCGGTCTCCGCTGATCCGTTGGGTGATCTTCACACCGGTAAGGGTACGGACGCACGCAGCGTCACCGCGCTGGAGGCGGCCGACGCCGATACTCTCCAACCGTGCTCCCACCGCGCTTCCCCTCCCCCGCGACCCGGCGCGCGCAATGACCGGCGTCCGCACCGCCCCGGACACCACCGCCGCGCCGACCGTTTCCATCGAGCAGGCCCTGCGCGAGTTCCTGCGCGCGCGGCGGGCCGCCACGGACGCCGTCGACCCGCTGTTCACCGAGGCCACCTTCGCGCTGGAGGAGTTCGTGCTCGGCGGCGGGAAGCGCATCCGCCCGACCTTCGCCTGGTGGGGCTGGTGCGGCGCCGGCGGAGACCCGGCCTCCCCGGAGGCCCCGGCGGTGACCAGGGCGATCAGCGCCCTGGAGCTGGTGCAGGCCTGCGCGCTGATCCACGACGACCTGATGGACTCCTCGGCCACCCGCCGCGGCCGACCGACCGTGCACGTGGCGTTCGCCCGGCGGCACACCGACGCCGGCTGGGGCGGCCGGCCGGACGCGTTCGGGGCGGCGGCCGCCATCCTGCTCGGCGACCTCGCGCTGGCCTGGGCCGACGACATGCTGCGCAGCGCGGGGCTGCCGGGGCCGGCGCTGCTGCGCGTGGCCGAGCCCTGGGAGGCCATGCGCACCGAGGTGCTCGGCGGGCAGTACCTGGACGTGCTGCACCAGGCGACGGGCGACCGTTCGGTGCGGGCCGCACTGCAGATCGACCGCTACAAGACGGCGGCCTACACGGTCGAGCGACCGCTGCACGTCGGTGCCGCGATCGCCGCGGCCGGGCCCGAGCTGATCCGCGCCTACCGGATGTTCGGCGCCGACATCGGCGTCGCCTTCCAGCTGCGCGACGACCTGCTCGGCGTGTTCGGGGACCCGGCCGTCACCGGGAAGCCGGCCGGCGACGACCTGCGCGAGGGCAAGCGGACGCTGCTGCTGGCGGTGGCGGCAGAGGCGGCCGCGAGCAGCGGGCGGCAGGCGGCCCTGGCCGTGATCGACGACGCGGTGGGCAACGCCGACCTCGACGCCCAGGCGCTGGACCGGGTCCGCGACCTGCTGCTGGAGCTGGGCGCGGTGCGCGCGGTCGAGCGCCGGATCAGCGACCTGACCGATTCGGGGCTGGACGCGCTCACGGCCGCGGACATCGGCGAGCCGGCCCGGCAGCGGCTGGCCGAGCTGGCCGTCGACGCCGGTCGCAGGATGCGATGACCGGGCGACGGACGGCGACCGTGCCCGGTCGCACCGACCACGTGGTCGTCGTCGGGGCCGGGTTCGCCGGCCTGTCCGCGGCGCTGCACCTGCTGGGCAGCGGTCGGCGGGTGACCGTGCTGGAGCGCGCCGAGCACCCCGGCGGCCGGGCCGGGCAGCTGGACCTGCACACCGAGCGCGGCCGCTACCTGGTCGACACCGGCCCGACCGTGCTGACCATGCCCGAGCTGCTGGACGAGCCGTTCGCTGCGGTCGGTGAGAAATCCGGGGACCGGCTGGAGCTGATCGAGCTCGACCCCGGCTACCGGACCCATTTCGCCGACGGCTCGACGATCGACGTGCACACCGACCCGGAGCGGATGGAGGCCGAGATCCGCGCCGTCTGCGGGCCGGAGTCCGCCGCGGGCTACCGCCGGATGCGGGACTGGTTGACCCGGCTCTACCAGGTGCAGATCGACTCGTTCATCGGCCGCAACTTCGACTCGCCACTCGACCTGCTGGGTCCCGACCTGGTGCGGCTGGCCGGACTGGGCGGCTTCGGCCGGCTCGGCGGCCGGGTGGCCCGGTTCCTGCCGGATCCACGTCTACAGCGGATCTTCTCGTTCCAGGCGCTGTACGCCGGGGTGCCGCCGCAGGCCGCGCTGGCCGCCTACGGCGTGATCGCCTACATGGACACCGTGCGCGGCGTCTACTTCCCCCGCGGCGGGATGCGCCGGATCGGGGAGGCCATGGCCGACGCCGCCCGGGCGGCCGGCGCCACCGTGCACTACGGCCGGACCGTCACCGGGCTCGAGCGGGCCGCCGGCCGCATCACCGCGGTGCGCCACCGGGACTCCACCGGCAACGGGACGGACGAGCTGGAGCGACTGGGCGCCGACGCGGTGGTGCTGAGCACCGATCTCGCCGCCGGCTACCGGATGCTGGGCCGGCAGCCGCGGCGCCCGGTCCGGTTGCGGTACTCGCCCAGCGCGGTCGTGCTGCACGCCGGACTGGCCCGCTCCCGGCCCGCTCTCGCCCATCACACGATCTCGTTCGGCGGGGCGTGGCGGGACACGTTCTCGGAGATCATCAGCGACGGTCGGTTGATGAGCGACCCGTCGCTGCTCGTGACCAGGCCGACGGCGACCGACCCGGAGCTCGCCCCAGCCGGTGCCGACCTGCTGTTCGTGCTGGCGCCCTGTCCCAACCTGGAGGTCGGAGCATCGATCGACTGGGCCCGGGTCGGGCCGCGCTACCGCGACGAGCTGCTGGTCGAGCTCGACCGGCGCGGCCATCCCGGGCTGACCGACCTGGCCGGCGACGTCGAGATCAGTCGCCTCGTCACCCCCGCGGACTGGGCCGCGGAGGGACTGGCCGCCGGGACCCCGTTCGCGCTGGCCCACACGTTCGCCCAGACCGGCCCGTTCCGGCCGCGCAACCTGGTCCGCGGCCTGGACAACCTGGTGTTGGCCGGGTGCGGCACCACTCCGGGGGTGGGCATTCCACCGGTGCTGATCTCCGGCCGGTTGGCCGCACAGCGCATCACCGGGCTGCCGGCGTGAGCGAGCGTGCGAGCGAACCAGGCTCACAGCGCCCCCGCGAAGCGCCGACCGAGCGCAGCGAGGGACAGCGGTGAGCGCGTAGGGTACTGCCGCCGCGCCCGGGCGGCCATGGGAACATGGGACGCGTCATGAAGCCACCATCAACCGTCGATCCAGCGGCGCCGCCGGCGGCGGATCAGCCCGGGTCCCTCCCCGACGGCTCGACGCCTCCGTCGCAGGACGCGAGCCCGCACCGCGGTCGCGGCCGGACGTGGCGCGACCGGCTGGGCGCGCCTCCGCGCGGACCGCTGCTGCAGGGTCTGCTCGCCTCCGTGATGATGGTGGTCGGCGGCTTCGGGGCCGGCGGGGTGCTGGTCCGGGATCCGCTGCTGACGAACTCGGTGCTCGGCTTCTGGCGCTACGGGCACGGCCGCGACCTCGCCGGCTGGATGATCTACATCGGGGTCGCGTTGATGGCCTGGGCCTGGATCAGGCTGGGCCGGGAGGTGCTGGCCGATCGGGTCCGCGGCCGGGCCGTGCTCACCACCGCGCTGGTCTGGATCGCGCCGACGCTGCTCTCCCCGCCGCTGTTCACCCGGGACATCTTCAGCTACCTGGCCCAGGGCCGGCTGCCGCTGGTCGGGTTGGACCCGTACGCGGTCGGTCCGGAGGCCATGTCCGGGATCTTCACCGACAACGTGCACTACTTCTGGCAGGACACCCCGGCGCCGTACGGACCGCTGTTCATCCTGCTGGCCAAGTCGGTGTCCTGGCTGGTCGGGAACAACATCGTGCTCGGCATCGTCATGATGCGGCTGGCCCTGCTGCCCGGGCTGGTGCTGTTCATCTGGGCGCTGCCCGAGCTGACCCGGCGCCTCGGCGGCCGCGTCCCGGTGTCGCTGTGGGTGGCCGTGGCCAACCCGATGATGGTCATCCACATGATCGGCGGCGGGCACAACGACCTGCTGGTCATGGGCCTGCTCGCGGCCGGTTCGCTGGTCGCGCTGCGCGGCGCGCCGGCCCGGGGCGTCGCACTGGTCACGCTGGCGATGGCGATCAAGGCCAGCGCCGCGGTGGCGCTGCCGTTCCTGGTGCTGGTCTGGGCCGGGCAGCTGTCCGGGCCGCTGTGGCCGCGGATCGCCCGGGCCACCGCGGCCGGGGTCGCGGTGTTCACCGTGGTGTTCACCGCGTGCACCCTCGCGGCCGGCGTCGGGCTGGGCTGGCTACCCGCGCTGAGCGCGCCGTCGATGATCGTGAACTGGATGTCGATCCCGACGGGCATCGGCGAGTTCCTGCACACGGTGATCAACTCGATCGGTCCGGTGCCCAAGCAGCCGTTCATCAACGTGGCCCGCGTACTCGGCGCGGCCCTGCTGCTGTGGATCGCCTACCGCCAGTGGTGGGCGGCGCGCGACGGCGGCCCGGACGCGATCCGCCGGGCCGGGCTGGTGCTGCTCGCGGTGGCCGTGCTGTCGCCGGCCACGCTGCCCTGGTACGTCAGCTGGGGCATGGCGCTGCTGGCCGCCGCCCCCTGGACCCGGCCCAAGCTGGTGTTCACCGTCTTCCTCTCGCTGATGCTGGTGATCGTCTACTACCCCAGCGGCGAGGACGCGCTCTACAACTTCCCCTACCTGTTCGGCTGCGGGCTGATGGCGGTGCTGGCCGCGATCTCGCTCGTCCTCCCGGACCCGCTGCGGCTCGGCGGTCGCCGGCCCGCGGCCGCCCCCGCGGCCCCCGACCCGGCCGCCGAGCCCGACCTCCCCGCCGTCGCCGGTGCCGAGCCCCGGTCGGGCTGAGCTCGACGCCGCCGGGATCACCGATCCCGCGCTGCGCGCCGCCTACACCACCAGCCGGGAGCTGCACGCCCACCACGGGCGCACCTACTTCCTGGCCACCCGGTTGCTCCCGGCCGCGCGGCGGCCGGCGGTGCACGCGCTCTACGGATTCGCCCGCTACGCCGACGAGATCGTCGACGATCTGGGCGACGACCGGCCGGCGGAGGAGAAGCTGGCCCGCCTCGATGCGCTGGACGCCGAGCTGACCAGGGCCCTGGCCGGGGAACCGACCGGGCAGCCGGTGCTCGCGGCGGTCGCCGACACGGCCCGCCGCTACGACATCGCGCACCGGCACTTCACCGACTTCCTGACGTCGATGCGGATGGACACCCACGTCACCGGCTACCCCACCTTCGACGACCTGGGCGTCTACATGCACGGTTCGGCCGCCGTGATCGGGCTGCAGATGGTGCCGGTCCTGGGCACCACCGTGCCCCGGGCGGAGGCCGAGCCACACGCCGCCGACCTGGGCATCGCGTTCCAGCTGACGAACTTCCTGCGCGACGTCGGCGAGGACCTCGACCGGGGCCGGGTCTACCTGCCGACCGCCGAGCTGGCCGCGTTCGGGGTCGACCGCGAGCTGTTGCTGCGGTGCCGGCGCGAGCAGCGGACCGACGGGGCGGTCCGCCGGGCGCTGGCCCACCTGGTGGCGCACACCCGCGCCGTCTACCGGCGGGCGGAGCCGGGTATCACCATGCTGGAGCCGGTGTCCCGGGACTGCGTGCGCTGCGCGTTCGTCCTCTACCGCGGAATCCTCGACGAGATCGAGGCCGTCGACTTCGACGTGCTGCACCGCCGGGTGGCGGTGCCGATCCGACGCCGGCTCGCAGTGGCGGTGCCCGGCCTGGCCCGGGCCCTCGGCAGCCGGGTCGGTCGGGTCAGTGGGGTCAGAAGGCCATGGCCTGGGCCCGGCGCTTGACCTCGCGGTGCCGGCCGGCGCGCAGCGACGCGATCGGCGTGCCGGGCAGCGAGTCCTCCTCCGCGAACAGCCAGCGCAGGATGTCGGTGTCGGAGTAACCACCGTCGCGCAGCACCGTGATGGTCCCCGACAGGCCCTTGACGACCACGGACTCGTCCAGGAAGTCGGCCGGTACCAGCACCTCACCGCCGCGCCGGACGGACAGCAGCTGGCCGTCACGGACCAGCTGGTGGATCCGGGACACCGGCACCGACAGTCGTTGCGCGACTTCCGCAACGGGCAGGGTCGCCACGTCCGCGGACAGCTCGAACACCTCGTTCACGGGCGCCTACACTGCCACAGGCGCGGCAGCTCCGGCACCACCGTGTGAGGGCGGTACCGTCGCAGTGTGAACGCACCGCCGGCCGCGCTGCTCGATGCGCGCTACCGGCTGGGCGCGGTCATCGCCCGCGGCGGGATGTCCACGGTGTACCGCGGTGTCGACACCCGCCTGGACCGGCCGGTGGCCATCAAGATCATGGACGCGCAGCTGGCCGCGGACCCGGCCTTCCGGATGCGCTTCGAGCGGGAGGCCCGCTCGGCCGCGCGCATCGACCATCCGGCGGTCGTCGACGTGCACGACCAGGGCGAGGTCGCGGGGTTCGACGGGCCGGTCATCTTCCTGGTGA
Source organism: Pseudonocardia sp. (assembly GCA_035557575.1). Lineage (GTDB taxonomy): Bacteria > Actinomycetota > Actinomycetes > Mycobacteriales > Pseudonocardiaceae > Pseudonocardia. The sequence continues at coordinate 37,217 of DATMDS010000231.1, read as the reverse complement.
TGGAGCTGGTCGAGGGCGGCACCCTGCGGGATGTGCTGCGGGCCCGCGGGGCCGTCGGGGTGCCGGCCGCGTTCGCGGTGCTGGAACCGGTGCTCGGCGGGCTCGCCGAAGCGCACCGGCTGGGCCTGGTGCACCGCGACGTGAAGCCGGAGAACGTGCTGATCAGCGGGGCCGGCGAGGTCAAGGTGGCCGACTTCGGCCTGGTCACGGCGTCCGCCCAGGCCGGCGCCAGCCACGTCGGCATGATCATGGGAACGGTGGCCTACCTGTCCCCGGAGCAGGTCGAGACGGGCGCGGCGGACGCCCGCAGCGACGTCTACGCGGCCGGGACCGTGCTCTACGAGCTGCTCGTCGGGCAGCCGCCCTTTGTCGGCGACACCGCGATATCGGTGGCCTACCGGCACGTGAACTCGGACGTCCCGGCGCCGTCCGAGATCGCCGGCGACGTGCCCCCCGAACTGGACGAGCTGGTGCGGCGGGCCACCCGCCGGGACCCGGCCGGGCGCCCCGCCGACGCCGGCGCGCTGCTGGCCGAGCTGCGCCGGGTGGCGGCGCAGCTGGAGGTGCCCGCGGTGCCGGTTCCGGTGCCGCCGGCCCAGATGCTCAGCGAGCCGGCCACTGTTCCGGCCGGCCCGGGGCCGGCGCCGGCGGCGTCACTCCCCCACCACGGCGGTCGACCCGGCGTCGATCCGGCCTCCGGTTCCCCGGGCGCCGGCCGGCTCCGGTCCCACCCGGCGGCCGACGGCGGCTGGCCCGGCCACGGCGCGGCCGGGGTGGGCCCTGGTGGCACCCGGACCCTGGCGCGCCCACCGGTGGACGCCGCCGGGCCGGCCGGCCCCCCGGCATATCCGCAGTCCCGCCGGCGCAGCCGCCGGGTGTTCGCCACCTGGGTGGCGCTCGTGCTCGCGTTGACCGTGCTGATCGGCACCGCGGCCTGGTGGTTGGGCGCCGGGCGCTGGACCGAGATGCCGGCGGTGGTCGGGCTGCCCGAGGCCTCCGCTCAGCAGCTGCTTCTCCAGGCCGGCCTGACCGGCACCAGCACCACCGTCGAGGCCGACGGGAGCCCGGCCGGCGTGGTTGCCGCGGCCGACCAGCCACCCGGGGCCCGGCTGTCGCGCGGCACCGCGGTCATCCTGTCGATCTCCGCCGGGCTGCCCACGGTGCCGGCGATCGCGGCGGGTACCGCGGCCGACGAGGCCGAACGCCGGATCACCGCGGCCGGGTTCGAGCCGGACACCGACTCCGGCGACGCGGAGTTCAGCGACTCGGTCCCGGAGGACACGGTGATCCGCACCGAACCCGGCGCCGGCACCCCGCTGGCCCGCGGCTCCCGGGTCGCCCTGGTGTTGAGCCGGGGCGGCGACGACGGGTCCGACGACTCGGCGCAGGTCCGGGTCCCCTCCGTGATCAACGATGACTTCGACGACGCCCGCGACCGGCTCGAGCAGCTGGGCCTGGAGGTCGAGCGGCAGTCCCAGGGCGGGTTCGGCGACCGCATCCCGGACCGGCTCCGCGATCGGCTCCGGGGGAACCGGGTCGTGCAGCAGAGCCACGGTGCCGGCTCGATGGTCGACCGCGGCACGACGATCACCCTCTACACGCTGTAGGGACAGGGAGTCTTTAGCGGCCGCGCCCGCATCGGGCTCCGCACACGAGTTGGCGACACAGTCCGAGGAGGGACGCGTGGCGACGGGTCAGGTCGTGGTGGAGAGCGGACACATGATCGACGGATTGGATCGCACCAGTCCTCGCTTCCCGCCGGAGGCCGAGCCCCGGGTCGGCGCCGCCGTCGATGACGCGCTCGACCGGTGGCGGTTCGGTCCCGGCGACACGGCCATCACGCAGGGCGCTCGCGGCGCCGATCTGCTGGTGGCCGAGCACGCGCTCCGGCGCGGCGGGCGGGTTGTCGTGCTGCTCGCGAAGGACCCGGCGGAGTTCCGAGCCGGGTCGGTGGAACTGCCGGGGACGGCGTGGGGCCAACGCTTCGACGACGTACTCGCTGCGGCCGAGCGGGTTGAGGTCCTGCCCGCTTCCCGGGTGTCCGACGCGCCGTACGCCCGCGCGAACGCCTGGGCGCTCGAGCAGGCCGTGGCCGAAGCGGCAGGCCGGGAGCTACGGGTGCTCGCGGTGTGGGACCAGCAGGAGGGCGATGGCACCGGCGGGACCTCCCACTTCGTGCGGCTGGCGCGCGAGCGGGGGCTGGCCGTGACCACCGTGGTGCCGCGCCAGGCGTGGCGCACCCCGAACGTGCCGTACTGGGAACGGCAGTCGGCTCCAGGGCCGAAGCGCCTGCTCGCGCTCGACGGCGGCGGCCTGCGCGGGTTGATCACGCTGCAGGTGCTGGCCCGGATGGAGACGCAGCTCGGCGGGAACTCCCCCGGCTTCGTGCTGTCCGACTACTTCGACTACATCGCCGGCACCAGCACCGGCGCGATCATTGCGGCCGGGCTGGCGCTCGGGAAGCGCGTCGACGACATCACCGAGATGTATCTGACGATGGCCGAACCGGTGTTCCGGCGGCGGTTCTACCCGGCCCGCCTGAAGTCGCTGTACAGGAGGGGCGCGCTGTCCCAGCTGCTGGCCGGCTACTACGGCGCGTCTACCGCGCTGGGGGATGACCGGCTACGGAGCCTGCTGCTGGTCGTCCTGCACCGCACCGACACCGATTCCCTCTGGCCGCTGTCCAACAACACCTGGGCGAAGTACAACAGCCGGGGCCGCCCGGACTGCAACCTCGACCTGCCGTTGTGGAAGGTGGTCCGCGGCTCGTCCGCGGCTCCGGTCTACTTCCCGCCCGAGAGCATCGACCTCCACACGAGCTCGGTCCTCTTCCAGGACGGCGGGATCACCCCCTTCAACAACCCGGCGCTGCTGCTCTTCCAGATGGCGACCGCGCGCCAGTACCGCCTCGGCTGGCCCACGGGCGCGGACCAGCTGCTGTTGGTCTCGGTGGGCACCGGGTTCGCGCCCGCAGCACACGCCAACCTCGCTCGGGAGAAGATGAACCTGCTGTTCAACATGCGAAACGTGCTCAAGGTCGTCATGAACGGGAGCTCGGTCGAGAACGATCGGTTGTGTCGAGTTCTCGGGCAGTGCCGCTACGGCCCGTCGGTGGACACGGAGTTCGACGACCCGGTGGACGAGCCGGTCTCGCAGTCGCTGTTCTCCTACGTCCGTTACAACGTCGATCTCAGCCGGCGCGGGCTCGATCTGCTCGGCCTGACCGGAGTCGACCCGCGGCAGGTCGGTCGGCTGGACGCGGTGCACGCCGTGCCGCAGCTGCAGCAGGTCGGCCAGCAGCTGGCCGCCTGTGTCGAGCGGTCGCACTTCGCCGGATTCGGTCCCTGGCAGTGACCGCATCAGGTGGCCGGCCCCGGCGGTGCCGCCCGGGTAGTAGAACCACGTGATGCGACCTGACGTCGTGCTGCTCGTCCTCGATCTGGCCGGGACCTTCGCCTTCGCCCTCAACGGCGCGCTGACCGCCATGCGCGCCGCGCGCATCGACATCGTCGGCGTGCTCACCCTGGCCTCGATCACCGCGATCGGCGGCGGGATCCTGCGCGACGTCATCCTGGGCGCGGTGCCGCCGGCCACCTTCAGCGACTGGCGCTACCTGGCGGTGGCCGCGACCGGCGGGTTGCTGGCGTTCTTCCTCGGCCGGCTGCTGGCGTCCGCCGCACCGGTGATCGAGCTGCTGGACGCGGCCGGGCTCAGCCTGTTCGCGGTCACCGGCGCGCTCAAGGCGCTGGAGCACGGGCTCGGACCGGGCCAGGCGATCATCCTCGGCGCGGTGACCGCGGTCGGTGGCGGGACGCTCCGGGACGTGCTGCTGCGCCGGGTACCGGACGTGCTGCACAGCGGGCTGTACGCCGTGCCGGCGCTGCTCGGGGCCGCGGTGCTGGTGCTGGCCCACGAGCTGGACGTGCGCGGCGGACCGGTCGCCGTCGGCGCCGCCGCGCTCTGTTTCGCGATCCGGTTGCTGGCCCTGCGCTACCGTCTGAACGCGCCGAGCCCGCGCCGCCCGGGTCACGACAACACTCCGGACGTCCCGGGCCCCGGGTGATCCCGGGCGCTCGCCGCGTCAGCGGGGCGGGCCGAGGACCTCGTCCAGCGCCTCGTAGACCGCCGGTGGCCCGGCCACGATGCGGTTCCCGGCCAGCAGTCCGTCCCCGTCCAGGAAGTCGTTGGTCCGGCCGCCGGCGGCCTGCAGCACCGCGATCCCACCGAGGGCGTCCCAGGAGTTCACGTGCGGCTCGACGTAGCCGAGCATCCGCCCGCAGCTCACGTAGCACAGGGTCAGCGCACCCGAGCCGTTGCGGAAGAACATCCCGCCGCGGCGCAGCAGCCGGTCGAACACCGGCACGATCTGGTCCGGGCCGACGCGCGGCGAGTAGCCGACGGTGACGATGCCCTCGGTCAGGTCCCGGCCGGGGTGCGGCGCGATCGGGCGGCCGTTGAGCAGCGCGGGCCGGCCGCGGCCGCCCTCGAACAGCTCGTCCAGCGGCGGGTTGTAGACCATGCCGAACTGCAGCTCGCCGCCGGCGACGAGCGCGATGGAGATGCACCAGCTGGTCAGGCCGCTGACGAAGGGCTGGGTGCCGTCGATCGGGTCCACCACCCAGATGTGATCGGCGCCGGTGACGGCGCTGGGCCCGGTCTCCTCGCCGAGGAACGCGTCGCCCGGAAAGGCGTCCGCCACGGCCTGCTTGATCAGCAGTTCCACCGCCACGTCGGCCTCCGTGACGACGTCCTGCACGCCCTTGCTGCGCACCGGCAGGTCGGCGAGCCGGGCGGCGTAGCCGGCGGCCAGCTCACCGGCCCGCCGGATCAGCGTCCGGCCCAGCTCGTAGCGGGCCGCCAGGTCGGCGGTCACGGCTTCCACAGCCAGGCCGCGCCGCGTACCCCGCTGGAGTCACCGTGCGCCGCCGCCAGCACCGGCGTGTGCAGCACCGGCGAGAACGCGTAGCGCGCCAGCACCGGCGGCAGGTCGGCGTAGAGCTCCACCACGTTCGACATCCCACCTCCCATCACGAACACGTCCGGATCCAGCACGTTGAGCACGAGCGACAGCCCGCGCCCGACCCGGTCGACGTAGCGCTGCCAGACCAGCCGGGCCAGCCGGTCGCCCGCGCGCATCCGCTCGACGATCTGGGCCGGGCGCAGGTCGACCGGCTCGGCCAGGTCGACCGAGGCGTGCCGGGCGTAGTCGCGGGCGAAAGCGCGGCCGGACACCCACGTCTCCAGGCAGCCGTGTTTGCCGCAGTAGCAGGCGGTGCCGGGGATCTCGCTGACGTCGGGCAGCGGCAGCGGGTTGTGCCCCCACTCCCCCGCCCCGTTGTTCGGGCCGTGGTGGGCCTGCCCGTCGACGGCGATGCCGGCCCCCGCCCCGGTACCCAGGATCACCGCGAACACCACGCGGTACCCGGCGCCGGCCCCGTCGACGGCCTCGGACACCGCCAAGCAGTCGGCGTCGTTGCTGGTCCGCACGTCCCGGCCGAGCGCCGCCCGCAGGTCGTCCTCGGCGCGCCGGCCGTTCATCCAGGTCGACGAGGCACCCTTGGCGATCCCGGTCCGCGGGTCCAGCGAACCCGGCAGCCCGACCCCGACCCGGGGGAAGCGGTGACCGAGCTCCTGTTCGACGCGCTCGACCAGCCCGCGGATCGCGCGCAGGCAGCCGTCGTAGTCCGAGCGCGGGGTGTCGCACCGGTGCCGGGCCAGGGCGCTGCCGTCGGCAGCCAGCGCGATCGACTCGATCTTCGTGCCACCCCAGTCGACGCCGAGGTACACCGCGCTCAGCCGCGGAGCATCTCGGCGACCAGGAACGCCAGCTCCAGTGACTGCTGGGTGTTCAACCGCGGGTCGCACGCGGTGTCGTAGCGGCCGGCCAGGTCGGAGTCGGAGATGTCCTGGGCGCCGCCGAGACACTCGGTGACGTCCTCCCCGGTGACCTCGACGTGGATGCCGCCGGGATGGCTGCCCAGCAGATGGTGCACCTCGAAGAAGCCCTGCACCTCGTCGACGATGCGGTCGAAGTGCCGGGTCTTGTACCCGGAGGTCGACTCGACGGTGTTGCCGTGCATCGGGTCGCACTGCCAGATGACCTTGTGCCCGGACGCCTCGACCTTCTCCACGATCGGCGGCAGCACGTCGCGCACCTTGTTGTTGCCCATCCGGCTGACCAGCGTGAGCCGGCCGGGCTGGGCGTGCGGGTCGAGCCGCTGCACGTACTCGACGGCCTGTTCGGGCGTCGTGCTCGGGCCGATCTTGAGCCCGATCGGGTTGGACAGCAGCTCGGCGAAGGCGATGTGCGCGCCGTCCAGCTGGCGGGTGCGCTCGCCGATCCACAGGAAGTGCGCGGACAGGTCGTAGAGCCGCGGCTGCTCGTACCGGGTGTCCAGGCGCAGCAGGGCCCGCTCGTAGTCCAGCAGCAGCGCCTCGTGGGAGGCGTAGAACTCGACGCTGTGCAGGTTGTGGTCGTCCACCCCGCAGGCGTCCATGAAGCGCAGCGCCCGCTCGATCTCGGCGGCCACCGCCTCGAACCGGGCGCCGGCCGGCGACGTGCGCACGAACTCCCGGTTCCAGTCGTGCACCATGGTCAGGTCGGCCATCCCGGTCGCGGTGAGCGCCCGCACCAGGTTCATCGCCGCGCTCGCGTTGGCGTAGGCGCGCACCATTCGGGACGGGTCCGGGACCCGCGCCGCCGGGTGCGCGGTCAGCGCGTTGACGATGTCGCCGCGGTAGGAGGGCAGGCCGTGCGCGTCGGTCGGGGCGCTGCGCGGCTTGGCGTACTGACCGGCGATCCGCCCGACCTTCACCACCGGCAGCGAGGCGCCGTAGGTGAGCACGATGGCCATCTGCAGCAGCGTGCGGATGGTCGCGCGGATGTGCGGCTCGGTGTTGTCGACGAACGTCTCCGCGCAGTCCCCGCCCTGCAGCAGGAAGGCCTCGCCGCGAGCGACCGCGGCCAGACGCTCCCCCAGCCGGTCCACCTCCGGCGGCAGCGTCACCGGCGGGACGCTCTCCAGCACCGTGCGCACGTGCCGGACGTGCTCGAGGTCGGGCCAGTCGGGCTGCTGCGCGGCCGGGCGGCCCAACGCGTCGTCGAGTCGGGTCCGCAGGTCGGGTGGCAGCGGGGGCAGCTCGGGCAGTACTTCGACCGGGGCGTCGACGGTCCAGTTCACACGCCAAGGGTATGCGCTCCGCAGGTCCGATCGCCGCTGGGTTGCCGGACCCGACATACCCGTCGAATCGCGAAAGTCTTCACCCATTCGGCCTAGTAAGGCCGCGGAATTCGGCGTACCTGTCACTCGAACGGCCCGATTCCACTGAGGACAGCACTGGGCACTCCCGTGCATGGCAACCCTGTTGTGGATCCTCGCAGTAGTCCTGGTCGTCGCCGGCATCTTCGCCATCGTGCGCAGGCAGCTGCTCTGGGGCATCGTGCTCATCGTCGTCGGCCTGCTCGTCGGGCCCGGCGGGGTCAGCATCTTCACCTGACCTCTTCACCTCGCGCGTCGCTCCGCACCGGCTCCGGTTCCACCCTTCAGCCCGATCCCGGCAGGTGGCCGCCCGCTTCCCGCGGGCGGCCACCGTGACGTTCGGCCCTATCGACCGGAGCCGGGGGCGTCACCCGCCGGTGCGTGCCGCACCCGCGGACAGCGCGGCCTCGATGGCCTCCCACCGACGCAGGTTCAGCCGGGCATCGGCCAGCGCGTCGTGGGCATCCACGGTCGGTGGCGGCAACTGCGGCCGGCCGGCATCCTCCCAGCGCTGGCGGAGCTCTCGGGTGAACCGGGGCAGTGCCCGTGGCAGGTCCGGCATCGCGCCCCACAGCTGGCAGATCGCCACGTGGTCGTAGGCGGCGATCCAGGCCCACAGCTCCACCTCGCCGTCCGCCGCGGTGAGGAACCGCAGCAGGTCGGTCCGGATCCGCGCCCGCGAGCGCCAAGCCGGGTTCGCGTGCGCGGGCAGCTTGGGCAGCACGTTGCTGCGCACCCAGGGTCCGGCGCGGGTCGGGTCGAACTCGGTGGACACCGCGTAGAACTCCCGCCCGTCCTCCCCGACCACGCCGACGGACACCAGGTCGATCGTCCGTCCATCCTCGATGAACTCGCAGTCGTAGAAGAAGCGCACCCGCCGAGGCTAGCCCCTGAGCCCCAGGTCGGCCGCTCGCGCTCGATCAGCTGGCCCGCGTGCCGGGCAGCCGAGTGGCGTCGCGTCCGTCCGGTCCGCGGCCGCCGTGCTGACGGCGGGCCTGCTTCTCCTTCTCCGCCCGCTCCTTCACCGAGGCCGCGTACATGTCCACGTAGGTCTGCCCGGACAGCTCCATCAGGGCGTACATGATCTCGTCGGTCATCGAGCGCTCGATGAACCGGTCGCCGGCCATTCCGGCGTAGCGGCTGAAGTCCAGCGGTGCGCCGATCCGAATGTGCACCTTGTGCGGGCGCCACATCCGGGATCCGATCGGGTTGACCCGGTCGGTGCCGATCATGGCCACCGGGACCACCGGGACGCCCGCCTCCAGGGTCATCCGCGCCACTCCGGTCTTGCCCTTGTAGAGCCTCCCGTCGGGCGAACGGGTGCCCTCCGGGTAGATGCCCAGCAGCTTCTCCTCGCGCAGCAGCCGCACCGCGGTGTCCATCGCGGCCTGCGCGGCCGAACCGCCGGAGCGGTCCACCGGCACCTGACCGACCCCGAAGAAGAACTGCTTCTTGAACCAGCCGACGAGGCCGGGCTGGGTGAAGTACTCCCGCTTGGCCAGGAACGTGATCCGCCGCGGTACCAGCAGCGGCAGGAAGAAGGAGTCGACGACGGCCAGGTGGTTGCTGGCCAGGATGGCGCCGCCGCGTTCGGGGACGTGCTCAATGCCCTCGATGGTCGGCCGGCACAGGATTCGGAGCAACGGCCCGAGGAGCACGAACTTGGACCACCAGTACAGCACCTGGGTGTGCCCCTTCCCCATCGACGACGCCAGCCTACGGACGGGCCGCAGCGCGGGACAACGGCCCGGCCGGCAAATCGGTTCCGGACGCAGGTCGCATTTCACCACCCGCCGCTTCCGCCCGCCGTGCAAGGATGGGGCCCGCTGGTGACGGCACCGGCCGCGGACAGACGTGAGGAGGCCGCGTGAACCGGGATCCCGACGAGCGCGCGCAGCCCGGCGGCCCGGCCGCCGAGAACGACTTCGAGGCGATCGTCGCCGGGTGGCGGCGTGAGGGTGACGTGCCGGCCTGGCCCACGGACTCCGAGCCGGGCCCGTCCTCGCTGTTCGAGCCCGCGCAGCCGGCCGACACCCCGGCACCCGCTGACGAGGAGCACTACGTCCCGCCGGAGCCGCCCCCGCTGCCGCCGATCGGTCCGCCGGCCATCGTCGGGCTGACGCTGCTCGGCCTCGGGCTGCTGCTGGTGATCGCCCCCGAGTGGCTGGGCGTGCCGTCGGACTACGGGCTGCCGCTCGGCCTGGTCGCCATCGCCGCCGGGCTGAGCTGGCTGATCCTGCGGCTGTGGCCGGACCCGCCGGTGCCGGCGGACGGCCGCCATCCCGACGACGGCGCCGTCCTCTGATCCCACCCCGCTGAACTCGCCCGGCCGGAGCCGGCTCAGGGCTGGGCCGCCTCCCGGGCCAGCTGCCCCGCGCCCACCACCGCCGCCGCCTCCCCGAGCTGCGCGGTGCGGATGCGGGCCAGCGGTCGGCGACCGGCCCCGGTGATCCGGGACGCGTAGTGCTCGCGGGCCTCGTCCAGGAACAGCGGGGCCGACATCGACACCCCGCCGCCGATCACCACCACCTCCGGGTCGAACGTGTCGGCCACCAGCGCGAGACCCTCCCCCAGCCAGCGCGCCAGCTCGTCCATCGCGGCACAGGCCACCGGGTCGCCGTCGCGGGCGGCCGCCGCGACCAGCCGTCCGGTGACCCGGCCCTGGTCACGCAGCAACCGGTGCAGCACCGGGGACCGATTGGGGTCGCGGGCCAGCAGCTCGACGGCGGTGGTGGCCAGCGCGGTGCCGCTGCAGTAGCGCTCCCAGCAGCCGGTCTTGCCACAGGCACAGGGTCGTCCGTCGGGCACCACCCGCAGGTGCCCGAGCTCGGGCGCCACTCCGAACGCCCCCCGGAACAGCTCCCCGTCCAGCAGCAGCGCCGACCCGATCCCGGTACCGAGCGCGAGGAACACCACGGTCGACGCCCCGGCCGCGGCCCCGAAGTGCCGCTCGGCGAGCGCGGCGGCGTTCGCGTCGTGCTCCAGCACCACCGGCATCCCGATCCGGGTCGAGATCCGCTCGGCCACCGGTGCGTCGCGCCAGGACAGGTGCGGGGCGAACCGGACGGTGCGCCGGTCCGGGGTGATGAAGCCGGCCAGGGCCAGCCCGACGGCGTCCACCCGGTGCCGGCCGGTCAGCTCCGTGATCACGCCGGCCAGGGCGGCCTCCAGTGCGGCCACACTGCGCGGGGTGGGTGCGCTGGCGGTGTCGTGCACGGTGCCGAACCCGTCGACGACGCCGGCCCGCACGCTGGTTCCCCCGACATCGACCCCGATCGTCAGCACGGTGGGCCGGGCGGCGACGTCACGGGCACGGGCGCATCCTGCCCGGTCGCCCCGCCGCCGCCGCGACCAGGGCTCACGGCGCCACCCGTTCGATCGGGATGCGCTGCACCCGGCGCCGGGGAGCGGCCGGCGCGGGTTCCGGTGCCGGTTCCGGGCGCCCGGCCGGGTCGCCCTCCTCCAGCGCGGCCCGCAGCACCGCCAGCAGCCCCGCCAACTGCTCCGCCAGGCGTGGCGTCAGCTCTCCGCGCTCGCCGCGGAGCATGGCCAGCAGCGCGCAGACCGGGCACCCGACGCAGGCCGCCGCGCCGGGTGCGGACGGGCCGGTCTCGTCGCGCAGCCGGACCAGCGCGGGCTCCCATCGGTCGAGCGCGGCCAGGACCAGCGCGCGCAGCTCGGCCGCCAGCCCGGGATGCTCGTCGCAGGAGCGCGCGCCGCCGGGACGCCCGCTCGCGGGTCCGCCGCCGGGCCCGCCCTGGTCGCCGCTCACGGCCGGCTCGCCGGCCACAGCGCCGGGTCGGGCTCGAACACCACGCACAGGTCGTCGCCGTGCAGCCGGGCCGCGGTCACCGCGCAGCGCTGCAGCACCGCCGGCAGCGCGACCATCCGGCGGCTGCCACCGGCGGTGACCGCCAGCTCGTCGCCGACCCGGGCCAGCTCCAGCGGCGCGCCCTCGGCGCCCGGCAGCCGCAGCACGAGCTCGTACTCGGAGTCGAGGCCGGTGCCGGTGCCGCGGGTGCGGCGCACCGTCAGCAGCGGGGGGGCGGCCGCGCCGATCGCCGCCGGGTCGTCGGCGCCGTAGAGCGACCTCGCCACCTCCAGCAGCGCCGCGACGCCGGTCGGCTCGGCCGCGGCGTAGCGGGCGGTCCGGATCGGCAGCGCGAGCCCGCGCAGCTCGGCCAGCACCGCCTGCTGCTCGGTGTGCCGCTCCCGCAGCCAGCGCGCGGCCGGGCCGCGCAACGACCGCGGCGGCGCCGGCTGCACCCGGTTGGCGACCAGCCCGTCGACGCGCAGCCCGTGCAGCGCGAGCGCGGTCAGGGTGCGCCGGGTCTCGGCCGCCACCACCCGCTCCGGGGTCAGTACCAGCCGGATCGACGTGTTCCGGTCGGCGAGCAGCCCGCGCAGGCCGGTGAGCTGCTCGGCCAGCCCGTCCAGCGCGTCGACCGCGCGGTCCCAGGCCGGCTGCGCGTCCCGGCCGCCGCCGGACAGCCCGGCCAGCAGGCCGCGGACCGCCCGCCGGTGCGCGGGGAACAACCGCTCGAGGTACCCGGACAGGGCCTCGGGCAGCCCGAGCAGCCGCAGGGTCTCCGCGGTCGGCCCGCAGTCGACGACCACCACTTCCCACGGCCCCGACTCGGTGGCCCGGCGCACCTCGCCCAGCGCGAGCAGCTCCTCGACCCCGGGAAGCACGGTCAGCTCGTCGGCCACCAGCTCGTCGACGCCGGCGCCGGCGAGCAGGGTGCGCAGGTGCGCCTGCAGCGCCCCCCAGGAGTCGTCGAGCAGGGCGCGGGTGTCGATGTGGGCGCCGTACAGCCCGGGCTCGAGCTCCACCGGGTCGCGGCCCAGCTCGGCCTCCAGCGCGTCGCCGAGCGAGTGCGCGGGGTCGGTGGAGATCACCAGCGCCTTGCGCCCGGAGCGGGCCAGCTGCGCGGCGGTGGCCGCGGCCAGCGTCGTCTTGCCGACGCCGCCCTTGCCCGTGAACAGCACAACCCGCACGAGCCGAGGGTAGCTGCCGGTTCGGCGCCGGCGCGCAGGCGCGGTTCCCGTCGGCGGGCGCGCTACCCGACGGACTCGACGCGGCGCTTGAGGCCCTTCAACGCCGTGTCGATGATCACCTTCTCGGCCTTGCGGCGCAACATGCCGATCATGGGAATGTTCAGGTCGACGGCCAGCGAGTACGTCACGGTGGTCTGCGCGTCGGTGCCGGAGAGCACGTAGGAACCGTTCTGGGCACGCTGGATCTGCCCCTTGACCAGTGTCCAGCTCACCGAGCGGCCGTCCGGCGCCCAGGTGTAGTCCAGCGTGTAGGAGTCCTTGATCGGCCCGGCGTCCATGGTGAAGCGGACCTGCTCGGCCCGGCCCGACGGAGCCTGCTCCAGCACCTCGACGCTCTTGACCTGGCCGGCCCACTCCGGATAGGCCGGGAAGTCCGCGATCACCTCCATCACGCGCTCGGGCGGCGCTGCGATGGTGATCGAGGAGGACGTCGCGTCAGCCATTGGCGCAGGCTACCGGGGCCGCAGCAGGCTTCTGCTCACCAGCGCAGCAGGTACGGCTGCCCGGTCTCGCGGAAGTGCCCGACGTTCACGCACTCGGTCTGCCCGATCCGCACCCGCGCGGCCAGCGGCTGGTGCACGTGCCCGAACAGCGCCGCGCGGGGCCGGTCCCGACGGACCAGCTCCAGCAGCGCGGGCGAGGCGGCCTCGGCCCGCCGGGACAGGACGTCGTAGGCCAGGACGGGCACCGCGGGCGGGGCGTGGCTGCACAGCACGTCGACATCGGCCAGGGCGTGCACCGCGGCGGCGTAGTCCGCCGCCGTGCGCAGGTGCGGCGTCCACGGACCGCCGCGGCGCGGCTCCCGGCCGGGCGGCAGCGGCACCCCGCCGACGAACCCGAAGCGCAGCCCGCCGATGGACACCACCCGACCGTCGGCCAGGCACAGGCCCGGCCGGGCGTAGGCCGGCCACAGCGACGGCAGGTCGACGTTGCCCGGGATGGCGAAGGTCGGGGCGGTCAGCGCGCCGAAGATCCGGTCGTACTGCTCCGCGATGGCCCGCTCGACGACCGCGGCGGCGTCCGGGACCCCGGCCCAGGCGGCGGTGATGAAGCGCACGAGCTCACCCGGCCCGCCGGCGGCCCGCAACCGCCCGAACTCGGCGCTCACCTCGGGGCCGAGCACCCGCCCGATGATCCCGGCCGCCGGGTCGTGGTAGTCGACGTACTCGAGAAGGTCGCCGAGCAGGATCAGGGCGTCGGCCCCGTCACCCGCGCGGGCCAGCGCCTCGGCGCTGCCGTGCACGTCCGACACCACGTGCACGCGCATGAACATCGAATCTACGCGACCTCCGGGCGGCCGGTAGTCACCCGAGCGAATGGCCGGCGCGGGCGCGGGCGCACGGTACGTTCTGCAATGAGGGCGTGGGCAGGAGGCCGAGCGTGCGTGAGTACAGCGTCCCGTCGAGCGTGAGCGTCGAGGAGGACGAGAGCCTCGTCGACGCGGTGTACGACATCGCCGCCCAGCACCCGGACGCGGTGCTCTACTGCCGGCGGGCCAGCGACGGAGGCTGGCAGGACGTCACGGCCGCCGCGTTCGCCGACGAGGTGACCGCGGTGGCCCGCGGCCTGGTGGCGGCCGGGATCGGCGCCGGCGACCGGGTGGCCCTGATGTCACACACCCGCTACGAGTGGACGCTGGTCGACTACGCGATCCTGGCCGCCGGCGCGGTCACCGTGCCGATCTACGAGACCTCCTCCGACGAGCAGGTGCGGTGGATCCTCTCCGACTCCGGCGCGGTCGCGGTGGTGGTGGAAGGGGCGGCCGGCAGCGCGGTGGTCGAGGCGGCCCGCGACGAGCTGCCCGAGCTGCGGCGCAGCTGGCAGCTCGAGCCGCCGGCCGGGGCGGCCGGCACGCCGGGGGCGATCGAGCAGCTGGTCGCGCTGGGCGCGCACGCCACCGCGCAGGACGTGCACGACCGCCGCGCCGCGGTCCGGGCCGACGACCTGTGCACGCTGATCTACACCTCCGGCACCACGGGCCGCCCGAAGGGCTGCGAGCTGAGCCACCGCAACATGCTGTCCGAGGTCCGGACGGTCGCGCTGGTGTTCCCGCAGCTGCTGAACCCGGCCGGCTCGGTGCTGCTGTTCCTGCCCCTGGCGCACGTGTTCGGCAAGGCCATCCAGTGCGGGGCACTGGCCACCCGCACCCGGGTCGGTCACACGTCGGACGTGCAGAACCTGGTCGACGACCTCGGCTCGTTCCGTCCGACGTTCCTGCTCGCGGTGCCCAGGGTGTTCGAGAAGGTCTACAACGGCGCGCGGCAGCGGGCCTACGACGCCGGCAAGGGCCGGATCTTCGACGCCGCGGCCGACGTCGCGGTGGCCTGGAGCAAGGCCCGCGACGGCGGTGGCCGTCCCGGACTCCTGCTCGCGGCCCGGCACGCCGTCTTCGACCGGCTGGTGTACCGGAAGCTGCGGGCCGCGGTGGGCGGCCGGGTGCTGGCCTCGGTGTCCGGCAGCGCTCCGCTGGGCGAGCGGCTGGGGCACTTCTTCCGGGGGGTGGGCCTGCCGGTTCTGGAGGGCTACGGGCTCACCGAGACCTCGGCCGGGATCACCGTCAACACGCTCGACGAGCAGCGCATCGGCACCGTGGGGCGGCCGGTGCCGGGGCACGGCGTGCGGATCGCGGACGACGGCGAGGTACTGGTGTCCGGGCCGATCGTCTTCAGCCGGTACTGGCGCAACGACGCGGCGACCGCCGAGGCGTTCACCGACGGCTGGTTCCACACCGGCGACGTCGGCGAGCTGGACCCCGACGGCTTCCGGCGGATCACCAGCCGCAAGAAGGAGCTGATCGTGACCGCCAGCGGCAAGAACGTGGCGCCGGCCGTGCTGGAGGACCGGCTGCGGGCGCATCCGCTGGTCAGCCAGTGCATCGTCGTCGGCGACGGCAAGCCGTTCATCGGAGCGTTGATCACCATCGACGCGGATGCGCTGCCCGGCTGGCGGCAGCGCAACGGCCGGACGGGCGGCGGCGACGCCGGTGACCTGGTCGACGACCCGCAGCTGCGCGCCGACATCGGAGCCGCGGTCGCCGAGGCCAACCAGGCGGTGTCGCGGGCCGAGCAGATCCGCGAGTTCCGGATCCTGCCCACGGACTTCACCCAGGCCGGCGGCGAGCTGACGCCGACGCTGAAGATCAAGCGGGCGGTGGTGGCGGCGAACCACGCCGACGACATCGCCAGGTTGTACGCCGGGGTCACGCAGTCGGCGTGACGGCGTCGGGTCCCGGCCCGGCCACGGTCGATGCGCCGGCCAGCAGGGGCCGGAGCCGGTCCACCCGCCCGGCCCACGTCCAGTCCTGCCGCATCCAGCTCCGCCCGGCCGTGCCGAGCCGCCCGGCCCGCTCCGGGTCGGCCAGCAAGCCGGTGAGGGCCGCGGCCACCGCGACCGGGCGCCGGCCGTCGACGACGTGGCCGGTCTCCCCCGCCCGCACCGTCTCCGGGGCCCCGCCGGAGTCGCCGACCACCACCGGCAGCCCGCAGGCCGCCGCCTCCAGCGCCACGATGCCCAACCCCTCCACGTCGAGGCCGCCACCGCGGGTCCGGCAGGGCAGCGCGAACACGTCGGCCACCGCGTGGTGCGCCGGCAGCGCCGCCGCCGGCACCGGACCGGCGAACAGCACCGCGTCGGCCACCCCGGCCGCGGCAGCCAGCCGGCGCAGCCGCGGCTCGCCCGGACCGCCGCCGACCAGCAGCAGCCGCGTCCCCGGCACCCGTTGCCGGATGCTCGGCAGCGCCCGGATCAACACGTCCTGCCCCTTGCGCGCCACCAGCCGCGACACGCAGCCGATCACCGGGGCCGAGCCCAGCCGGTAGCGGCGCCGCAGCTCGTCGCGGGCGGCGCGGTCGGGCCGGAAGACCTCGGAGTCCACACCCGAGCGCAGCACCTCGAGCGCCGCGGCCGGCCCGAAGGCCGCGGCGAGCCGGTCGCGGGTGTACCGGGAGATCGTGGTGAGAGCGGCGGCACCGGCGCCGATGCGGCGCAGCGCCTGCCGGGCTCCGGGCAACATCGACCAGCCGACCTCGTGGCCGTGGGTGCTGGCCACGACCCGGGCCACGCCGGCACGCAGCAGCCCGGGGCCGAGCAGCCCGAGCGGGGCCGACGCGCCGAACCACACCGTGTCGACCCGGTACTCGCGGGCCAGCTCCCGGGCCCGCCGGGCGACCTCCGGGGTGGGCAGCATCAGGGAGGTCGGGTGCCGGTGCACCGGGTAACCGCGCTCGCGGTCGGCCTCCGCGGCTCCGGGCCAGGCCGGGGCGTAGACGGCGAGCTCCCCGGCCGGTAGGCGGTCGGCGAGCGCCTGCAGGTAACTCTGAATGCCGCCGGCGCGGGGCGGGAAGTCGTTGGTGACCAGCAGCACGGCGGGCACGTCCGCACGGTAGGCGATCGTCCGGGGAGGTCGGGCGGCGGCCGCGGGGCGCGGCCGCCGCCCACTCCCGGGGAGCGGACGAAGCTAGAGGCGGCGCACGCCGCTGAAGGCCTGGCTCGACACCCGCGAGTAGCGCACGGCGTCGCCGGTCTGCGGGGCGTTGAGGATCTTCCCGGCGCCGGCGTAGCTGCCGACGTGGCTGACCGCGGCCTCCGCGGGGGGCGGTCCCGGCGCCGCGGCCGGCGCGGACGGCCCGGCCGGCTCGGCCGGCCCGGGCGGCACCTGGAGGTCCGCAGTGTTCGGCTCGGCCGGCGGCGGGGGCGAGGCGTTCGGCCGGCCCGGCGGCAGTGGAGCCGGCGCAGGTCGCGCCGCGGGCCGCGCGTACGCCGGTGTCAGCAGGGCGGTCATCGCCACCAGCCCGACCATCGCGACGATCCCACCCGGCACTGCTCGACGCGCGACCCGGCTGGTGCGGCTCGACACCCGATCGCCGAGAACCCGAACCGACAGCACGTCAACGGACTCCCTTCCGATCGAGCGATCGCCGCCCCGCAGAACCCGGCCAGATGGTTCTTATGGAGCAGTGGATCGTGACCAAGTGTCGTCGACGCACTCCGAATGGCCGATTCGACTCAAGGTCTCGCGGAGATTACGGAGACCGGTCGCCCTCGTCCATCTCACCGGATCTTCGGCGTGGCGCGCTCCAGCGGCGCTCTGCACACCCCTTCCGCGGTCCCGATAGGGTTCCGAAACGTCGTGATGTCACCCAACGTCACGAGCAGGGGGCGCACCGTCCGAACCGGAGGACGCTCGGCGCGGGGGTCCGGCCACCAGCCGCAATTTCGGGATCAGCCCCTGGTCGGCCAGAACGTCGAGCGCGCGCCGCTCCGGTGCGTCGAGCTGCACCATGGACGCGCCGGACGGTAGGTCCGAGCCCGGCGGAGCTTCCGCGGCCGAGCCCGGCATCCCCAGGAACACGCCCACGACGCAGTCCCCGCAGGCGTCCCCCCGCACCGCGCAGCTGTCGCAATCGATGATCATTGTGGCTCCCTCGCCGCTGTCCCGTGACCGATGCCGGGAACGCTAGGAGCGGACACCGACAGTTTCGGAGCGAGCGCTCGCCCACCGAGATGGTCCGATCCGGTGAACCGGGCCCGAGAACCCATCCGACGCGTCCGACGCGCACCGCGCCGACCGACCGACCGACCGACCGACAGCAACGCACCACGAGCGCGCCGCCAGGGTGGTTCGAGGCCGGGCGGACCACCGCCAGGTCGCGCTCGTGGTGCGCATCGGCGTTGTCGCGCGGCCGGGCTCCGCATGCGGTGCGGGATCGGAGCCGATCAGCTGCGGACGAGCCGACCCAGCAGCACCGCCGCCGACACGGTGTGCGCCCCGTTGCGGCGCACCGAGGTCACGACGGCCCGGTCCGAGGTCGCCACGATGACCGGCCGACCGCGCGGCTCGACGGCCACCAGCTCCCGGATCACGTCGTCGGCCAGCACCCCGACGTCGCTGAACAGCACGCGCAGGCCCCGGGAGCCTCTGGTCGGAGCCGCACTGACCCCGGCCCCGTCGAACACCACGGTGATCTCCACGCCGGTCCGGGCGGCGAGCGCCGCCAGCTGGCCCACGAGCCGGGCGCGCTGGTCGGCCAGCGGCAGCTCGGGATAGCCGGTCTTGGTGACGTTGTAGCCGTCGACGACCAGGTGGGCCGAGGGCACGGTGAGCAGCGCGTCGAGGGCCGCGCGGCCATCGGCGACGGAGCCGGCCGCCGCGGACTGGGCCCCGGAGACCAGGTCGGCCGGGTGCGGCCCGCTGCCGCCGAGAGCGAGCTCCCGGCGCAGCCCGGTGACCGCTCCCCCGAGGGTGTCGAGCAGCAGCGCCAGCCGGACCTCGTCGGCCCGCCGCGCCTCCCGGGCGGCCTGGCGGGCCGCGGCGACCTCGGCAGCGGCCTGGTCGGCCCGGCGGCGCTCCCGCTCGGCCCGGTCACGCTCCCGTTCCCGTTCGGCCCGGGCGGCGGCGAGCTCGGCACCGATGCTCGCGCGCAGCTCGTCGGCCGCCCGCCCGGCCTCGGCCCGGGCGTCCAGTGCGGCCCGCAGCGCGGCGCCCTGCTCGGAGACCCGGCGGCGCAGCTGCTGGTACTCCGCCTCCCGTTGCGAGCCGGCCATCCGGGCCTGCGCCCTGGCCTCGGTCAGCTCGCCGCGCAGCCGCTCCAGCTCGACGGTCAGCTTGTCCACCCGGGCCCGGGCCGCGTCCCGCTCGGCGCGCAGCTCCCCGGTCTCCCCGCGCCGGGCCACCGTGGCCACCGCCTCCGATGCCGCGGGGTCGCCGGTGAGCAGGGCGACCGACGCGGCGGTCAGCGGGTCGTCGACGGTGGTGGCCAGCTCGTCCGGCCGGTTGTCCTGCCACCAGGCCACCACCGCGCTGCGGAACGCGGCCGAATCGGTCATCTCGGCGAGCAGCGCGGCGGTGCCGAGCCGGGCCCGCTTGGCCGGCGTGAACCGGGCGAGCCGGCGCAGCGAGGCCGGGACGTCGACCGTGGCCATGGCCCCGACGGCGGTCGCGGCCAGCTCGGCGAGCCGCCCGCGGACCGGGCCGGGCAGCCGGCTCCAGTCCACCGGGTTCGACCCGAGGCGCTCGGTGGCGCCGGCAGCCGGCCCGATCGGATCGGGTCCGGGGGACGACGCCGCGGGTCCGGCGCACGCGGCGCGCCGGACCGAACCCTCGACGTCGGACATCCGGCCAGGTTATCCGGGTCGTGCCCGCCGCACACCGGACACGACCGCGCTCACCGCGGTCAGGTTCGGATGTCGGGCCCGAAGCCGGGGGCGGATCGAGCCGGGCGATTCTGTCGGGGCGCCTCACTAGCGTCCGCGCCCGTGTCCAGCCGTGCGGTCCGCGACCCCCAGCTCACGTTCGACGAGCTGGGCACGCCGCTGCGCGAGGTCACCTTCGTGGTGCTGGATCTGGAGACCACCGGCGGCTCGCCGAACGCCGACGCGATCACCGAGATCGGGGCGGTGAAGGTGCGCGGCGGCGAGCTGCTCGGCGAGCTGGCCACCCTGGTGGATCCGGGGGTGGGCCTGCCGCCCAACATCGTCGCGCTCACCGGCATCACCACCGCGATGATCACCGGTGCGCCGCGGTTGGCGTCGGTGCTGCCGTCGGTGCTGGAGTTCCTGCGCGGTGCGGTGCTGGTGGCGCACAACGCGCCCTTCGACTCGGGCTTCCTGCGGGCGGCCTGCGAGCGGCACGGGCAGCCCTGGCCCCGGCCACCGGTGCTGTGCACCGCCCGGCTGGCGCGCGCGGTGCTGCCCGTCGAGGAGGCGCCCAGCGTCCGGCTCGGCGCGCTGGCCCGACTCTTCGGCACCGCGACGCGGCCCACCCACCGGGCGCTCGCCGACGCCCGGGCCACCGTGGAGGTCCTGCACCGGCTCCTGGAACGGGTGGGCAACCTCGGCGTGCAGAGCCTGGAGGAGCTGCTCGCGCTGGCCCGGGACTCGGCCCCGCACCGGCCGACCCAGAGCATGCGCCGCAAGCGGGTGCTCGCCGACGGCCTGCCCGCCGCGCCCGGGGTGTACCTGTTCCGCGGTCCCCGCGACCAGGTGCTCTACGTCGGCACCAGCGGCGACCTGCGGCGCCGGGTGCGCAGCTACTTCACCTCGGGGGAACGCCGCCGCCGGGTCCGGGACATGATCGCGCTCGCGGAGCGGGTGGACACCGTGGTGTGCGCGCACGCGCTGGAGGCCGGGATCCGCGAGCTGCGGCTGATCGCCGCGCACCAGCCCCCGTACAACCGGCGCTCGCGGCGGCCGCACCGCGGCTGGTGGATCGTCGCCACCACCGAGGCGTTCCCGCGGCTGTCGATCGTCGCCATTCCGCGGGCCGGGGCGCTCGGGCCCTTCCGCAGCCAGCGCGCGGCCCGCTCGGCCGCCGATGCCGTGCTCGACGTGCTGCCGTTGCGCCCGTGCACGCTGCGCATCCCGGCCCGCGGGGCCTCCGCCACCCCCTGCGCGTTGCACGAGCTGCAGCGCTGCCGGGCGCCCTGCGCCGGCCGGCAGACACCGCAGGAGTACGCGCCGGCGGTGCACGCCCTGCAGGCGCTGGTCACCGGGACCGACGACGACGCCCTGACCAGGGCCGCCGATGCCGTCCGCACGCTGGGCGCCGAGCAGCGCTTCGAGGACGCGGTACGCCACCGGGACCGGCTGGCCGGGCTGATCGTCGCGTTGGAACGCGGGCAGCGGCTGGCCGCGCTGGCCGCGCTGCCGGAGCTGGTCGGCGCCCGCCCCGACGGGCGCGGCGGCTGGGAGGTCGCGGTGCTGCGGCACGGCCGGCTGGCCGCCGCGGGGGTGGCCCGGCGCGGGGTGCCGCCGATGCCGGTCATCGACGCGCTGCGGCTCGGCGCGCAGACCGTCATCCCCGGCCCGGGACCGCTGCTGGGGGCTCCGGCCGAGGAGGTCGGGCTGCTGCACCGCTGGCTGTCCGGTGCCGGCACCCGGCTGGTCTCCGCCGACCCGCCGTGGGCGGAACCGGCGCGCGGCGCGGGCGGCTGGCTGCCCTGGGCCGCCCGGGCCCGACCGGCGCCGGTGGAGGTGGACTAGCGTGGGCGCCCGTCGAGTTCGCGCCGACCCGAGGAGCCGATGTGATCACCGCGATCGTCATGGTGCACACCGCAGCCGACCGCATCCCGGAGACGGCGCAGGCCATCGCGGATCTCGGCGGCGTCGCCGAGGTCTACTCCTGCGCCGGCGACGTCGACCTGATCGCGATCGTCAAGGTCGCCGAGCACGAGCAGCTGGCGGACGTCATCGCCGGGCGGCTCAGCAAGGTCGACGGCGTGCTGCGCACCGACACCCACATCGCGTTCCGCTCCTACAGCCGCGCGGACACCGAGGCCGCCTTCTCCGTCGGGTTCGGCTGAGGCGCCGGCGCCCCGAGCGGTCAGCCGCGCAGTCCCGCGGAGACCGCAGCCCAGCGCTCCAGCAACGCCGCCGCCGCGCCGGAGTCGATCGCACCCGCGACCGTGGCCAGCGCCGTGGCGACGGCGGCCGGCAGGCTCGTCGCGGGGCCGTGGAACGCCACCAGCGCCCCGGCCGCGTTCAGCAGCACGGCGTCCCGCACCGGCCCTCGCTCCCCGGCCAGCACGGCCCGGAACACTGCCGCGTTGCGCTGCGGGTCGCCACCGCGCAGGTCCTCGCGGGTGGCGAGGGTCAGGCCGAGGGCCGTCGGGTCGAGCGTCTCCTGCCGCACCGCCCCGTCGCCCACCACCCACACCGTGCTGGTGGTGGTGACGGTCAGCTCGTCGAGCCCGTCGTCGCCCCGCACCACCAGCACCGACGAGCCGCGCCCGGCGAACACCTCGGCCACCACCGGGGCCAGCCGCCGGTCGGCACAGCCGACCAGGGCGGCCGGCGGCTGCGCCGGGTTGGTCAGCGGGCCGAGCACGTTCATGGTGGTCGGCACGCCCAGCTCGCGGCGGACCGGGCCGGCGAAGCGCATCGCCGGGTGGAACACCGGCGCGAAGCAGAAGCCGATGCCGACCTCGGCCAGGCAGCGCGCCACGTCGTCCGGCGGCAGGTCGACCGCCACGCCGAGGGCCTCCAGCACGTCGGCGGCCCCGCACGCCGACGAGGCGGCCCGGTTGCCGTGCTTGACCACCGGCACCCCGGCCGCGGCCACGACCACGGCCGCCATCGAGGAGATGTTCACGGTGTGCGCCTGGTCGCCGCCGGTGCCGACCACGTCCACCGCCGGCCCCGGTGCGGCCACCCGGCGGGCGTGCCTGAGCATCGCCTCGGCCAGCCCGGCCACCTCGTCGGCCGTCTCCCCCTTGGCCCGCAGCGCGACCAGGAACCCGGCCAGCTGCACGGGCGAGGCGTCGTCGGAGAGCACCCGGTCCATCACCCACGCCGTGTCGGCGGCGTCCAGGTCCTCGTGCCGGATCAGCCGGCCGAGCAGGCCCGGCCAGCTGAGGGTGGCGTCAGCCATGGCCGGCAGCCAGCTCGCCGGTGCGGGAGCGCCGCAACACGTCGGCCACGGTCTCCGCCGCGGTCAGCGGGTCGAGCGGGTGGACGAGCACCGCGTCCGCCTGCGACCAGGTGGCCAGCCAGCGGTCGTCGCGGCGGCGGACGGTCACGATGATCGGTGGGCAGTCGTCGATCTCGTTCTTCAGCTGCCGGGACACGCCCATCCCGCCGGTCGGCTGCGCCTCGCCGTCCAGTATGGCCAGCGCCAGCCCGCCGGCGTCCGCCGCGGCCAGCACCTCGGCGATCCCGCTCGCCTCCAGGAACCGCACCCGGCCGAGGTCCGGCGCCGGGCGCCGGCCGACCGCGGAGATGATGCCCTCCCGGACCTCCGGTCGGTGGCTGAGAACCAGCACGGTCAGGGTCTCGCGCGCGGTGGGGCTGCTCACGGGGTAACTCTAGGCCGTGGCCGGGATCCCCCGACCGGCGGTCGCCCGCCCGGGCCGCGGACGCTAGGCGGCTCGGTGGGCGGGCCCGCGACCGAAACGTGACGGCGATTCCTGCTATCCCGACAGGCTGTAGAAGTTGCGCTCGGGTCATAATGCCCTCGTGACGACAGCGGCTCCCAACATCAGCGCGCGCATCCACTCGCTGAACCGCCCGAATCTGGTCAGCGTGGGGACCATCATCTGGCTGTCCAGCGAGCTGATGTTCTTCGCCGGGCTCTTCGCGATCTACTTCACCGCGCGGGCGCAGAACCCACCGGAGGCCGGGTGGCCGCCGGAGCCGACCGAGCTGAACGTCCCCTACGCGCTGGTCGTGACCATCGTGCTGGTGGCCTCGTCGTTCACCTGCCAGTTCGGGGTGTTCGCCGCGGAGCGCGGGGACGTGTTCGGGCTGCGCCGCTGGTACCTGTTGACGCTGGCCATGGGCACCTTCTTCGTGCTCGGCCAGGCCTGGGAGTACCGCACCCTGGTGGTCGATCACGGCACCACGCTGGCGTCGTCGGCCTACGGCACCGTCTTCTACATGGCGACCGGTTTCCACGCGCTGCATGTCACGGGCGGGCTGTTCGCGTTCGTCTACCTGTTGATCCGCACGTCGCTGTCCAAGTTCACCCCGCAACAGGCCACCGCGGCCATCGTCGTGTCGTACTACTGGCACTTCGTCGACATCGTGTGGGTGGGCCTGTTCGCGGTCATCTACTTCATCCGCTGATCCGTCACCACCGCGCCCCGTCACCAACGCCCCAAGCCACCACGACCGACCGCCGAGGCTGGAAGAGACGACGATGACCACCACTCCTCCCCCGGGGCCGGCCCGCGGGCCGCGCACTCGGTTCCGCCGCAGGTGGGCAGGCGCCATCGCGCTCGGCCTCGGTCTGCTGGTGGCGGGCAGCCTCTATACCGCGCTCACCCCGGCGCCCCAGCTGGCCACCGCGCAGGAGGGTGACGCGGCGCTGCTGGCCAGGGGCCAGGAGCTGTACAACAACTCGTGCATCACGTGCCACGGGGCGAACCTGCAGGGCGTGGCCGAGCACGGCCCGAGCCTGATCGGCGTCGGCGACGCCGCGGTGTGGTTCCAGGTCTCCACCGGCCGGATGCCGATGGCCCGCCAGGAGGCGCAGGCCAAGCGCAAGCCGCCGCTGCCGGTGTTCAACCCGGAGACCGAGGAGGGCCAGGCCAACCTGGACGCGCTGGGCGCGTTCATCCAGGCCAACGGCGGCGGGCCGACCCGGCCCGAGGAGACGGGCGCGCAGCTGCGCGGCCCGGACCCCGCCCGCGGCGGCGAGCTGTTCCGGCTCAACTGCGCCTCCTGCCACAACTTCACCGGCCGTGGCGGCGCCCTGTCCTCGGGCAAGTTCGCGCCGATCCTGGATCCGGCCAGCGAGTCGGTGATCTACACGGCGATGCTGACGGGCCCGCAGAACATGCCGAAGTTCTCCGACCGCCAGCTCACGCCGGAGGAGAAGAAGGACATCATCGCCTACGTGAAGTCGGTGGGCGGCGGCTACAACAACAACCCCGGCGGTAACCCGCTGGGCGGGATCGGACCGGTGTCCGAGGGCCTGATCGCCTTCATCGCCGGCCTCACCGCCATGATCGGATTCGCCATGTGGCTGGGAGCGAAGAATTGACCACCTCGCAGCACGGGGGGCCCGGCAGCGGCCCCACCGACGCCGAGCTCGAGGCCATGACGCCGGACGAGCTGGCCCACCTGGCCTCCGAGCTGGACGACGTCGACGTCGTCCACAACCAGCGCAAGTGGCCGATCCCCGGGACCCGGGCCGAGAAGCGGGCCGAGCGGGCCGTCGCGCTCTGGTTCGTGATCTCCGCCCTGTCCGGGCTGGCCTTCATCGTGGCCTTCCTGTTCTGGCCCTACCACTACGTGGGCCCGCAGGACCCGGTCGCGCACGCGATCTACCTGGCCTACACCCCGATCATCGGGCTCACCTTCGGGGTGGCCGTGCTCGCGCTGGGCATCGGCGTGATCGCGTACGTGAAGAAGTTCTTCCCGGACGAGGTGTCGATCCAGCAGCGCCATGACGGCGCCTCCCCCGAGGTGGCCCGCCGGACGCTGGTGGCCCAGGTCGCCAAGGCCGGAGAGGACAGCAGCATCGGCCGGCGCTCGTTGATCCTGACCTCGGCGGGCGCGGCGGCCGGCATCTTCGGCCTCGGGTTCGGCATCGCCACGATCGGGCCGCTGGTGCGTGACCCGTGGAAGGGCGGCTCCGAGGCGGCGCTGTGGACCACCGGCTGGCGGCCGGTCAACGGGGAGACCGTGTACCTGCGTCGCGACACCGGCATCCCGGACGAGATCTCACTGGTCCGCCCCGAGGACCAGGAACCCGGCTCGATGGAGACCGTGTTCCCGTTCCGGGAGTCGGAGCGGGGCGACGAGGAGGCACTGCTGAGGGCGCTGCGCCGCTCGGACAACCCGGTGATGCTGATCCGGCTGCGGCCGGGCACGCCGGTCACGCAGCGCCCCGGCCAGGAGAACCTGCACTACGGCGACTTCTACGCCTACTCCAAGATCTGCACGCACCTGGGCTGCCCGACGTCGCTGTACGAGACGCAGACGCAGCGCATCCTGTGCCCGTGCCACCAGTCGCAGTTCATCGCCACCGAGTACGCCAAGCCGGTGTTCGGTCCGGCCGCCAGGCCACTACCGCAACTTCCGATTACAGTGAACGAGGAAGGTTACCTGGTCGCCACCGGTGACTTCCCCGACGCGATCGGTCCCGCGTTCTGGGAGTTGGGAGCAGACGCATGAGCTCGATCACCACCCCCACCACCTCGAGCGGTCGGGGCAAGGCGAAGGTGGCGGCAGCGCTGGATGAGCTCGACCAGCGCTACCACCCGGCCGCCGGGCTGCGCAAGCAGTTCAACAAGGTCTTCCCGACGCACTGGTCGTTCATGCTCGGTGAGGTCGCGCTGTACAGCTTCATCGTGCTGCTGCTCACCGGCACCTACCTGGGCCTCTGGTTCGACCCGTCGATGGTCGAGACGCACTACGAGGGCGCGTACGACAACCTGCGCGGGCTGCCGATGAGCACCGCCTACGCCAGCGCGCTGGAGATCTCGTTCGAGGTGCGCGGCGGGCTGTTCGCCCGGCAGGTGCACCACTGGGCCGCGCTGCTGTTCATGGCGTCGATGTTCGCGCACATGTTCCGGATCTACTTCACCGGCGCGTTCCGCAAGCCG
This sequence comes from Pseudonocardia sp., assembly GCA_035557575.1. GTDB lineage: Bacteria > Actinomycetota > Actinomycetes > Mycobacteriales > Pseudonocardiaceae > Pseudonocardia. The sequence goes on along the minus strand of DATMDS010000231.1, from coordinate 10,855 downwards.
CGCGAGGCGAACTGGACCATCGGCATCATCCTGATCCTGATCGGCACGTTCGAGGGCTTCACCGGCTACTCGCTGCCCGACGACCTGCTGTCCGGCACCGGGGCCCGGATCGCCTCCGGCATCACGCTCTCGGTCCCGGTGATGGGCACCTGGATCCACTGGCTGCTGTTCGGCAGCGAGTTCCCCGGCAACGAGGTGCTGCAGCGGCTCTACACGATCCACGTGCTGCTGTTCCCGGGCATCCTGCTGGCCCTGATCGCGGTGCACCTGGGCCTGGTCTGGTACCAGAAGCACACCCAGTTCCCCGGGCCCGGCCGCACCGAGGGCAACGTGGTGGGCGTGCGGATCCTGCCGGTGTTCGCGGCCAAGGGCGGCGCGTTCTTCGCGATCACCGTCGGCGTGCTGTGCATCATGGGCGGGGTCTTCCAGATCAACCCGATCTGGAACTTCGGCCCGTACAACCCGTCGCAGATCTCCGCCGGCTCGCAGCCCGACTTCTACATGGGCTGGTCCGACGGCATGGCCCGGCTGTTCCCGGCCTGGGAGCTGGTGCTGGGCGACTGGCGCATCCCGGCCGCGTTCTGGGCCACCGCGGGCTTCCTCCCGATGATCTTCGTGGTGGCCATCGCCTACCCGATGATCGAACGCCGGATGACCAAGGACAACGCGCTGCACAACCTGCTGCAGCGTCCGCGCGACGTTCCGGTGCGGACCTCGCTCGGCGCCATGGCGATCATGTTCTACATGGTGCTGCTGGTCAGCTCGGCCAACGACTGGTTCGCCTTCTACTTCGACGTCTCGCTGAACGCGACCACCTGGATGGGCCGGGTCGCGCTGCTGGTGCTGCCCCCGCTGGCCTACTGGGTGACCTACCGGATCTGCCTCGGGCTGCAGAAGTCCGACCGGGCCGTGCTCGAGCACGGTCTGGAGACCGGCATCGTCCGGCGGTTGCCGCACGGCGAGTTCATCGAGGTGCACCAGCCGCTGGCCGGATCGGATGCGCACGGGCACCCGATCCCGCTGTCCTACCAGGGCGCCCCGGTGCCGAAGAAGATGAACCAGCTCGGCTTCGGCGGCCAGCCGGTGCCCGGCTCGCTGCTCACGCCGGACCCGACCTCGGAGACGGAGGCCCTGGCCGAGGCCCGGGCCGAGGAAGCCCGCCGCGAGGAAGCCGAGCGGGAGGCCCGCCACCGCCGCACCGCGGCCCTGCAGGCCGGCGACGAGGACCGCGAGGTGCTGGCCGGCCGCCCGGATGCCGGGCAGCCGAAGGACATCAGCGACTGACGGAGGCCGCACGACCCGACCCGGATCCGAGGTCCGACACGGGCTTCGCCGCATCGCGGCGGAGCCCGTGTTGCGTGGAGCGGTGGTGCGGCAGCTCAGTGCTGGCGGCCGTTGACCGCCGCCGTCGGCGGCGGATCGGCCGGGGTGAACCAGCTGACCGCCGCGTCGTCCTCGTCGAGGTCGAGGTGCGCCTCCGGGTCGGATGCGGGGCCCGGGTCGGGTGCGGGGCCCGGGTCGGCTGGCATCGGCGCTGTCTCGTCGAGTCCGGAGTCCTCGACCCGCCGGTGCCGCGGGCCGCTGCCGAGCTGCTGCGACAGCGGGTGCGGGTCCCGGACGAGGTCGAGCGGCGGGCGGTGCGGGGCCGCTCCGTTCGCCGGCGAGGTGGAGACCACAGGTGCGGGAGTCACGTCCGACGGCGGGGTCGTCGCGGCCTCCGGGGTCGGCGGGGTCGCCGGGGCCGGCGCACGGTCCGACGTGGTGTCCGGTACGAGCGGTCGCTGCTCGCCCGGCGCCGCCTCCGAGGGCGGTGGCTGCGGAACCGGTTCCGGTTCCGGTGCCGGCAGCTCCGCCGATGGCGCCTCCGGCACCGGCGGCCGCGGCTCGGGCACGGGCACGGGCGCGGGCGCGGGCGCGGCGATCACCGGAAGGGCTTCGGTCGGGTCGGCGCTCGGCGGGATCGGTGTGGCCGGCGCGGCCGACGCAACCCGGGGGCGGGGCCGCGGCCGCCGGGCCGGCGCGGTCTCCGGTGGCCTCTCGTCGGGGCCCGCGGGCCGCGCGGCCGGCGCCGGGTGCCTTGCCGCGGCCGGGGGTGCCGCCGCCGGGGCCGCCGCCGGGGGTGCCGCCGCCGGGGGTGCCGCCGAGCTGCGTGCGGCGGACCGCGCGGCCGGCCAGGCCGCACTCGGGGTGGGTGGTTCCTGCTCCCGTTCCGCCCGGCGGCTGACCCGGGTCAGCTCCTGGGCCAGCTCCCGGAAGGCCAGGTAGTCATGCAGCCGGGCCGTCACCGCCGCGACCAGTGGCCGCACGAGCTCGACGTGCCCGGTTCCGACCGTTCGCTCCGCATCGCCGAGCAGCAGCAGGCCGCCCAACCGCCGCTCCGCCACCAGCAGCGGTACCACCACCGAGGTGCGGTGCCCGCTCGCGGCGGCGGCGGCCGCCAGCTCGGGTGGGCCGATCCGGGTCAGGTCGGGCGTGGCCATCGGGCGCCCGGAACGCAGGGCGTAGCTCAACGGACCGGCTCCGGCCCGACGCTGCACCTCACCGAGCCACGCCGCGTCGGCATCGGAGGCCAGCACGTCGACGTCGGGCGCCTCGGTCACGACGATCGCCGCGCCGGCCGCGCCGATCGCCCGCGGCAGGGTGCGGCACACCTCGGCCAGCGCTTCGGGCACCCGGAGGCTCGCGGCGGCCACGCCACCCACCTGCAACGCGAGGGCGACGACGGCCGACTGCCGGCCCGCACCGGCCTCGTCCGCGGACGTGCTCACGGCCTTGCTCGCATCATGTCCATGCAGATCTCCTCGCCCTGTTGATCGGAGCGGCCAGGACCTACCTCACCCCTTCACGGGCGGCGGCCGACACGGGGAGCGTCACGCCGGTCGCCAGCATATTGCTTTCTCACCCCGGGCGGGCGGGCAGCAGGCTGTCGGGGTAGCGCTGGACGTAGGTCTCCACCCGGCCCTCACGCAGCGCCCCCCAGAGCTCGGTGGAGCGCGCATCGTCCAGGTAGACCACCGACTGCCCGCCCTCACGCCCGAGCCCCTTCACCGGGCCGACCAGGAAATGCACGTCCTTCGGGTGCAGCCCCCGCATCTGCAGGGCCAGCTGCTGCATCGCCGCGTTGTTCAGCGTCTCGTCGACCCGCAGCGCCGCGCTCAGGGCGTCGAGCAGCCGGAACAGCTGCACGGGTTCGGTCAGCAGGCCGGCCGAGGCGACCCTCTCGAGCAGGGCCCGCAGCGCGGTCTGCTGCCGGGTCAGCCGGTCGGCGTATCCGGCCGGGTCGGCGGGGCCGTTGCTCACGTAGGCCAGGGCGCTGCGGCCGTCGAGGTGGTTGACCCCGCGCACGAACTGGATGCCGTCACTGCTGGTGGCCGCGTTCAGGGTGACGTCGATCCCCCCGACCGCATCCACCATCGACTGGAACCCCGCGAAATCGATGATGACGAAATGATCGATGCGAACATTCGTCAGTTTCTCGACGGTCAGTACCAACAATGACGGTCCGCCGTAGCCGTATGCCGCCACGATCTTGTTGGAGCCGTGCTCCGGTATGGGGACCCAGCTGTCCCGAGGAATGGACACCACCGATGCTCGGGTGGCGTTAGCGTCCATATAGACGTCCATTCGGGCGAGCATAAGTACGTCATCGCTACGCTGAACGGCCCTATTGCGGGAGTCGGTGCCCATCACGAGAAAGCTCTCGCGATCGGCACTGAACGACGGCCGCTCGGCTTCGTCGAGGGTGCTGAAAACATCGGGCACGCGCCCGATGTTGCTGCTGAACTGCTGCAGGCTGAGATAGAGCGAGCCGGCGGCCATCCCCAGGACGAGAAGGACGATGAGCGCGGTGACGCCCGCGATGCGCAGCTTCCGGTGACGCGGCTTGGCCGGCGGCGCGGCCGGCTTGCTGCTCGGCTCGGGTTCCGAGCCGCTCCACCGGCTCGGCGGCGAGCTGTCGAACAGCGGGTTGTAGTCGCCCGTGGAGGAACCGCTCTCGGAGGAACCGCGCTGTGATGGGGCGCCCAGCCGACCGTTCATCAATCGTGGCTCCGTCCTGCACCGTTGCCCCCGGCGGCAGTGACTACCGTACTGACACCGATTTCGGGACTCAGACGGAGGGGAGCGCCGCTCGTCAGGTCACGGTAGTGCCGAAACGCGACGAACGCACTCGACAGTGTCGAATTCGTGCCCTTGACCGGCGAACGCGACTGTCGTAGGGCGTCAGCCGGGCCGCGCGGCGACCTGTTCCGGGGCGATGGCGTCCACGATCCGCAGCACGGCGGTCCTGATGAGCGTCGAGGACCTGCGGTGCGCGTCCGCGTCGCCGACGATCGGATCCGGAATCCGGTCGTGGTCGGCCGTGACCGGCGGCAGCAGACCCCGCCTGGCCCGGGCTTCCTCGACGACCGCGTGCGCACGGGCCACCGGATCCAGGGGCAGGTCGCCGGGATCCACCGCCGACACGAGCCGGGCGAACTCGGCGAGGGCGAACGCCGTGGCCAGGGTGGCCGGCGCCCGCCCGATCACCGCCGACCGGTGCTCGGGCGAGGCGCCGAGCACCAGGTGCGCCGACGTGGCGATGGCCGACCGGAGCTGCCGGGCCACGAACCCCTCGGCGGCGCCGTGCAGACCCCAGGGGACGAGCTGGGCCCGGCTGTCGGGGTGCATGGCCGCACCCACCACCGCGTGCACACCGGCGCTGGAGACGCGGAAACGCTCGGCGACCCGGCGGCCCAGCCGCTCGGCGAGCAGGTGACGGGTCAGGATCTCGGCGAACGGCGAGCGACAGATGTTGCCGGTGCACACGAAGAGCAGTCGGAATTCGCTGTCGGTGATCTCCACCGTCCGGTGCCGTCCCACGGCGTCATTGTCGTTCATCCACCCCGGCTCATTGCACCAGTAGGATGTGCGTCACTACGCCGTCCGTGGTAGATCCGACCGCGGCGCCGACGGCCTGCTGGCGCGGGGCGGTGATCTCGACACTGGTCGGCGAGGCCTGCTCGTGGTCGGCCTCCTGGCGGTCGTGCTCGCCGTCCTCCGGGCCGAGCGCACGTCATCAGATCGTTTTCCTCGGATTTCCGACTCATCGCCTACGAGGACTTGCCGGGGCCAGGACCAGGGGTTCACTGCTGAACTTCGAGCGGCGGACGTTGGTACCGGGTGACCGGCGAGCTGGACCCGGGCGCGGCCGCCGCCCCGCTGGTGGTGGGCACGCGTACGCCGCCGACGAGCGCGCCTAGCTCGCGGTCGCGGCCCGGCCGTCGAACGGGACACCACGGCGCCGACGACGAGATCAACCGGCCCCCACGTCCCGGTGATCAACCGGTCGCCCGGAGCGGTGCTCGGCCGCGGCCAGCACGAGCAGGAACAGCACGAGGTAGGTGTCGGGCGCCAGCGAGATCAACCCGGTGCGCGGGATCGGGCCGACCCCGGGCCCGGGCAGCGCCGTGATCACCGCGACGGTGCCGAGCAGCACCACGGCGAGGCCCGCCGCGGCCGCCCGGCCCGCCCTGGTCGAACCGGGGCAGGCGACCACCCGCTGCCCGAGCACCACGATCAGCGGCACGCACCACACCCAGTGGTGCGACCACGCGAACGGCGCGAGCGCGGCGGAGGCCAAACCGCACAGGGTGAGCCCGGCCAGCTCGTCCCCGCGGCGGTGCAGCCGCGCGGCGATCAGCAGCGTGGCGGCGGCGAGCGCGGCTGCGCCGGCGAGGTAGCAGGCCCGGGTGGCCGGACCCTCCCCCATGGCGCGGGCGAGCAGCCCGTTGAGCGAGTGGTTGGTGGTGGCCGCGACGTCGGATATCCGCCCGGCCGCCGCGAACGTGCCCTCCCACCAGTAGCGGCGCGACTCCCCCGGCGCCACCAGCGCGGCGCCCGCGGCGGCCAGCCCGAACACCGCCGCAGCGGTGCCGGCCGCCCGGCGTCGCCCGGTCAGCAGCAGGTAGCCGATGAACAGCAGCGGCGTCAGCTTGAGCGCGGCGGCCAACCCGATCCCGATCCCGCGCCAGCGGCTGTCCGGCCGCCCCAGCGCGTCCCCGAGCACCAGGGCCAGCACCAGCACGTTGATCTGTCCGAGGTAGAGCGTGGTCCGGACCGGGTCCAGCCAGCTGGCCAGCGCGACGATGCCGAGGGTCGCCGCGACCCCGGCCGGCAGGCCGACGCTGCGCAGGGAACGGCGGGCCACGTACCCGAGCAGCAGCAGCGTGCCCGCGGTCCACACCGCCTTCACCACCCACAGCGGCGGCACGGTCAGCGGCAGGAAGGCGACCGCCGCGAACGGCGGGTACACGAACGGCAGGTCGAGCAGCACACCGCCGTCGTAGAGCGGGCGTCCGGCCAGCACCTGCTCGGCGCCGGCCCGGTAGACCTGCAGATCGATCATCAGTGCGTGCGCGGCCGGCCAGCGCATCGCCACCAGCGCGTGCCCGAGCAGCGCGACGACGACCAGCAGCGCCCACCGGCGCGGCGCGCGCGCAACGGGGGCGGTCGCGGTCACTCCGGCACGCTATCCGGGCCGGTGGCCGCGGCCGCCAGGGCCACGGTTCGGCATCGAACGCATCACGACCTGCGGTCGATGACACACGTGGAGCGTCGAGCCGGGACGAATCGGGAATGTTCACCGTGTTCCGCCTCCCGCCCCAGGGAGGTGACAACCGGAAGGACTGAAGAGATGACTGCCATCGTCGCTGCCGTGTTGTTCGGGCTGGCGCTGCTGTTCCAGCTGGCCGGGATCTCCATCGAAATCATCACCGCCGATGTACTGATCACCGCAGGTCTGCTCTGCGTCGCGCTGCACCTGGCCGGAGTCGGTAGCCGGACCGGCAGCTGGCGGCGCGCTCCCCGCTGACCAGCACCGCGCACCATCGGCCCCGGACGCCGGCACCCTGCCGATGTCCGGGGCCGGTTCGTGTATCCGCCGGGCGCGGTCGGCGGGGCGGTGTGGCCGCGGTCCCACCGGCGCGCTAATGTGTTGCCCATGCGCTACGCCCTCCTCGCTCTCGACGCGGCGGTACCGTCGCGCGTCGGCTGAGCCAGGCCGCCGTCGCGCCTCGCCTCGCCTTCCTCCGAGACCTGGCTCGGGTCCCTCTCCACATCTCGGACCCTGGAGCTCGTCATGACCGTTCTGGATGACCGCCCGAACACCGCCTGGACGCCGCGGCTGCCGCGGCGGCACGAGATCGTCGCCACCGGCGGGATGGCCGGCGTGCTCGACGTCGGCGCCGCGCTGCACGACTGCGGTTTCCCGGTGCGCGATTTCATCGTCGACGTCCGCGACGGCGTGCCCTACAGCTCCATCACCTGCACGGTCTCGGTGACCCAGGACGAGTCGACGGAGTTCGCGCAGCGGCTCGGTGCGCTGCCGGCCGTGGTCACCGTCGATCCCTGCTGAGCAGCCCGGCTGACGCGGGGGCCGTTCAGGGCGCGGGAACCGAGTGGGCCGCGGCCAGCATCTCGGCCAGCGCGGCCACCTTCACCCGCTCCGCCCCCCGCAGCCCGCCGCGGCGCAGCTCCTCGGCGTCCAGCCGCAGCCAGGCCGTCCAGTCCACCGGGCGCACGCCGTGGGCGCGCAGCGTGGCCCGCAGCGCCGCCGGGTCGGGTTCGGGCGGCGCCGGCAGCGCGGGCAGGTCGGCCAGCACCGCGGCGACGGTCTCCGCGGCGTCGGCCTTGTTGGTGCCGATCACGCCGGTCGGGCCGCGCTTGATCCAGCCGGTCACGTAGGCCCCGGGCACCGGGACGCCGTCACGCAGCACCCGCCCGGCCGCGTTCGGCACCGTGCCGGAGGGCTCGTCGAACGGCAGCCCGGGGATGGGCCGCGCCGCGTAGCCGATCGCGCGGACCACCAGCCCGACCGGGAAGCTCTGGTGCTCGCCGGTGCCGCGCAGCGTCCCGTCCGCATCGACGGCGGTGCGCTCGACGACGATCTCGGCCACCCGGCCGTCCCGGTCGCCGACCAGCCGCAGCGGGCTGCGCAGGAAACGCAGGTGGATCCGGCGCGGCTTGCCGGTGGGCGCCCGCTGCGCCCACTCGGACAGCAGCGCCAGGTTCTGCCGGGCCCGCTTGTCCGGGGGCTCGGGGGCCGTCGCCAGCTGGCCGTCGTCGTGCACGATCACGTCGACCCCGGCCAGCTGGCCGATCTGACGCAGCTCGGCCGGGGTGAACCGGACGTGCTGCGGGGCGCGCCGGATGAGCACGTGCACGTCGGTGACCGCGCTGGCCCGCAGCGCCGCCAACACCGGGTCCGGGACGTCGGTCTCGGCCATCTCGTCGGCGCTCCTGGCCAGCACCCGGGCCACGTCCAGGGCCACGTTGCCGGCGCCGACCACCGCCACCCCGGGCCGGTCCAGCAGCGGATCGAGCCCGACGTGGTCGGGGTGCCCGCAGTACCAGCTCACGAAGGCACCGGAGCCCAGCGAACCGTCCAGGTCCTCGCCCGGGATGCCGAGCCGGCGGTCCAGGGAGCTGCCGGTGGCGTGGATGATCGCGTGGAAGTGCCGGCGCAGCGCCCCGTACGGCACCCCGTCGTCGTCGCCGAGGTGCACGTCGCCGAGGAACTCGACGCTGGCCTGGTCGAACGGCTGCTGCAGCACCCTGATGACCGACTTCATCTTCACGTGGTCCGGGGCCACCCCGTAGCGGACCAGACCGTAGGGCGCCGGCAGCCGGTCCAGCACGCTGATGCTCACCGGTTCGCCGGAGCCGAGCAGCGCGGCCACCGCGTACAGCCCCGACGGACCGGCTCCGATCACCCCGATCCGCGCCTGGTGCATGGCACTCCTCCCACCGGCTGCCCGTCGCTGATCCCGACCCTATGCCGTGGCCGCCACGGAGAGCTGGGCACCGGTCCCGCCGGCAAAGGCCCGCCGGTAGTCCCCCGGCGTCACCCCGACGGTCTTGCGGAAGTGGTGTCGCAGCAGGGCCCCGCTGCCGAACCCGCAGTCCGCGGCGATCTCGTCGACACCCCGGTCGGTCTCCTCGAGCAGGCGTTGCGCCCGCTGTATCCGCTGCATCGTGAGCCAGCGGTGCGGGGTGGTGCCGGTCTCGGCCACGAAGCGGCGGGCGAAGCTGCGGTCCGACATCTGCGCCCGCCGGGCCAGCTCCGACACCGAGTGCTCCCGCTGCAGGTTCTCCAGCACCCAGTCCAGCACGCTGGCCATGCCGTCGGTGGCACACTCCGGGACCGGTTGCCGGATGTACTGGCGCTGCCCGCCCTCACGCTGCGGCGGCACGACCATCCGGCGGGCGATCGCGTTCACCACCGCGCTGCCCAGCTCGCGGCGCACCAGGTGCAGGCAGGCGTCGATGCCGGCGGCGGTGCCGGCGCCGGTGATCACGTTGCCGTCGTCGACGTAGAGCACGTCCGGGTTGACCCGCGCCCGCGGGTGCCGCACGCGCAGCTCGTCGACGTACATCCAGTGGGTGGTGCACTCCCGGTCGTCCAGCAGCCCGGCGGCCCCGAGCACGAAGGCGCCCGAGCAGACGCTGAGCAGCGTGACGCCCTCGGCGGCCGCCCGCCGCAGGGCCTCCAGCGCCTCCGGCGGGTAGCTGCGCGCCGGGCACGCCGTCGCCACGACCAGATCGGCGCCGCGCAGGCCGTCCAGCCCGCGGTCCGGCGTGATGCTCGCCCCGACCGTGGTGGGCAGCGTCACGCCGGCCTCCGGGCCGCACACCCGGAAGTCGAAGTTCGGCACGCCCTGGTCGCTGCGGTCGATGCCGAACACCTCGCACACGGTGCCGAACTCGAAGGGGGTGACGGGAGGCAGCACGAGCACCGCGACGGTCGACAGCATGCCGCCAGTCTAGTTGGCAGAATCTTTCCTGCAATGGTCAGTTCTGCCACTAGTGGCATGATGTTACGGCTCGCACAATTACTGCCATGACTACTGCCATCGTCGTCCTGCTGCTGGTCGCGCTCATCGTGTTCCTGTCCATGGCCCACTCGAGCAGCACGTTCCTCGACCCCCCACCCGTCGACCGGGACCAGCAGCGGCTGGAGAGCGACCTGCACGCGCGGCGCTGAGGACGTTCAGCCGTCCCGATGGAACACGGCCAGCCGTTCCGCCTCGGCGGCCAGCTCGTCGCGCTCGGTCCGGCCCAGCCCGTCGAACGGCTCGCAGCGGACCTCGCCGTCGACGTACCGCCAGCTGCCTGCGACCTGCCCGTCGAGCAGGAAGGTGGGCACCGACTGGGGGATGCTCGTGGCGAACACTCGCGGCCGGTGCCGCTCGGGCAGGATCTGCGCGCGCCGGGCGTGCACCAGCAGGATCGCGTCCCACTGGCCGAGGAAGCGCACCGGCGCCGGGGTGTCCGGCTCCGGCAGCGGCGCGTCCGGCAGGTCCAGCAGCTCACCACCGGACTCGTCGGCGAACCGGCGCAGCGTCAGCCGGGCCAGCACCTGTCGGGTCAGGGTGACGTTCCAGCCGCAGAACGAGGCGATGTCGCGGGCCGCGGCCGGACCGAAGGCCCCCAGGTACCGGCGCACCAGCACCTCCTGACCCTCCGCCTCGGAGGGAGCCGGTCGCGGCGCGGGCACGGTGTCCTCGGCCAGGCCGTAGACGTGCGCGCGGGGTGTGCCCCAGGTGCCGGCCGGCGGCACCCGGACCAGATCCACCCACAGCTGCACGCCGGACCAGGCCAGCGCGGGGAGGCCGTCGGCGGCGAGCCGGGCCTGGATCTCGGTCTGCTTCAACGGCCCGTCGGCCAGGTAGCCGCGGACCGCCGCGGCCACCGCCGGCATGTCCAGCTCGGGCGGCGGCTTCACCACCCGTCGCCACCACTGCCGGCGTACCTCGCGCACCGCAGCGGTGAACGGCGCGTGGTCGCCGGCCGCGAGCATGTGGATGGTGGACCGCAT